>JBGQJV010000059.1:0-20565 GCA_041499215.1 Gemmatimonadota bacterium | reverse complement strand
GTGGATTCCGGGCAACTGTACGGGCTCGGCGGACCTGGGATGGGAGGGCCCCAGCTCGCTAACGGGCTCAGACCCAGAGGGATAACGGGCTCCTCCCGACCCCAACTTACTGCTCGGGCAAGACACAAGGGATCCCTTTGGACTCGCACCCATAGGGATCCCTCGTCGCGCTGCTCCTCGGGATGACAACACTGCAGTCATGGCTTGTCCTACCATGCTTTGTGACGCAAAGCACTTGACGAAGCCGGGTCCAGGCCCTATCCTTTTTCCATGCCCGAACCCCGTCCTCTTCGCCCCCGGCTGGAGCGATCCGACGCACCCGATCTCCCGATCACCGACCGGGCGATCGAGAACCTGCGCTTCATCCGGGACACCATGGAGCGGGCCGGCGCCTTTACCGCGGTGCCGGGGTGGGGCGGGGTAGGCATGGGGGTCACCGCCCTGGTGGCCGCCTGGCTCGCCAGCCGGCAGCCCACCGTGGAGCGCTGGATGCTTACCTGGGTGGCCGAGGGTTGGCTCGCCTTTGCCATCGGCGGAATTGCTATGGTACGGAAGGCCGCCGCGGGGGAAACTCCGATCAGCTCCAAGCCGGGTCGCCGGTTCGTGCTGGCCTACACCCCGCCGATCCTGGTCGGCGCCCTGCTCACCGTGGCGTTGTACCGCGCCGGGCTCACCACGCTCCTGCCTGGCGTGTGGCTGCTGCTCTACGGCGTGGCCGTCGTGACCGGTGGCGCGCTCTCGGTGCCGGTGGTTCCCGTGATGGGAGCCTGCTTCATGCTGCTGGGCGCGGTGGCGCTGTTCAGTCCGGTCGGCTGGGGCAATCTGCTGATGGCGATCGGGTTCGGCGGAATTCACGTCGCGTTCGGTGTCTGGATTGCGAGGAGGTACGGTGGCTAAGTCGAATGCAGCCAAGCGCACCGCGAACGCCCCGGAGCCACGGGGCCCAGATCAAGGGCTCAAGGGCATCACCGGCGGCCGTGCGGCGCTCGCGCCGGACCTTGACCGGGTGATTCACGAGCGGCTCCGCCTTGCCATCGTCAGCGCCCTGGCGGTGAACGACACCCTGAGCTTCAACGAGCTCAAGGGTCTGCTTCGCACCACCGACGGCAATCTGAGCGTTCACGCCCGCAAGCTGGAAGAGGCGGGATACGTTGCCTGCCTGAAGTCCTTCGAGGGCCGGATTCCCAAGACGGAGTACCGGCTCACCGCTTCCGGGCGGCGGGCGCTGGAGCGGTACCTGGAGCATATGGAAGCACTCATCAGGGCTACCAGGAGATAACAGGCGGGAAGGCGGCAAGGCGGTAAGGCGGGAGTTTTTTCCCGCCGTCCCGCCCTCCCGCCATCCCGCCTCTCTCATACCTCGGAGCTTTACAGTGCAAAGTTCTTCGCTGCACGTCGCCATCATCATGGACGGGAACGGCCGCTGGGCCGAGCGCCAGGGACTGCCCCGGGAGGCGGGGCACCGGGCCGGTGCCGATGCCGTGCGCCGGGTGGTGCGGGCGGCGCCGGGGCAGGGCATCGGGGTGCTGACCCTCTATGCCTTCTCGTCCGACAACTGGCGCCGGCCTCCCCGCGAGGTGGATGCCCTGATGGCGCTGTTCATCGACCATTTCCGGCGTGAGGCGGCAGAATGCCGCGATCATGGTGTGCGGCTCACCGTGGTCGGCCGGCGGGACCGTCTGCCGCTGGCGCTCCGCGCCGCGATCGGCTCCGCCGAGCGTGCTACCGCCGGTGGACAGCGGCTCTGGCTGCGGATCGCGCTGGACTATTCCTCCCGCGACCAGATCCTGCGCGCGGCCCAGCGCATCGGCCCCCGCGCTGGGACCCGCGAGCGGTTCGCGGCGGAGCTCGGCGCCGTCGGCCACGACCGTCGGCCGGCCCCGGACGTCGATCTGCTGATCCGCACCGGCGGCGAGCGCCGGCTGAGTGACTTCCTCCTCTGGGAATCGGCCTACGCCGAACTCCTGTTCCGGGACCAGGCCTGGCCGGACTTCGGGGAGACCGACCTGGCGGAGGCCCTGGCGGAATTCCGCGGGCGCGAGCGGCGTTTCGGCGGCCCGGGTGGTGCCCGTCAGGTCGGCGGAGAAGGAGGTCAGGATGCCGCGGTGTGATGTCCTGATTGTCGGCGCAGGCCTGGCCGGGTTGTGGACCGCGCGGCGGCTCGCGGGTGCCGGGCTCGACGTCGTGCTGGTGGACAGCCGGTCACGGGTGGACCGGCAGATCCGCACCTCGGGAATATTCGTGCGGCGCACGCTGGAGGACTTTCCGCTTCCGCAGGACTGCTTCGGCCCCGCGGTGCGCCGGGTTGTACTCTATTCGCCCGGGCGCCGAACGCTGGAACTGGAGAGCCCGCATCCCGAGTTCCGGGTGGCGCGAATGGGGCTCCTCTATCGCCGGCTGCTGGAGGAGGCTCGCGAGGCTGGGGTCCGCTGGCGGCCGCGTACCCATTGCTCCGGTCTCGGCTCGGACGCTCGCGGCACGGTGGCCCGGCTCTCAGGCCCTGGCGCGGGTGCCGGCGCACTCAGGCCGCGCTACGTGATTGGAGCCGACGGGGCCCGCTCCCGGGTGGCAGGCTGGCTGGGGCTGGACCAGAACCAGGAATGGATCGCGGGCGTGGAGGAGGTCTACACCGGCATTCCGCTCGAGGGCCCGCCGGTGTTTCACTGCCTGCTTTCCACCGAGCTCGCCCCCGGCTACCTCGCCTGGATGGTGCACGACGGCGAGGAGGTACACCTCGGCGTCGGTGGCTACTCCGACCGGTTCGACCCGGCGCAGGCGCTCGCCGCTCTTCGCGACGCTCCACCGGTCCCGGTGGACTGGAGCAGGGCGAGGCTGGTGGAACGGCGTGGCGGACTCATTCCGGTGGGCGGAGTGCTCTCCCGGATCGCCAGCCCTCAGGGTCTGCTCATTGGTGATGCCGCCGGCGCCGTCTCTCCCCTCACCGCCGGCGGTCTGGATCCCTGTTTGCGGCTCTCCGACCTGGCGGCGCGGGTGACGACCGATTTTCTCGGGAGCGGTGACCCGGGCTCCCTCGCGTGCTACGACGGCACGGTGTTCCGCCGGCGCTTTGCCACGCGCCTTCTGCTCCGCGGCCTCCTGTCCCGCCTGCGGCACCCCGCGCTGCTGGAGCTCGCCTGCGCCGCCCTCAGAGTGCCCCCGCTCGACCGGGTGGCGCGCAAGGTGTTCTTCGGTCGCGGGTCGTTCCCGGACGTGCCTCGCTGGCCCGCGGGGCGGCAGGTGCGGCGCGATACCAGGGCGCCGGTCACCATGGTCCCGCCCATTCCCGTCGCCTGACCGTCTCGAGGAGATCCCCCGATGCACCCCAACATGCTCGTCGTCCTGTCCGTGCTGGCCTTTCTCGGTACCATCGGTGTCGTCGGGCTCGCGCTGGTCGCGATGTTGTGGGGCGTGACCCACCGCAATCGGCCGCTCACCCGCCGGGGCCTGCAGGCCGCGGTGGGGATGTGCGCTGGGTACCTGGCGGTTCTCGGGGTGGTGAGTCTGGTGAGTCGGGAACAGGTCCTGCCCCCCGGCACCGAGAAGTACTTCTGCGAGCTGGACTGCCACCTCGCATACCTGGTGGAACAGGTGGAACCGGTTCAGACGACGGCGCCGGGCGAACGGACCACCTGGGCGGTGCGGCTCCGGACCCGGTTCGACGAGAACACCATCTCGCCCACCCGCGGACGCGAGGCGCCGCTGTGGCCCAACCCCCGCCGCCTGGCGCTGATCGACTCCGGCGGACGACAGTACCCTCCGGCCGAGGGCCTGGACTCCATGCTGGGCCGGATGGGCGTGACCTCGACCCCGCTCACCCGTGAGCTTCGGCCGGGCGAGTCTTATACCACGACGCTGATGTTCGTTCTGCCAGCGGGGACGGTGCCGGCCAGGCTCGCGCTACAGGAGGACATCTTCGTGAACTGGTTCATCATCGGTCACGAGCGGAGCCTGTTCCACAAGCCGGTGCTGCTGGGGCTGCCGGGGGCGGGCTAGTGAGGGGTGAGGAGTAAGGAGTGAGGAGTGAGAAGTGAGAAGTGAAGGATGAGGCATGTCATCCCGAGGGCCGCAGGCCCGAGGGATCTCCGAGGCAGCCATGCCTCGAGACTGGCAGACTCGGAGATCCCTCCCCCTCGCTTCGCTCGGGCTCGGGATGACAACGGACCCGCTTACGTCTCACTTCTCACTCCCTGCCTCACTTCTCACTCCTGACTGCTCACTGCTCGCCGCTGACGCCTCACTCCTGACTCCTAACTTCTCACTCCTTACTCCTTACGACACTCACGGTTTGCCCAGACTGCCATACGCGATCGCCACAAACTGCGCCGGGGTCAGAAACCCCTTCCCCCAGGTGGAGTCCAGGTCGGCCAGCAGGTTGGCATTCATGACCTGTTCCGCCGTAAGGCCCTGGATCTTGGCCCGGGCCAGCCGGATGCGTACGGTGGCCAGCATGTCGCGGAAGGCCTTGACCTCGGCCCGGCCGCCGAGGGGACCGTGACCGGGGATGATCCGGGTCTGGTCGTTGGCCAGACTCAGGATCTGGTCGGCCGCGGCGGTCATGCCGTCGAGCGAACCTCCGGTGGATGCGTCGATGAAGGGGTAGAATCCGTTGAAGAAGGTGTCGCCGGCGTGAATGACGTTGGCCTTCCTGAAGTAGATGATGGCGTCGCCGTCGGTGTGGGCCGCCTTGACGTGCAGCACCTGGATGGTATCGCCATTCAGGTAGAAGGTCACTCCGTCGGCGAAGGTCACCACCGGCAGCGCGACCACGGGCTTGGGCGGGACCCGGGAATTGAACGCCGCGATGAACTGCTCGACACTCATCCGCTTGCGGACGTTCTCTTGCGCGATGATCAGGGTTCCGTCGTGCGCCAGGTTCTCATTGCCGCCGGTGTGATCGCCATGCCAGTGGGTGTTGATCACGAAGCGGATTGGCGCGGTGGAGAGCGCCCGCACGGCGGCCTTGATCTTCTCTGTAAGAGGGGCGTACCGGTCATCGATCACGAAGACCCCGTCTGCGCCGACCGAAACGCCGATGTTGCCACCCGCCCCGAGCAGCATGTAGACCCCGTCGGCCAAACGCTGGCGGGTGATCTATACCGAGTCGAGGTTCTGGGCCGCGAGCGGCGAAGCGGAGGCAAACAGGGCCGCCAGCAGCAGGGCGTGGCCGGAGCGGGGCATGGAGTCTCCAGAGACGGGGGCAGGGGTGGGAGAATGTATCGTCCGGAAACCTCCGGGGGCCAGTAGGCCAGAGAACTGCAGTGGCCGGTTGGCCAGCGGGCCGGAAGGGGGCTACCCTCGGCCTGCCCCTCTACGTCACCGGCCTGCCTGCCGACTCCGCCACCGCTAGATTTCCGCCGGCCTACTACCTCCACGGATGTCCTGATGACCCGATACGCACTGCCGGCCATCCTCTCCGTCCTTGCCCTCGCCGCCTGTGGCGGCAACGCCGGCTTCCAGAAGGAAGTGGACGCCTATCTCGCCGAATACGGCAAGACCTACCAGCGGCTGACCTATGCTGCCCAGCAGGCCGATTGGCAGAGCCAGACCCACATCGTCGAGGGCGACAGCTCCAACGCCGTCCGGACCAAGGCGGCCAAGGAGGAGCTGGCGAAGTTCGTGGGGAGCGTGGAGAACATCGAGAAGGTCCGCGGCTACCTCAAGCAGGCCAGCCGGCTCACCCCGCTCGAGACCGCGGAGCTCGACATGATGCTGTTCTACGCCGGGGACAGCCCGGGCCTGGTGCCCGACCTGGTGAAGCAGCGGATCGCGGCTGAAACCGAGCAGACCGAGAAGCTCTACGGCTTCAACTTCACCCTCAAGGGCAAGCCGGTCACCCCGAACGATATCGATGCCGCTCTGCGGGAGAGCCGCAACCTGGCCGAGCGCCAGGCGGTGTGGGAGACCTCCAAGCAGGTGGGGCCGGCGCTCAAGCCCGGGATTCTCAAGCTGCGTGACCTCCGCAACGGGGTGGTGCAGGCGCTGGGCTACCACGACTATTTCGACTACCAGGTCTCCGCCTACGGAATGAAGCCGGAGGAGATGCTGGCGCTGATGGACACACTGAACCTGCAGCTCCGGCCGCTGTATCGGGAGTTGCACACCTGGGCCCGCTACGAGCTGGCCAGGCGGTACCACGCGCCCGTTCCGGACCTGATCCCCGCGCACTGGCTCCCCAACCGCTGGGCGCAGGACTGGAGCGATCTGGTGTCGGTGCAGGGGCTCGACGTGGACGCGGCGCTCAAGCCGCACGACGCGGAGTGGGTGGTAAAGCAGGGCGAGGCCTTCTACGTAAGTCTCGGTTTTCCCTCGCTGCCCGCCGGCTTCTGGCAGAACTCTTCGCTCTATCCCGTACCGCCCGACGCCGGATACAAGAAGAACACCCACGCGACTGCGTGGCACCTCGATCTGGACCAGGACGTCCGCTCCCTGATGAGCGTCGAGCCCAACCGGGAATGGTGGGAGACGGCGCACCACGAGCTGGGTCACATCTACTACTTCCTGGCTTACAGTCGCCCCGAGGTGCCGTACGTGCTGCGTACCGGCGCCAACCCGGCTTATCACGAGGGAATGGGGACGATGATTGGACTGGCGTCCCTGCAGCGCCGGGCGCTGGCGGATCGGGGGTTGATCCCCGCCAGCGCCAAGGTGGACACCATGCAGAAGTTGCTGCAGGAGGCGCTCAACTACGTCGCGTTCATCCCCTGGGCGGCCGGGACCATGCCCCGGTGGGAGCATGCCTTCTACGCCGCCAAGCTCCCCGCCGACTCGCTCAATGCGAAGTGGTGGGAGATCGCCGCCCGGTACCAGGGGATCGTGCCCCCGACCCCCCGGGGCGAGGAATACGCCGATCCGCTCACCAAGACTCACATCAACGACAACCCGGCCTTCTATTACAGCTACGCCGTGGCCCAGGCATTGCTGTTCCAGCTGCACGACCACATCGCGCGGGACATCCTCCAGCAGGATCCGCACGACACCGATTATTTCGGGCACAAGGAGGTAGGGGACTTCCTCCGCTCGATCATGGCCCCGGGAGCCAGTCGCCCGTGGCGTGAGGTCCTCCAGCAGAGTACCGGCCGGACACTCGATGCGAAGGCGATCGTCGACTATTTCCAGCCGTTGTACACCTGGTTGCAGGAGCAGAACAAGGGGAGGAAGGCGACGTTGCCGGAGCTGTGAAGTGAGAAGTAAGAAGTGACAAGTAAGAAGTAAGAAGTCAGAAGGGGTATAGGCTCCCTTTCAGTGCTCACTGCTCACTGCTCACTTCTTACTTCTCACTTCCGCCTTCCTGCATCCGGCGCACCTCGGCCGGCAATTCAGGGGAGCTGAGGCTGAAGCCGAGCACGGCAATGATCTGGTCGGTCGGGATGCTGCCATCGGGGCCACGGACCAGGGCCCGGGCGTATGCGGTCGCGACCGGCTTGCCTTCCCGTTCGAACCGCTGCTCCAGGTAGAACCACTTGGTGTCCCACCCGACGATTCGGGTGACGAGGTCGAACCCTTGGAACAGGAACAGTGGCCGGTGATAGCGGATGCTGACCTGCCCCAGCACCGGGAACCAGTGGCCCCGAAAAGCCAAGCGCATGAGTCCCAGGTTGTTGAGCAGATCCACCCGGCCAAGATCCATCAGGGCCAGGTAGCGGGCATTGTTGACGTGGAGATTGAAGTCCAGATCGTGGGGCATCACGTGGAACCGGAGCCGGGCCTCGTCCAGCGGCGCGAAGCTCCCTGGCCGATAGCGCAGGGCCCGGAGCACGATCAGCAGCAGGCGGCCGAGCAGATTCATGCGGAGATGCGAACGTGGGTAGCCACACGCTTAAGGTAAACCGATGCCGTTAGAGCGCCTCCCTGACGAATCAATGAGCCGCCGCCGCTTCCTGATGGCGGCGGGGGTCGGACTGGCCGGCGCCGCGGCGCCGACCACGTATGCCTTTGCGGCCGAGCCGCGGCACGTGGCGCTGACCCCGCACGATGTGCCGGTGCCGGGACTTCCGGCTCCGCTCGTCGGCCTCCGTATCATCCAGGTCAGCGATCTCCACCTCTATGCCGGGCTCCATCCCGCCGCCCGGCGTACCATGGACCTGGTCGCGGAAGCTCATCCCGACATCACCCTGCTGACCGGCGATCTGTGCGAGCGCGAGGCCCAGCTGGACAATCTGGCGCCTCTGATTGCGGCCTGCCGGGGACGCTTGGCCACTCTGGCGGTGATGGGGAACTGGGAGTACGCTGCAGGGATCTCGCCTGCCCGGCTGGCCCGCACCTGTGAGGCCGCGGGGGCCGAGTTGCTGTTGAATCAGGCTCGGACACTCGAGGTCGAGGAGGCCACCCTGTCGATCGTGGGGCTGGACGATCCGCGTGCGGGTCATGCCCTGCCTGAGCAGGCGCTTCGCGCGGTGCCCTCGGGCGCCACCACGGTGTGGACCTACCACGCGCCAGGGTATACCGACAGCATTCCCGGAGAACTGCCTCGGCCGGCGTTCATCGCGGCGGGCCATACCCATGGCGGGCAGATCCGGCTGCCGCCCATCCCGGCCCTGACCCCGCCCGGGAGCGGCCGGTTCGTGGCCGGGTGGTACCGTGACACTTTCGCCCCCTTGTACGTCTCCCGGGGTATCGGCACCGCCGAAATCCGTGCACGATTCCTCTGTCCTCCGGAAATTCCGCTGTTCACCCTGCGCCAGGCCTGAGCCATGCCTCACTGGTCGCCGCCGCGCTGCCTGACGCTGGCCCTCCTGCTGGCGGGTTGCGGCGACGCGGCGGGGCCCGGCGGTGGGAACGCCGGTCCAGTCACCCAGGTGGTGGCCGCCGGTGACTACGCCTGCGCCGCAGACACCGCCGGGCGGGCGTGGTGCTGGGGAGCGGGAAACCTGGGCCAGCTGGGACACGGCGATACCCTCGGTTCACGCATCCCGCGGTCCGTGGCGGGTGGACTGGTGGTCCGACAGATCAGTGCCGGGGACTACCACGTGTGTGCCCTGACCCGGGCGGGCGAGGCCTGGTGCTGGGGCACCAACTTTACCGGCGTTCTGGGCACCGGCAGCCTCAGCGGTCCGGAGCCGTTTCCCCTCCAGGTGGCCGGCGGTCACCGGTTCATCAGGCTGAGTGCCGGCGGCTCGCATACCTGCGCCCTCGACGGTGACAGTGTGGCCTGGTGCTGGGGCCAGGGCGAGAACGGCCGGTTGGGCGGTGCCGACACGCTGGACAGTTATCTCCCTGCCGCCGTATCCACCAACCTGAAGTTCGTGGCGATCACCGCGGGCTTCGCACACACCTGCGGCCTTACCGCGCAGGGTGGGGCGTTCTGTTGGGGGAGCAACTTCCGCGGCCAGCTCGGCACCGGCGATACACTCGATGTGTCCACACCGACACCGGTCACCGGCGGCGGACGATTTCAGACCGTGGAAGCGGGGGGATACCACACCTGCGGACTGCTGCAGTCGGGAGAGGCCCGCTGCTGGGGCAACAATGTCACCGCCGAGCTGGGTGACGGCCACCTGGTGGCCGCGGCGATTGTGACGCCGGTGGCAGTGGACGGAGACCGGCGTTTCACCTCACTGGCGGTGGGCAACTACCACGCCTGTGCCGTCACCGCGGCCGGGGAGGCCTGGTGCTGGGGCCAATCGGTTTACGGCAAACTCGGTAACGACTCCTTCTTCCCGACGGCGGTGCCGGTGGCAGTGGCGGGCGAGCACCAGTTCAACATGATCGCCGCGGCCAGCAACCATACCTGCGCCGCGGCCCGGGATGGCCAGGTGTTCTGCTGGGGCCGCAACAGCCTGGGACAGCTGGGCACCGGCTCGCGGAGCGACGCCCTCCTTCCGGTCGAGGTGGCGCCGCTGATGCAGTAGTTCCGCGTTCCCCGTTCCGGGTTTGCCGTGGTGGTTCGCCTCCAGGCCCCTCCCTCGCGAACTCGGAACGCGGAACTCGGAACGCGGAACCCTCACTGTTCCGTCATTTCCTCCTTCAACTCCCTGAGCGCCCTGGCCGCGTCTTCCGCGGCGCGCGTGCCTTTCCACTGATCGGCGAACCGGCCCAGTTCCACCATCAGCCGGTCCCGCCGCCCCGTCGCCCGATACAGCTCGATCAGCAGGTTGGAGGTGAGGCGTTCCTCCTTCGGGGAGGGCTTCCCGCGCCGGACCTCAAGGTACAGCCGTTCCGCGGCGTCGGGGTCGTTCAGGTGCGCCCGGTACAGGTCCGCCAGCTTGATGCGGGCGGCGTGGTCGGTCGGTTTGGCGACCAGGTGGTTGCGATAGGCCTCGGCGGCCTCGGCGTAGAACCCGCGGGCCGCCAGGGCCTCGAAGGCGGAGTGCGCCGGATCGGGTGGCAGGCCGCTCCCGGCGTAGACCATGCTGCTCACCCCGCTGGCCGTTCGGTCCATCAGCCAGAAGAGAACGAGGCTGAACCCGAATATGAGCGGCACGTCGAGCAGGATCAGCAGCAGCAGCACCCATCCGCCGATGGTCCCCCGGCTGTAGGCCAGCAACTCCGCGGCCACGAGCAGGAACAGCGCTCCCGGCAACAGGAACACGAACAGCTTGAGGAACTGGGCTCGTTCCGCGGCGTCTTCCGCAGAGAAAGGGTTCTTCACTCGTCCCTCCGCTGGAGGCTGGCCGCAGTCACCTGGGCCGCTTCCGGGTCATCCTTCTGAGATCGAGGAGCAGCGGGTCTGGCCGCGCTGGCCCGCCGAGGAACTGTTCGAGTACCTCGCGTGAGGGCCGCTCCCGGCCGAAGCGGTAGAGCTCCCCCGACAGCCAGGCATACATCGTGGTATCGGCGTCGGCCAAGGCGTGCCGGCGAAACGAGGCACGGGCCCGCATGTCGGCGGTGAGAAACGCGCCCAGGGCGTAGTTCACCAGGTAGCCGGGGCCGTCGATCAGCTGGCCTCGCATGGCCCACCAGGACCACTCGGGATGGGGCACGATGCCAAGATACTGGCTGGTGATGTCGCTCCAGAGGGCGTTCGGATCGGCCCCCGGCTTGCGGTGCACCTGGATCTCGAACAGCGCCCAGGCCAGATCGAACACGATCCCGGCATACCGGGCACGCAGCGAGGCCGCCAGGGGCACGCTATCGCCCAGGAACCGCTTCTGCCACCTCGGCTCGTACAGCTCCAGCGCGGGCACATCCGCCAGCGCCTCGGTGAAGGTGTCGTTGTCGGGCCAGTCGGTCCATGCCGGCCGGGTACGGATCGCCGCGATGTGGATGCCGTGACCGGTCTCATGCAGCAGCTCGCCCAGGTTGTCGAAGCCGCCGGCGAGGTAGGCGGTGAAGACCCACGGCTGGCCCCGCGCCATGTGACCGTTGTGCCAGCGGTTGCGGCTGCCGAAGTCGGTGTAGGCCACCGGATACTTGCCCGGCCGGGCCGTCAGGTCGTAGTGGATCCCCAGCGATTCCGGGTCGGCGCCGAGGGAGTGATAGAATCGGTCATTCACCCGCCGGATGTCGTCGATACCGGCAACCAGCGGGCCCAGCCGGCGGCTGGCCTCGCCGACATAGTAGTACCAGTCCCACGGCTCCAGCAGGCTGTCGGGCATGGCGTCGCGCCAGTCACCCAGGGCGCCGATCAGCCAGCGCTCCAGCTGCGCGGTGGTGAGTCCGAAGGCGGGCGCCTTCCGCTCGATCGGCGAGCCGGTGTCACCCCAGGCGGCCCGGCGCAGTCGGATCAGCATCCGGTAGGGGCTGCCGGCATCGTCGTCGCGGTTCACGCTTCGCCACACCGGCTCGAGAGCCAGGAACAGGCGCTGCCGTCGAGCGGGATCCGAGGTACTGGCCAGCCGGCCGAGGATG
The DNA here is from genome assembly GCA_041499215.1 of Gemmatimonadota bacterium. Taxonomy (GTDB): domain Bacteria; phylum Gemmatimonadota; class Gemmatimonadetes; order Gemmatimonadales; family GWC2-71-9; genus JADJOM01. The sequence continues at coordinate 8,778 of JBGQJV010000059.1, read as the reverse complement.
GCGAGGCGGTTGAGGGTATCGCCGTCCACCACGATCGTGTTCGCGGCCCGCCCATAGCACTCGAGTACCCGGGTGGTGAGCCGGTCCAGCCCCTCCGCGCCCCCGGCGAGAGTATCGGCGTTATAGTCGCAGGGCACGGTCGCCGGGTCCGCTGCCACGGCGGACGATTCTCCAGCGGCGGCGAGTTCGCCGTGCCAGGCCTGGAGCATCGTGGCCCGGGCACGTACATCGGCATCGCTGACCGGGAGCGCGAGGTTGGCTTTCAGGACCGCGTCGAATGCCACCCGGGCCGTGCGCAGGCTGTCGTCCACCGCGGCGCGCGACACTCCGTCAGGAATGACCCCCGCGCCGAGCGACTCGAGCAGCCGGTGCTGGTCGTCCCAGTATCGCAGCTGTTGGTAGCTCTCCTCCATTCGGGCGAGGGGCCCGTTGCGGGTGGTTCCACCGGGGAGCGGCGGGTGGCAGGCAGCCGGGGCGGTGCAGAGAAGTACGACGAGCCAGGCGGGAGAGGCGGAAAAGGCGGGAGAGGAAGGAATGGGTCCCGCCCTTCCCGCCCGTTCCGCCCTTCCCGCCCGGCATTTCCTCACGGCGCGACCGGTACGTCGTCTCCGGCGGGACGGGAGGCGCCGACGTCACCCACATTCTGATCCCACCACCACTGGCGCGGCAGCGGCTTCGCCCTCGGGTACACCTCATCGAGGGTCTCGCCATCGTACAACCGGCCGTTCTTCATCACGTAACGAATGCAGTTGGTATTGTGGATGTCCTCCAGCGGATTCCGGTCCAGCACGATCAGGTCCGCCAGCTTGCCCGGCTCGAGCGAGCCCAGGTCCTTCTCGAAGCCGATCGCCTGGGCACCGAAGATGGTGCCGACCCGGAGCACGTCATGCTGCTTCATGCCACCCGAGGCCAGGGCCCACAGCTCCCAGTGGTCGCCCAGCCCGTCCATCTGGCCGTGGCCACCCAGTCCCACCCGACCCCCGGCCTCCACGATCTTCCTGGCTCCCTCCGCCAGCCGGGAGAAGACGTACTGATTCTCCCGGAACCAGGGCCGTCGCTCGGCCCGGGTGTCGATCTCGGCGTGCGGGATGAAGCGCCGCACCTTCGGCATGTCGTGGATATCGTACTTCTCGTAGAAGAAGTTCTCGCTGAACGGGCCGCCGTAGGAGACCAGCAACGTGGGCGTGTAGGTGATCCCCGACTTGGCGTACAGCTCCACCACGTCCTGGAACAGCGGCATGATCGGCAGGGCGTGCTCATGCCCGGGGTAGCCATCCATGGCGATGGTCAGGTTCATCTTGAAGTCGAGCCCACCCTCGGTCGTGGGCATGAGCTGCTGTTCCTTAGCCGCCATGATGACCCACTGCCGCTGCTTCCGGTTGCCGGCCATGTACTGCTTGATGGTGTTGGTACGGTAGAACTCGCTGTAGCGCTTGAGCGAGTTGCGGACGTCATCGAGACTGGTGAAGGGCTCCTCGATGTACGGTCCGAACACCCCCGGACCGGTATGATAGATCCGCGGGCCGATCAGATCGCCGGACTCCACCTCATCGGCGTAGGTGAGCACGTCGGTCGTGCTGGTCTGCGGGTCGCGCGTGGTGGTGACGCCCCAGGCGAGATTGGCGAGGTACTTCCAGACCTGAGGCTGGTGCACGCCCCAGGCGGGCCAGGGGTGGGCGTGGACGTCGACCAGGCCGGGGATGATCGTCTTCCCGGTCACGTCGATGACCTTGGCCCCGGGCGGGGCGCAGGTCTGGCCCAGCGGACCGTTGGGTCTCACGCAGACGATACGGTTGTCGGTGACGACGATCTCACCGTCCTCGATGATCTCATCCCCCTTCATGCTGATGATTCGGGCGCCCCGGAGGACCACGCTGCCCCGGGGCACGTCCCGCGGCAGCCGGATCGTCAGGTCCACCCGTTCCGCCTCGTAGGCGGGCTGCTTGGCCAGGGAATCAACTCTGGCCTTGAACGCGGAATCCGGTTTCGCCCCCTGGGACTTGAGCGAATCGGCCCGGGCCGAGTCGGCCGAGGCCTTCACCTTGGCGAGCGAGTCGGCCACCGCGATCCGGTAGCGGAAGAAGGTCCGGCCCAGGGCCCAGGTGACGCTCTTTCCGTCGGCCGCCCAGCCGATGAAGTCGCCCCCCACCCTGGTGAGCCGCTTTGCGGGGAACAGGGCGGTGGCCGGATCGGCAATGCTGATCGCGAGAGGCCGCTGGCCGGTCTTCGGCAGCTCGACCAGGTAGATGTAGTTGTTGACCAGGGCCAGCACCCGCTGGCTGTCCGGCGCCACCAGGATCTCGTCGGCGGTATTCGGCTCGGCACCCGGCGCATTCACCGTGAAGCCGGTCACCTTGACGTGCGCCACCCGGTCGGTGCCGTCGAACCGCATGGAGACGAGTCCCTCACCAGGATCGTACAGATAGATCCGGTTCGGGTCGCGGGAGAAGTGCGGCCGTCCCCCGGCATTCACCGGCGCGATCCGGGTCGGGGTCCCGCCCCGAGCGGGCAGCCAGACCAGCTCGTAGCCCGGCCCCACTCCTTCCGAAACGCGCGCCTCGCGCGGGCCGCGCAGCGCCACGATCCGCTCGCCATCCGGCGAGAAGGCCGGATACTGGTAGAAGGCGGGCTCGGGTGTGAGCGCACGGGGCTTGCCGCGTCCATCGGCGCTCACCACTTCGATGGCCCCGCCGCGATTGCCCCAGGTGATGTAGGCAACGTTCTTCCCGTCCGGCGACCAGGCCGGGTGCTGCTCGTGGGCCGTGTCGCTGGTGAGCCGGCGCGGGGTCCCGTTGGGCAGGTCGACCACGTACAGCCGGTCCAGCGCGCTCACCACCAGCCGCTTGCCGTCGGGTGACAGGACCGCGTCCCGGACCTGGCGCAGCTGAATGTCCCCCGTATCCACGGCGGTCTCGAACTTGACCAGCGGTCCGAGCTCCAGCTTCACGCTGGCGGTGAACGGAACCTCGGTCGCCTCCCCGCCGGCCAGCTCCACCCGCCAGATCTTCCCGCCCCAGGTGGTGACCAGCGCGCGGCTGTCGGGCGTGAAGGAAGAGCCCGGCATGAGGTCGCGGGTGAAGCGGGACTCCTGGTCGTCGCGCTGGACCGGGTACTTGAGCCAGCGCTCATCGCCGTTGAGGAGATCCCGGAGCCGGAGTCCGGTCTGCGCGTCGTGCCGCACGGCATAGACCAGCCAGTGTCCGTCGGGCGAGAGCACCGGCCGCATGGCGCTGCCGTAGATGTCGGTCTGGGGGAAGATCCGGCCGGTCTCGCGATCGAAGATGGTCAGCTGCCACTGGGTGAGGTCGATGTTGTAGCCGAAGCCGCCCCGCTTGCGGGCATACCACAGGTAGCGGCCATCCCGCCCGAAGGCGGGGCCGAGGCTGTTGATGTTGGTCCCCCGTCCCGAGCCGAGCGCACCCTGGCCCTTGTCGTCCTTGGTGAGGCTCACGCCGGGACCGCCGTCCTTGTGAAACAGCCACAGCTGGTAGTTGCTGCCCAGCGGAGCATTGGTGCGGGAGACCACGATGTAGTTCCCGTCGGGAGTCCACTCGGGGGAGGCGTAGAGGGCGTTGTCGCCTTTGCTCACCTGGGTGGGCTTGGTGCCGTCGGGATCGAAGGTCCACAGGTTCTCGCTGCCGTCCCGATCGCTCAGGAACACAATGCGCCTGCCGTCCGGTGACCAGCGTGGCTGGGAGTCGAACGCCGGACCATGACTGATCGGCGTGGCCCTCCCACCGCTCGCGGGGAGGGTGTACAGATCGCCCATCAGCTCGAACACGATCGTGCGACCGTCGGGAGAGACATCCAGTGACAACCAGGTTCCCTCGCTGGTCTCGAATTCGATGGTTCTGGTGGGAACGAGGGGCAGGCTGTCGGTCTTCTTCCGGCCGGTATCGGCGGCGAGTGCGGTCACCAGGGCGAGCGCGCTGAGGAGCGGCATCGGTACTCCGGAATGAGGAGTGGCGGGAGGAACGGGGAGATCGTAACGCACCCGGGAACTGACCGACAGGGCGAGGGGGGAGGGTGTCGGGTGTCAGGGGTGGGGTTGCCCGTCTGACACCTGACACCTGACACCCCACATCCTACACGCGCCTCCACGTTGAATCCTGAAACGCTCCCTCGCCGTAGGAGCCCCGGTCCTCCCGCCACTCAACCTGGAGCCGCAATGTCATCGAGGTCCCTGGTCTCCCTTACGAGCCTCGCCTTCGCCCTCGGACTGACCGCGCCGGCCGTGGCCCAGTCCGGCGGTCTGACCTCCGATCCGACCTCGCTCCTGTGGGGCCGTCAATTCACCGAGTGGTTCTATTCGGCGGAAGTGGACAGCATCTTCACCCGGATGGACGCGGACAGCCAGAAGGAGACGGGGAGCGCCGCTGACATGCTGAAGCTCCTGTCGGAGGTGCAGCAGCAGGGCGGGATCGAGACTGACGTGATCAGCGAAGAAGTGAGGCCGGATACGGCGGTGGCGGGTGGATACCGCTACGTCCGGCGGGTGCACTTCTCCAACGTGCCGCAGTTCGTGGTCCGGCTGGTCTGGGTGATCAATCAGGAGCGGAAGATCGCCGGGTTCGGTATCCGGCCGGAGGAATCGGGAGGGAACTGATCAAGTTCAGAGTTCCCAGTTCAGGGTTGCGCGACTCACCAACCTGGAACTTGGAACTCTGAACTTGGACTCAGAACCTGGCCTCACCGGTCATTCGAGTCCGCCCAGGTTGAACATCGTCCGGAAGGCACGGAACACCTCACGGAAGTCCTCGTGGCGCGAGCTGACAGTTCGCGGACCGGTGCGGATGATGCCCGGCGCCATCGAGGCATTGTCGGCGTGGACGGTCTGGACGAAATCGACTTCGACAGTCGTTGGTGCCGGCACGATGAACCGCTTGGCCCGGGCGACCCCGTGGCGGCGGGCATCCTCCACCACCTCGCGCATCGAGTCCCGGATGAGTGCCCTGGCAGTCTCGGGGGAGAGATGGCGCGCCGCCTGGCGGCTCACCGCCTCCTTCACGGCGATGGTCTGCACCCGGTCGCCGAGCAGCGCACGGGCCTCCATGCCCAGGGCCTTGTCCCCGGTCACCAGCGAGATCGGGACCCCGAACGCGCCAGCCAGGGCCGCGTTGATGCCCACCTCGCCCACCGAGGTCCCGTTGAGCCTGACGTCGAAGATGCGGTCGGTGTAGGTGTGGTCGAGGATGGCATTGGCGGTACCTGCCTTGGCGTGGTAGCCGATCAGTGCAGCCAGGTCCCAGCCGGCATCGATCCCCTCCATCATCGACCAGCTCTTGGCCCCGCCGGAGACCAGCTCCGCGCCTGGGTGGAGGTCCTCCGCCAGCAGGTTGCGCATGCTCCAATGGCTGTCGTTTACCAGGACCCGCGTCGCTCCGCCCGCCAGCGCTCCCTCGATGGCCGCGTTGGCTTCGAAGGTCATGAGCCGCCGGAACCTGCCGTACTCGCTGGCACAGCGGGGGTCGACCGGGTTGGTCTGGTCCTCGTGGACCACGCCGGCGATGCCTTCCATGTCGATCGAGAGGTAGACGCGCATTGGGAGATCGGGTAAGGTGAACGCCGCCGTCAGCTGTCAGCCGCCAGCCGTCAGCCGTCAGCCGGCTAAGGTGGTTCGCTGCAAGCCAGTAACTCTACGGGTCGACTTGCCGAAGCGATAGGGTGCCACACAGCTGACGGCTGACGGCGGAGGGCTGACGGCTTGTCAGATCTTGACGCTACGACGACCATCGTACATATTACGACCGCCATCGTACTTTGAATCGGGAGCCCCCGTGTCCGCTGCCGCCGCTGCACCGACCCCCGCCGAACTGCAGGTCCTCCGCGTCCTCTGGAGCAGGGGAGTGAGCACGGTTCGCGAGGTGCACGAGGCCCTCTATGCCGGCACCGATACTGCCTATACCACAACCCTGAAGCTGCTGCAGAATCTGCACGCCAAGGGAATGGTCGAGCGGAATGAAGACCAGCGGCAGCATGTCTACGCCGCGGTCGCCCGCGAGGACGACACGCTGCAGGGGGTGCTCCGCGGGCTGATCGACCGGGCCTTCGACGGCTCCGGGGCCGCGCTCGCCATGCATGCGCTTGAGGCCAAGCCGGCTACCCGGGCGGAACTGGCGGAGCTCAAGGAGCTCATCCGGCGGCTGGAGAAGCAGGGGCGCAAATGACCGACCTGGCCAACGTCGTGGCTCCGCTGGTGCGCTACCTGGCCCACTCGCTGTGGCAGGGGCCGGTGCTGCTCCTGGCCTATCTCGCCGCCCGGCGCTGGCTCGTGGGTGTGAGGGCCGAGCCGCGGTGCCGGGCCGCGACCACGGGGATCGTGCTTCTCGCCCTGCTCCCGGCCCTCACGGCCGCCGCCGCCTGGCTGGCTGCCGGATCCACTCCGGCGTCCTCCGGGCCCGGACCGCTGGCCGCTGGACCGATGCCAGTGCCGGGGGAACTGCTCCGCCTCTTCCAGCTCCACATGACCGATGATCTGGCGCGCTCCCTCGCGCTGGCCTGGTGTGCGGGGATGTTCCTCTCACTCGGCCATCTTCTGGCGGGTGTGCGGCGAATCAACCGGCTGCTGGCAAGGGCCGGGCGGCCGGTGGCTCCGCCGGGGATGGCGGCGCTGGCGGCCCGGGCCGGGCTGAGCTCGACGCCCGAGGTGCGGGAGTGGTCTGGCGCCACCGCTCCGTTTGTAGCGGGCTGGCGTCACCCGGTGGTGGTGCTCCCCACGGGGCTGCAACAGCTACTGACCTCCGGGGAGCTGGAAGCGGTGCTGCTGCACGAGCTGGCCCATGTGCGCCGTGGGGATGTGCGGACCAATCTGTGGCTCCGCATGCTGGCGGCCTTTGCCTGGCACCAGCTTCCGCTGTGGAAGCTGATGCAGGATCTGGGACGGGAGCGGGAGCACTGCTGCGACGAGCTGGCGGTCTCGGCAATGGGCAGAACCCTGCCGCTTGCCCGGGCGCTGCTCACTCTGGAGGAGCGCCGGTCCGGGCAACCCAGGCTGGCCATGGCGGGCACCGGCGGTGATTTCGCCGGGCGGATCCGGCGGATCGTTTCGGGCAGCGGTGCGCCGTCGGGCCCGGGGATCCGCCAGCGGGCTGCGTTCGCGATCACCGGGCTGCTGGCGGTGGCAGGGTCCACCATGGTCGTAGCGGTGTCCGCCGAAGGAGAATTCGCGGCTTGGGCCAGCGGTGTGCACGCCCTGATCCAGGCCAGCGACCCGGCCGGTCCCTTCACCGTGGAGCTGGTCGGCGGGCAGCTGGTGTCGGCGACGATCGACGGCGTCGCGATCCCGGCGGAGCGCATTGTGCAGCGCGGGCAGCAGGTCAGCCTGCTCGATCCGGCGGGCCGGTCCGAGCTCACGCTGGAAGTCCGTGCCCCGGGCACCATCCACTGGAGTGCCAGGCCTCCCCGAAGTCCCTGACCCTTTTCCCGACGGAGTTTCCCATGCGATCGCTGCGACGGTTCTGCTCGCGGCGCCGGCTCGGCCTCTGCCTTGGCCTAACGCTGTGGCTGGCAGGATCGGGACTGGCACAGACCCCGGCCGACACCGCCGGCGCCGCCGATGCGATTCACGACTACCTCGGCGCCAGCGCGAAGGACGGGGGCCATCTGTGGGGACGGTCCCTCAGGGGACCGATGATCCTGGTTGACCCCGGTACCCGAACGGCCTTCGCCTCGGAGCAGCCGCCCGGCGGCACCTTCACCGAGGCGGACGGGCTGTGGCGCGGGACCATTCCGGAAGGCATCCCCACCGCGAACTTCGCGCTGACCTGGGCGGGGCGGCGCTGGGCGATGGTGCTCCTGCCACTTCCCAAGGACCGGTTCATCTGTCTGGGACTCCTGCTGCATGAGTCGTTTCACGGCATCCAGGAGGGCCTGGGACTCTCGGGACCGGACCGGCTCAACCCGCACCTCGACGAACGGGATGGCCGGTACTGGCTCCGGCTCGAGCTGCGCGCAATGGCCTCGGCGCTCAGGACCGAGGGATCGGCCCGGCGGAGCGCTGCGCGCGACGCCATGCTCTTCCGGGCCCAGCGGTACTCGCTCTACCCCGGGGCAGATTCGCTGGAGCACGCACTCGAGCTGGCGGAGGGGCTGGCGGAGTACACCGGTACCCGGCTCGCGCTGGACTACCTCGGCCTCCCCGTGTCGCGCGCGGCAGAGCTGCTCCGGAGCTTCGAGGGCCGCGCGACCTACGTGCGGTCGCTGGGCTACGGCACGGGACCAGGACTCGGGCTGCTGCTCGATGTCTACGCGCCCAAGTGGCGGACCACTGTGAGCCGCGAGGGCCTCGCTCCCCAGCTCGCCGCCGCACTCCGGTTTACCCCGCCGGCCGACCTCGCGGGCCAGGCTCACCGTACGGCACGCAACTACCAGATGGAGGCCCTGGCGCAGGAGGAGGATGCCCGCGCGGCCGCACGGGCAAAGTCGGTGGCGGACTACCGGGCCCGGCTGATCGAAGGGCCGGTCCTCTCACTCCGGCAGCCGGGGCTCCAGCGGGCATTCAACCCCAACAACCTGGTGGCAATGGGCGGTGATGGAACGGTCTACCCGACCGGCAGCTTCGGCGCCGAATGGGGATCACTGGAAGTGGAGAGCGGCGGCGCGCTCGTCGCGCCGGACTTCACCCTGCTCAGGCTCGCGGCGCCCCGGGACACTGCCGGGTCGGTGATCCAGGGGGAAGGGTGGACCCTCAAGCTGGCGGCGGGATGGTCGCTCGGTCCGGGAGAGAGGCGGGGCGATCTGGTGGCCGTGAAGGTCGGTGGACCCTGATGGACGAGATGG
>JBGQJV010000058.1:0-20623 GCA_041499215.1 Gemmatimonadota bacterium | reverse complement strand
GAACACGCCGGGTGGGCGGCTCCGCAGCGTCCGCCACGTGCGCCAGAGGCCCGCCGGGTAGCCGAGGGCCTTGATCGCCTGGCGCAGGCGCGTGCGGCCGCGCGTGAGCCGCGCGAGGGGCCCGCTCATCAGCCGGAAGAAGAGCCGGTCGATCTCGTAACGGCCTCCCGGATCGACCGGTTCGAACAGAGGAGGCGAGCTGATCACCCGCGGCGACGCGCCGAGCTCGCCCAGGCTGCGGCAGAGACTGTCGAGGTAGTAGGGCGTGAAGTTCCCCGGATCGTACATGACGACGCCGGGGCCGCTCCGGACCGACCCCCCAAGCCGGCTCGAGACCAGCGGGCGCGTGCTCATGCGTGGGCGAGGGGAACGATCGCGCGGGCCGCGCCGGCCAATCGCACCGGGCGATGCTCGGCGGCGGACTGGACCGCGGCGAGGGCGGTCTGCAGCGCCGCGCGCCCGTCCTGGAGGGTGCACCCGACCGGGGTGTTGTTCGTGATCGCGTCGACGAAGTGGCGCCACTGCTGACGGTAGGAGACCTTGAAGTCGCCCCCGCTGCGGAGGTTGGCCAGGCCCCGCGGTAGCGCCGCGAGCACGTTTGGGATGCGACGGAGCCGGGACCGCGGGCTGGCCGGATTGGTACCGCTGGCGTAGAGCGCGAGCCCTTCGGCCCGGGCGCAGGACACGCGGAGGCGCCCGGCGAGGCCGCACACCTCGAACTCGATGTCCTCGGTCGTCCGCTCGGAGAAGGCGGCAGAACCGAGGACGCCGTTGGCGAAGACCGCGCTCATCACCGCGGCTTCGTCGTCGCGCCGTCCGGACCGACTGAGGGCGAAGATCTCCTCGATCTCCGAGCCGATCAGGAAGCGGAGGAGATCGAAGTGGTCGACGGCCGTCTCGACGAGGGCGCCCCCACCCAGATCGCGGCGCGCGCGCCACGGGGGCAGGTTCGCGTCGTCGCGTGGGCCGTACCAGACGACCCGCGCGCTCTCGAGCGGCCCCACGGCGTTGCCGCGCAGCAGGGCGGCCGCCCGGCGCACGAGCCGGTGCCAGCGCATGTGGTAGCCGACCATGACCTTGGCCTGGGTGCGCTGCGCGGCGCCGATCATCGCGTCGACGTCGTCGAGGGACAGGCACGGCGGCTTCTCGATGAGCACGTGCTTCCCGGCGGCCAGGGCCGGCAGCGCGACCTGCCGATGGACGCCCGCCGGTACGCAGACCGCCACCGCGTCGATGTCGGACGCGGCGAGGAGGGCGTCCACGTCCCGGAATCGCTGCCTGATCCGGAACCGGCTGGCGACCCGCTCGAGGCGCACCGGATCCGGATCCGCGATCGCCACGACGCGGACGTCGCGAAGCCCCTGCACCGCCGGCAGGTGCTCCTCCTCGACGACGGCTCCGGCTCCCACGAAGGCGAGGCGAATCACGCCCGCCGTCCGCCGCCGAGCCGACTCCAGCGCACGCCGAACCACACCCAGGCGAAGCTACCGGTGCTGTAGAGGTAGTACAGCAGGTGGAGCGGAATCGCGCCGGCCGTGAAGCGCACCCCGCGCAGCCTCAGGAAGAAGCGGTAGAGAGAGCGGTTGAGTATCACGACGGCCGCGAGCGCCCCCACGGCCGGCGCCAGGAGGATCGGCCGGAAGGGGGCGACGAGCAGGGTGGCCAGGAGAAGCAGGACGAGTACCGCGCTCAGCCGCTGGTCCGTCTTGAGATTGAGATCGTTCGGGCTGCCGTGCTCCATGATGAGCCGCGACCAGGGGATGGCCCGGACCATGACGTCGGTCCGGATGAGCGAGCGCAGGGTCCACGCCTTCAGGTGTTTGCCGAGCAGCCCCTTGTCCAGGAAGATGCGATGCCCGGCCCGCCGCACGCGGTAGCCGAGCTCGATGTCCTCGATGACGCGCCCGAAGGCGCCTTCGTCGAAGCCGTCGACCTGCGTGAAGGTCGAGCGCCGCATGGCCCCGCACCCGGCCCAGAACGTCGCCGCCTCGGGATTGGCCTGCTGGTGAACGAAGTGGTGCAGGAGATTGCGATACTGGGACACGAGGCCCGGCGCCCGGGGGGTCGTGTCGTAGGACCCGAACACGCCCGCGATCTCCGGGCGCTGGTCGAACAGGGCGAGGACCCGACGGATCGAATCCGAGGCGAGGGCCACGTCGGAGTCGACGAAGAAGAAAATCTCGCCGCGCGCGCTCGCCGCGCCGTAGTTACGCGCCGCCCCCGGCCCGCAGTTGCGGGGCAGCCTGATCACGGTGACGCCGGCGCGTTCGGCCAGGCTCGCCGAGTCGTCGGTGGAGGCGTCGTCGACCACGATGATCTCGGTATCGGCGGTGGCGGCGGCCCTCAACGCGGCCAGGCAATCGGCGAGGTTGGCGACGTCGTTGTACACCGGAATGACGACGGAGATCCGCGGAGCACCGGGGCGGGTGGAGATGGCCTGGGCGTGGCGCTGGGCGCGCGCAACTTCTTCCGGTTTCCGCAGGCTGACTGGCGACATGCGAGGCAGTGGTGGGCAAGTCCTGTGCCAGCCAGCAGTTCCCGGGCGAACCCGGGAGGGGCCTCCTCATTCCGCCGTAGTCATGCTCGCATCGGGGAAGCGCGTCGGCAGGCGAGCCCAACGGCTGCGCACGGGGCAAGGAACCAAGTCCCCACATTGGGTAGTGGATTCCATACCTGGGAGCAAATTCGTCGCCGGTGCCTGGCGGAGCGGGTGCAGGACCTGCGGTGGGCGGCTCAACGACTACGACGGGCCTCGCGGACCACCTCGTAGATGCGGATGACGCGGACCCAGTACATGGCGAGCAGGGCGCCGCAGTAGACGAGGGCCCCGGCCGACGCCTGCGCGATGAGCCGCAGGCCATGTGACCATCCACCCGGCAGGACCTGGCGGGCCAGGATCACCGCGACCGCCATGACGACGCAAGACACGACCGCGGGCTGGAGCGCGTCGATGAAGTCCCGGAGCCGCACGTCCAGGATCCGGACCATGAGGTATGCCACGGGGGCCACGCTGATCGGGAACCCGATGGCCCAGGCCCACGCCACGCCGGGCACGCCCCAGTGCAGGCCGATGTAGAACCCCGTGGGTAGCAGGACCAGGGCCAGGATGTTGAGCCACATGTTGGCCCGGAAGTGACCGGTCCACAGCAGCACGTGGGACACCAGCATCTGGCAGGCGTTGAAGGCCATGTAGAGACAGAGGATCCGGAGCGGCAGGATCACGTCGACCCACTTGGGCCCCAGGGCCAGCAGGATGAAATCCTCCGCGGTGAGTGCCAGACCGACCGACATGGGCAGGGTGATGTACGAGGCCGTCTCGGTCAGCAGCAGGAAGTAGCGGCGCAGGCGGGGCGGACTGTCCTGCACCGAGGAGAAGACGCCCGGGACCACCTTGCTCACCATCGAGCTCACCTCGGTCACCGGAAGCGAGGCGAAGGTCATCGCGAAACCGAAGATGCCCAGGGCCTCCTTGCCGAGCACCCGTCCGATGAGCGCGGAATCCAGCGAGCTGTAGCCGTACCAGGCTCCGCGCGAGACCAGCATCCTCCACCCGGCCGCGAGCGAGCCCGCGATCTGCCCGAACTGCCGCGGCCAGCCGACCTGGAACGGGCGCAGAGCGTAGAGCGTCCCGGTGATGATGGCGCTGCTGACCAGCGTGTTCAGCACGAGCGCCCAGTGCCCCAGCCGCAGCGTCGCGGCGCCGGCCACCACGACGGCCGCGATGGTCACCTGGAGGCCGTGCAGCCAGGCCAGCGTCCGGAATCTCAGATCCCGCTGCAGGAGGGCGCGCGGCAGCACCTGCATTGCGTCGAAGATGAAGGTCAAGCTCAGCGCGGCCACGATCGCCGCCACCGCGGGCTCCCGGAAGTACGAGGCGATGGGCAGTGCCAGCGCGGTGAAGCACCCGGTGAGGACCACCCCGAGGCAGAGCATCGAGCCGGCGAGGCTCGCGAGCTGCCCGGGGCTGAGCGTCCGATCCTGGATGATGATCGCATCGAGCCCGAGATCCTCGACGAGACGGGCAAAGCCGATCGGGACGGTGGCCATGGCCACGAGCCCGTAATCGCCCGGGACGAGGATTCGCGCGACGTAGAGGGTGGCGGCCCAGCTGACCACCTGCGCGATCCAGCGGAAGGCGACCGTCCAGGCGATGCCGGAGACGAGCGAGCGATCGAGGTGCCGCTGGTCCCGGACCAGGGCGTCGTCGGTCGAATCGCTCGGACTCGGCATGCGGGCGCAGAGCATAGCAGAGTCGCGCCGAGGTTGCAGCGCCACCGCCTTGTCCTCCGGACCCCGAGAGGTTAGCGTGTAGCCATGATCCGCACGCTGACCGGCATCGCGGTTGCCCTGCTGTGCGTCGTGAGCTCGGGTCCGGCCGGTCCGCCGGCGGCTCACGCCTTCGACTTCGCTCTGTCCGGCCCGCGGGCCCTCTCGGTGCCTCAGGGAAAGAGCACCACCGAGACGGTGACCGCGACCCTCGCCTCCGGCAGCGCCGAGCCGGTGGACTTCTCCGCGAGCAACCTCCCCGCGGGGACGACGTATCTCTTCTCGCGGGCGACCTGCCACCCTCCGTGCATGAGCACGCTGACGATCATGACGACGTCGGCGACGCCCCCCGGCCAGTACCAGGTGAACGTGAGCGCGATCGGCGCGGGCATGACCCGCTTCGCCCCTCTGACTCTGGATGTGACCGCGGCTCCGGCGCCGGCCGGAGCGATCTTCAAGACCCACAACCGTGTCGTGGCGACGGGTCCCGTCGAGGTGCGCGCGAGTCCCTCGCCGGCCGCACCGTCGGTGGGGGCGCAAGCCGGTGGCGCGGTGGGCACCCTCGTCGACGGACCGGTTGCGGCCGCCGGAACGATCTGGTGGAAGGTCAGCTACGACGGCGGCCCGGCGGGCTGGTCGGTCCAGGAGGTCCTGGCCAAGGAGTCGGCGGCCGTAGGGCTCCGTGGTGATTGCTCCTCCGAGGGAGGGCTGGCGGGTCGCAGCGACGTCGTGTTCTGCGAGCCGTGGGAAGACCCGGCCTGGTGGCAGGACGGATACGTCGCCGAGGGCGGAAAGGCCCGGGCACAGCCCGCGACGCCCGGGCGCGTGGCGCGGACCGCGCTCGTCTCCACGGGGTGCATCTCGGGCAAGTGTCTCGAGGTCGACATGCGGAAGGGCGAGGCGGGCTCGCTCGCCGTGCACTGGCCGCTCGCGGCCGCGGGCCAGCATCCCCAGGAGCTGTTCGTTCGCTACTATCTCAAGCTCAGCGCCAATTTCGATCCCAATGTCTGCGCTCCGGACGGCTCGGTGGTCGATTCGGGCGGCAAGCTCCCCGGCCCGGCGGACGTCAGGACCGACGTGGATCCGGACGGGCAGTGCGGCAACGGGGGCAATCCGTCCGACGGCCTGCACTGCTGGTCGATGCGCTCGAAGTTCCGCGACTGCTACGGCGGCTCGGCGGGATCGGCGTGCTCGACGCGGGGGGCGCGGGCTCGCTTCGGCCACTACGCCTACTTCCACGACAGCCGGGACCTCTGGGGCGTCTCCGGATACTGGGACGCCAACAGCTACGACCAGTCGACCGGCGCCGGAGGCACGTGCCGGACCGTCCCGAGCAACATGTACTGCGGGGCCGGCGACGGCGGGCTGGTCGGTGGGCGCTGGTACCGGATCGAGATGCGCGTGAAGATGAACACCCCCGGCCGCGCCGACGGCATCCTCGAGGGCTGGCTGGACGGAAGGAAGACCTTCGAGAAGACGAACATGATCTACCGGCTGCCGGGCCACGACGATCTCCACGTGCGGACGATGTGGCTGAACGTGCACACCGGCGGCGACTCCCCGAACGGCAACTGCGTCGACCAGAAGGTCTGGCTGGACCAGATGGTCCTGACCACCGGCGGCCTGCCCGGGGCGTGGACGCGGTAGCCGGAACGATCGATCCGCCTAGCGGCAGCCGATGCGCTGGGTGCTGATGACGAAGTTGTCGAAATCGCGGGACTGGATCTGCGGGGCGCCGTCGTTCCAGTAGTTCTCGAGGTAGACCGCATTGATCCCGTACTCCTGGAAGCGCCCGATCCAGCCGAGGCCGGAGAGCCGGGCCTCGTGGCGGTCGTCGATCCAGAGCTCGAACACCCCGTTGGACCGGCCGGGATCGTTGAGCCGCGCTCGGGCCTCGATGCAGTACCACTTGCCGACGTGGCGCCGATCGAAGAGCGGGGTGTCGCTCCACGCCCGGGCGCCGAAGGCGAGGTTGGGGAAGTCGTTGTACTCCCGCGTCAGCAGTCGGCCGGAGAAGCCGACTCCGGACGCGGGCTCGATGGCGAGGCGCTCGAGCGGCTCGGTCGGCGCCCACACGTGGGCGATCATGGCCTGCGCCCACTCGGTCGACGCCATGCTCTGGGCCCGGGACATCTTGGCCGCTCCGCCCCCGACCCAGTTGGGCGCGTAGCGGACGAAGACCCGCCAGTAGATGTCGCGATAGACCTCGGTGCCCGCGTCGACCGGCCGGAAGTCGGCTCTCGGGACCTTCCCGAAATGCACGTGGAGCACGCCGGCGCCGACCTGATCCCGCACGAACACGGCCCGCATCCCCGTGGTGCCGCCATATCCGACCCCGGCCGTGCGCACGAAGCTCTCCCGCCCCTCGTACTCCGAGTACCGCGCCAGACGGTCCTGCTCGAAGTCGTCGCACCAGATCCAGCCGGGGCGCGGCGTCCCGCACTCGGCCGGGACCCAGCGGAGCGCCCCCACCGTGATCGTCGCGGTCGCGGTCTTGCCCTCGGCGGTGGCCTCGATCCGGGCCACGCCCGGGGCCAGGGCACTGACGATGCCGTCCTCGGAAACGTGAGCGATGGACGGACTGGCGCTCGTCCACCGGAGGCTACGCTCGGCCAGGGCCTGCCCGCGCGCGTTGCGGGGCACGGCGTGGAGCAGGACCGCGTCGCTCGGCTGGAGCGTATCCCGCTCGGGATCGATGGTGAGGGAGGCCACCGGGTCGGTGGACCGAATCGGAACGTCGGACGTCCCGCACGCACTGCAGAAGACCACTCCGGCGGCGAGAATCCAGGCCCGTGCTCGCATCGTTGGTGCTTGCTCAGCCCTTCGACTTCGTCCGTCGCCGGCGCATCAGCGCCAGTCCGGCCGCGCTGGAGGCGACGAGGACGAGCGTCATCGGCTCGGGAGTGGGGTGTAGACCCCCGACGCCACCGACCCAGAACTCGAGATCGTTGCCGACGAAGGGGTTGTTCGGGCTGGAGATCTGTCCCGCGAGGATCCCGAAGACGACGTCTTCATGAGGGCCCGGGTCGTGAACCGCGGATCGGAGATCCGCGCCGAAGCGGGCGCCCGCCGGGAGATTCGCCTGCCGGATGAACCGCCGGAGCGCATCCGGCGGGATATCGAGGTCGGGTGGCAAGGTCAGGACGCTCCCGGCGTCGAGCACCACGTTGAACTGAACGGCCGGGCCGGGCGCAAACTCCCCCGGATGCGGCGCAATGCGGTGCACGGCATCCCCGGTCATCGTCACCACGTCGCTCGGATGGAAGATCCCCGTGTCGGGGGCGTAATCGAACTGCGCCTGGACCGACCAGTAGTCGCCGATGATGAAGAAGTTGAACTGCTGGGGGGCCACGACCGGATCGACCCTGCCGCCGGGTCCGAATCCCGCCGTCATGGCCAGGTTGAACTGCAACGGACTCTCGGCAAAGAGACCCGACGGCAGCGGGTTGGGCGACGGTCCCCCGATGACACTGCTCAGCGCGAACGGGTAGAGGTTGTACCCCGCGAGATTCGGATCTGGGGGCGCCTGGGGGAGGGGGGTCGGCATGTTGCCGGGTACGCCGATGCTGGTCGCCGACACGAAACGTCCCGGACCAGCGAGAAGCAAGACCGCAATGAGAAGGATCCAAGTCGAGGCAAGGCCGACTCGTCTCATCTCCTGTGCCTCCTTCTCTACATGAACGGGCTTTATCGGGAGTCGTCGGAAGGTGGCGTCATGCTAGGCGGCCGGCCGGAGGCATGTCAATGGCAGGCATCGGACGAGGGCGGGGGCTACTCTACTTCCGGTGGCGGCGTGTGCTGGGGTTGGCGAGGCCGTCGTGCCCGCTCTACGCCGAGTCGGAGTCCGGGCCCTCCCAGGTCCAGAGCCAGGAGCCGGACAGGTGGACCCGGCGCGCGCTTGGAATCGCGTCCAGAGGTGGTGGCGCGACCGCCGGCCCCGTGAACCGAAAGACGACACCGTCGCGGTCGACCTTCGAGACCTTCGCGTCCACGGCTCCGGGCCGCAAGTGTGGCGCGAAGAAATACAGACGCCCCTTTGTGCCTTCCTTGAAGGGTTCCGCGGCGCGCTCCGTGGAACCGTCTAAGCTCAGTCCGCCAACCGGAAATCTCGCCCAGCCGTCGCGGTACTCCACTGGAAGGGTCATGATGGCCAGATACATGGCAGGCGTCGTGCCAGCCATCAGTTCCAGCTTTTCGTAGGACTTAGCCACCGCGCGATATCTTCGCTGAGTACGACGTTTCCCACCCTGGGTACCTGAATGCTCGTGTAGGGGAGGGCACCCGACGGCGCGCCAATCCGCGAGCTCGCTCACAGGCGACGGCTTGAAACCCCTCGCGGAACCGGTTACCATCGCGGCCGTGGACGATTAGCTCAGTTGGCAGAGCACCGGCCTCACATGCCGGGGGTCACTGGTTCAAGTCCAGTATCGTCCACCATTAAAAATCAGGCCGGCCCGGGGGTTGTCGTCTCCTCCGGGCTTCGTGGTCTGCGGGTGCCGGCGAGTCGGAGCGAGACATGATGGATTCGTTCTCTGATCTGTTCGATCTGGTCTCGCTCTGTGCCGGCCTGCTGCTGATCGCGTGGCTCGGCTGGCGCGAGTCGGCCCGACGGAAGACCCCGGGAGATCGGTCGCTCCAGATCGGCATGTTCGTGTGGCTGGTCGGCTTCGGGTTCGCTCTCTACCTGATCTTCGGTTGACGCGGCCGGCTCACCGCTCTTCAGGCTCGACGCGCTTGCCGGATGACCGTCCAGATCCGCGCAAGCCTCGAACCGAATAGTCCCAGCAGGGCCGCGGCATACACGACCGCACCGGCGACGGCTTCGAGTCCCAGACGAGCCGCATGCGGCAGGAAGTCAGGGAGGCTCCGTTCCGTGAGCAGGACGCCGACCGCCATGACCGCGCACGCGATGAATGCAGGGCGGAGGACGGCGATGTAGTCGACCGCCGAGAGATCGAGGATCCGGCTGACGAGCACCAGCCGCGGAACGATGCTCAGCGGGAAGGCGATCGCCCAGGCCACGGCCAGCCCCGGCACGCCCCATCGCAGGCCCGCCCAGAAGCAGGCGGGCAAGAGCAGCAGCGACGCGATGTTGACCCACATGTAGGCGCGAAACCGGCCGGTCCACAGGAGAACGTGGGACAGGAGCATCTGGCAGGTGTTCACCGCCACGTACACGCAGAGGATCTGGAGCGGCAGAATGACCGACGTCCACTTCGGCCCGAGGGCGGCCAGGATGAAATCGTCGGCGGTGAGGGCCAGGCCCAGGGACATCGGCAAGGTCAGGTAGGAGATGCCCTCGGTGAGGAGAAGAAAGTATCGCCGCAGCTCCGGGGGATTGTCCTGGATGGCCGAGAAGACCCCCGGAACCACCCGGCTCACCATCGCGCTGACCTCGGTCTCCGGCAGCGACGCGAAGCTCATGGCGAATCCGTAGACCCCGAGGGAGTCCTTGCCGAGCACGCGCCCCGCGAAGGTGGAATCGAGCGAGGTGTAGCCGTACCACGCCCCGCGTGACACGATCATCCGCCAGCCGGCCGCCAGCGGGGCCCCGAGTGAACCGAGCTGGCGGGGCCACCCCAGGCGAAACGGGCGCAACGCGTAGAGGACGGCAGTCATCGTCACCGCGGTGACGACCGTATTGAGAGTGAGCGCCCAGTAGCCGAACGACAGGGCCGCCAGTCCTGCAAGCACGAGCGCCCCGATCACCGCCTGCAGGCCGTTGAGCCACGCGAGAGTCTGAAATCGCAGGTCCCGCTGAAGCAAGGCCCGCGGCAGGAGCTGCAGCGCATCGGTCACGAACGTGAGGCTGAGCACGACCACGATGCCCGCGACCGCCGGCTCCCGAAAATACCAGCTGATGGGCCGGGCCAGCGCGATGAAGAGCGCGGCCAGGGCTCCCGCGAGGACCAGCGCCGTGCTGGCGAGGGCCGCGAGCTGGGCCTGCCCCAGCGCGCGATTCTGGACGAGGATGGCTTCCAGGCCGAAGTCGCCCATCAAGCGCGCGAGCCCGATCGGCACGGTGGCCATGGCCACGACCCCGAAATCGGCCGGGCTCAGGACCCGCGCGACATAGAGGGTCGCGCTCCAGCTGACCGCCTTGGCGAGCCACCGAAGCACCACCGTCCAGGCAATCCCGGACACGAGGGATCGGTCGAGCGGGCGGGGAGACTCTTCGGTCATCCGGACCGGGGGATGGTCGGTCGAGGCGGCTCGAGGATCATCGTGGCGCCCATCTCGCCGATCATCATGGAGGGCGACTGGGTGCTCCCGCTGACGATGCGGGGCATGATGGACGAATCCACCACGCGCAGGGCCTCCAGCCCGCGTACGCGCAGCCGACAGTCGACGACCGCGGCCTCGTCCGTTCCCATCTTGCACGTGCCGACCGGATGGTACGTCGTGATCGCGGTCTGCCGCACGTAATCGGAGAGCTCGAGGTCGGAGCGCACGTCGGGTCCCGGGCGCAGCTCGCCGGTGGTGAACGGATGGAAGGGCCGAGCGTGCATGATCTCGCGCCCGCGGCGCACCGCCTCGACGAGGCCCCTGAGGTCGCCGGGCTCGGTGCAGTAGGCCGGATCGATGAGCGGAGCGTCGGCCGCATCGGCCGAGGCGAGGGTGACCGCTCCGCGGCTCTCCGGCCGGAGGAAGGCGGCCTCGAGCGTCATGCCGTATCCGTCGACGTGGGTGCGGCCGTAGTCGATCCAGATCAGGGGCAGGAAGTGCATCTGGACGTCCGGCGTCGAGGCGGCCGGGCCGCTTCTCAGGAAGGCGCCGCCCTCGCAGATATTGGACGTCGCGACCCCGGTGTTGCAGAGGAGGAACTGCAGGCCGAATCTGGCAAAGCGCAGCGGGCTGTCCCAGTGATCGTAGGTGATCGGCCGGTTGCATCGCGTGATCACCTGGGCATTGAGGTGGTCGTGGAGGTTTTGACCGACTCCGGGTAGATCGTGCACGACGCGGATGCCCAGACGGCCCAGCTCGTCGGCCGGGCCGATGCCCGACAGCAGCAGGAGCTTCGGCGAGTTGATCGCGCCGCCGCTCACGATGACCTCCCGGTCCGCGCGGACCTGATGGACCTGACCTCGCGACCTGAACTCGACGCCCACCGCCCGGCCGCCCTCGACGGATACCTTCGTGGCGTAGGCGTGCGCGTGGACCGTCAGGTTGGGCCGCCCGCGCACCGGATAGACGAAGGCATCCGCCGCGCTCCATCGCCGGCCGCGCCTCTGCGTCACCTGGTACGTTCCGACCCCCTCCTGCGAGGCGCCGTTGAAGTCGCGCATGTACGGCAGGCCGGCGGCCTGGCCCGCCTCGACGAAGACCCGGGTGAGGGCGTGCGCCTGCACCTGCTCCGAGACGTTGAGAGGGCCACCCTGAGCATGGAAGGCGTCGTGGAGCGTCTCGTTGTTCTCGAGCCGCTTGAAGGCGGCGAGCACCTGGTCGTATCCCCAGCCGTCGTTGCCGAGCCGCCGCCATCCGTCGTAGTCGTCAGGCTGACCCCGGACGTAGGTCATGGCGTTGATGGCGCTACCCCCCCCGAGCGTGCGGCCCTGAGGCAGGTAGATCCGACGGCCGTTCATCGCAGCCTGGGGGACCGTGTCGTACATCCAGCGGAGCTGAGGATCGAACCAGTTGGTGAAGCGCGCCAGCAACCGCACGCCGAGCGACGACCTGGCCGAACCGGCTTCCAGCAGCAGCACGCGCGTCGCGGGATTCGCGCTGAGCCGGTAGGCGAGCACGCAGCCGGCCGGGCCTCCGCCCACGATGATGTAGTCGTACGCTTTGCGGCTCACCGGGGGAGAGTCTACTGGGAACGGTGCGGCGAGGGAACGGTCAGGCGACGGCGTTCTTGCCCTGGGTCAGGGCGTGGTCCACGACGGATCGGAGCTGGTCCAGGGAGAACGGCTTGGACAGGACGAAGTCCACGCCCTTGGTGTGGGCGTCCTCCGGGCCCATCCGGTCACCGTAGCCGGTCATGAGGGCGATCCGGGTGGCCGGCCAGCGCTGCTTGAGCCGATGCGCCACCTCGAGCCCCGAGATGCCGGGCAATCCCAGGTCCACCATCGCCATGTCGAAGGCGCGGGTCTCGAGCTCGACGAGGCCTGACTCGCCGTCGGGAGCGGTCACCACCGTGTAGCCGTGTCGACTCAGCAGCTCCCGGAGAACCTCGCGGACCTCCTCGGAATCGTCGACCACGAGGATCTTCGCGCCCGGCGCCGCCTTGGGCGCCGGGGTCGGCTCGAGCGCCTTCGGGGCAGCCGCCGGGCGGGTCGTGTCGGCGCTGGCAACGGGCGTCTCGGCCCCGGACGGGAGCCACACCGTGAAGACGGTGCCCTTGCCGGGCTCGCTCTCGACCTTCATCTCGCCGCCGTGGCGGTCGACGATGGCGTAGGCGCCGCTCAGGCCGAAGCCCTTGCCTTTCTCCCGCTTCGTCGTGAAGAAGGGGTCGAAGATGTGCAGCCGGACCTGCTCGGTCATGCCGATCCCGGTGTCGGCGATCTGGCAGTACACGCGCCCGCCCTCGGTTCCGGTCCGGAACGTGAGGTTGCCGCCCTCCGGCATCGCGTCGAGCGCGTTGAGGGCGATCGCGGTGAGCACCTGACGGAGCTCGGCCATGTCGCCCGGCACGAGCGGCACCGCGCCGGGTTCGGAGTGGACCTCGCCGTTGATACCGCGCGCGGCGAGCTGCTGCGTCCAGCGGGAGCGGGCGGAGGCGGCGATCTCCTCGACGAGCTGATTGAGGTCGAGCGGCTGGAAGGGTCGGGCCGGGCGGGTGCGGCTGAAGTCCTGGAAGCGCCGGACCACCCACGCGCCTTCGAGCGCCACCTGCTCGATCATGCGAAGGGAGCGGCGGACGTCGGGGTCCTGCACGTCGGCGAGGAGGAGCTGGGCGCGGGCCAGGATGCCGGAGAGCGTGTTGTTGAAATCGTGCGCGACCTCGCCCGCCATCTCGCGGAAGGCGCGCAGGCGCTCCTGCTGGACCACCTGGAAGTGCGCGCCGACGAGCCCGTCCAGGAGGGAGCGGACCTCGCTCATGGCGGAGCGGCCCGCGCGCTCCACCGGCTTTGGCTGGTCGCCGTTCGACGTCACGGGCTCTTCGCTGTCTCGCGCCTCAGGATTGAGGCGCGCGCGGGTCGCGAGCGAACGGGCTCGACTTGGACGGGCCCTGGAACTTGTGAGCGACCTGGTTGACCAGGTCCTTCATCTCGCCCAGCAGCTTGGCGGCCGACTCCCCGGCCTCGACCTGCTCCGTCTTGAGGCGATCGGCCTCGGCCTGGAGCGAGGCCAACTCCGACCGCAGATGCTCGACCTCCCGCTGGGCGCTCTCGGCGTGCCCTCGCTGCTGCTGCGCCTCCGCGCGCAGGCGGCCGAGCTCCTCGCGAAGCTCCGCCTGCTCGTGCTGGGCGGAATCCGCCACGGACTGGAGGCGATCGTTGTCCTCCATGAGAGCGGAGACGGTCCGGAGCACGTCCTGCATCTCATCGACCCAGCTGGCCAGCGAATGCCGCGTCTCGGTCCTGGCGGTGGGATCGGCCGGGTTACTCATCGATGCATTTCCTCCTGTCACACCTGTCGGGAGCTCACCGGTCCCTGCCTCGGGCGCTGGCCAGGTGTCGCTCGCACCCTGACCCGGGGAAACCATTCTAGCCCCCGGCCGGTCCGCCCTCCATCGCAAAGCCGTGACAACCGTTCTGCCCACGTGCAGGACTCGGCCCGGGGCAGATTTGAGCATCGTCACCGAAAGAGCAACAGCAATGCCACGGGGGGAGGGGGTATGAAATCAACTACTTATGATCCGGGAAGACGGGGCAGAGTGCAATAATTGTCAGGAAGAGACTCCCTCGCTGTCACCCAGATTTGCCCCAGGGTCGGGGCACGGGCCGCTAGGCGAAGTGGCTGAGGTAGTCCCGGAGCTTCACGTACTCGCCGCGAGCCAGGTTCGCGAAGACGACCACGGCGCCGCCCGTGTAAGCCTCCCAGACCAGGGAGGGCAGGCGGAGGGTGCCTCCGACATCCGGACCCGGCAGCTCGACGACCACGACATCCCCCACGGTGAGGTGACCCTCGACCGTCACGCGTCCCCCGGATGTACTCAGGTCGATGGTCCGGCCGGGCAGGGTGTCGCCCTCGTCGGGACCGGTCTCGATGCGGATCGGGAGGCTGACGGTCACCCGGCGCGCCCAGCGCCGGATATCGCCGGGCGCCACGAACGGGGCGATCCGCTCGGCCTCCCCCTCGCCGAGCGTGAGGAAGGAAACGCCGAATCCGCGGGGATCTCGACGCGCGACCTTGACGAGGACCTCGAGCCGACCGGTGTCCTTCGGAAGCGTCACCCGGAGCATCAGCGGCGTGTCGGGCTCGATGTCGAGGTCCGTGCTCACCCGCATACCGGTGAGGCTCACGTCGATGATCTGCCCAACGCCGACCCGTCCGTCGGCTGCTTCGAGGATGACGGGCCACGCCGTCCGCATGCGCGGGAACCTGCGGCGATCCTGCCCTGTGATCACGGTGGCCCTCCCTCCTCGCATCATCGTACTCATGGGGGGCCGCAGGCCGGTAGTTCTTCCTATTCCGCCTGCCGGATGATCACCGCGCCGTGGGTCCGGAGGCGATGGGTGACCTGGGGCGAGTTCCGGGAGTCGTCCTTGCGTCGGTCGAGGATCACGCGCACCTTGCCATCGCGGGAGAACGCCTGGACCAGGTGGGTATAGAGATCGGCCTGCCCGCGCGCGACGACGATGAGCCAGCGCTTGGCGGCTTGGCCGTTCGAGTGGAGCTTTTCCTGGGACTCTGGCATTGTGGAAGCCTCGCTACGTGGACAAAGCAAAGGGGGGGCCATACCCATTGCCTGAGGAATATCAGCGGGATACCAATCTAGCGTCCAGGCTTAACACCACGAAACTGTAGGCCCCATGACGAAAACTGTCCTCGGACCGTTCGGTGTGGTGGAGTAAGGGTGCGGAATCTCCAGTATTTCACGGCGATAGGCCTTCTGACGCTCTCCACGTGTGTCGGAAGCTCCGGGATGGCCGCCGGCCAAGGCCGCAAGATCACTGCGCCTGAGGCCTCCGGGGCCGCCACCAGGCTCGAGAAGGCCACCTCCGACGTGATCGCGGCCACGGTCAGCTACCGGGCTGCCCTGGAGCGAGTGCTGGCCATCCATGAACGGGAGCTGGCCCGACGAAGCGAGCTGGCAGAGCTGCGACAGGACCTCTACGAGAGAGGTGTGCTCTCCCGGCGGGAGTTCGAGGAGGGCCAGCAGGCCCTGAACGACGCCCGCAAGAACGTGGAGGATACACGCCGAGCGATGGTGGACGCCGATCGTATGCTGGGGGAAGCGCACATGGCCGAGGCCCTGGCGCGGCTGACCCCATTGGCCCGCGGAGGCTACGAGGAAACCCCCGGGCTGGTGCGATTCAACGGCACCGCGGCGTGGTCGCTGACGCAGGACCTGGCGGGACTCCAGCAGTTCTTCGTGACTCGCTTCGGCCGCGCGCTCCCGATCAGCGCCTTCGGCCAGACGCCGCTCCATGATCGCATGGGCTTCGACCATCGCAACGCCCTCGACATCGCCGTGCACCCGGATAGCCCGGAAGGGCGGGTCCTCATGGAGCACCTGCGGGCGGTGGGCATCCCGTTCATCGCCGCGTGGGGGGCGATTCCGGGCTCGGCCTCAGGCGCCCACATTCATGTCGGGCAGCCCTCGCCGCGGTTCACGGCACGGGGTTGCTGCCGATAATTCATCGTGCAACGCTGAGGCTCAGGAGGAGTGATGAAGCGACGCTACTTCGGGACCGACGGAATCCGGGGCGAGGCCAACACCGAGCCGATGACGGCGGCCACCGCGCTGCGCGTGGGCATGGCGGCGGGCCAGTACTTCATCCGGGGCACGCACCGGCATCGCGTCCTGATCGGCAAGGATACGCGCCTGTCGGGCTACATGATCGAGGCGGCGCTGGTGGCCGGCTTCACCGCGGTCGGCATGGACGTGATCCTCGTGGGGCCGATGCCGACTCCCGCGGTGGCCATGCTCACCCGCTCGCTGCGCGCGGACCTGGGGGTGATGATCTCGGCGTCGCACAATCCGTTCGCCGACAACGGCATCAAGCTCTTCGGCCCCGACGGCTACAAGCTCTCCGACGAGACCGAGGCGAGCATCGAGACGCTGATGGAGGCCAGCGCTGGCCTGCAGCTGGCGGCGCCGGAGCGGCTCGGCCGCGCTCAGCGCCTCGACGACGTGCACGGGCGCTACGTCGAGTTCGCCAAGAGCACGCTGCCGAAGGGCCTGCGGCTGGACGGCCGGAAGATCGTCATCGATTGCGCCAACGGCGCGGCCTACAAGGTGGCGCCGGCGGTCCTGTGGGAGCTGGGGGCCGACGTGGTGGCGATGGGCGTGAAGCCGGACGGCTTCAACATCAATCGCGACTCCGGCTCGACCGCCACCGAGGCGATGTGCCGCGCCGTCGTCGAGCACCGCGCCGACCTCGGGATCGCGCTGGACGGCGACGCCGATCGTGTGATCCTGGCCGACGAGGGTGGCCACGTCGTGGATGGAGACCAGCTGATCGCGCTGGTGACCGGCGAATGGGCGCGGGCGGGCAACCTGCGCGGCGGCGGCGCGGTGGCCACCGTCATGTCCAACTTCGGGCTCGAGCGGCATCTGGCCGGCCTGGGCCTGGTCCTGGCCCGCACCCAGGTGGGCGACCGCTACGTCGTCGAGCACATGCGCGAGTGCGGGTACAACATCGGGGGCGAGCAGTCGGGGCACCTCATCCTCAGCGACTTCACCACGACGGGCGACGGTCTCATCGCCGCTCTCCAGGTGCTCGCGGTGCTCGCCCAGCACGACCGACCGACGAGCGAGGTGTGTCATCGCTTCGAGCCGCTGCCGCAGGTCCTGGTCAACGTGCCGACGTCGATCGGCCAATCGAGCGATTCTCCCGCGGTGGGCAAGGCGATCGCGGAGGCCGAGGCCCGGCTCGGCAAGGAAGGCCGTGTGCTGGTGCGGCGGTCCGGAACGCAGCCGCTGGTGCGCGTGATGGTGGAAGGGGAGGACGAGGACGTGATCCGGGCCCTGGCCGGAGATATTGCGCGGGCGATTCAAGCCAACAGTGGTAGCTGACGCCTATTTCTGGGAAGCAATCTGCCCACGTAGCCGCTCGTCGCTCCGCCGGTTGGGCAGCAACTAGCTGAAAGATATATCGGTAAGCAGGCCCCGGCGGCTGGTACGGGGCTTGCCCCTCCCGGCGGGTGTGAACGCCGTCTCCGTCATCATGCCGACCGCGGCCACGTCCGACCGAGCGGCCTGCCTGGCCCGAGCGCTCGACAGCGTGCTGTCCCAGGAGGGAGTCGACCCGGACGTCATCGTCGTGGCGAATGGCCCCAGCAGTGATCCCGAGCTTCTCGCGACCCTGGCGCGCCGTCGTGACATCCGTCTCGTGCGCCGCCACGAGGCCGGGCTCGGGCCCGCGATCAGCATCGGTCGCGACCTGGTCAACGCGCCCTGCTTCGCCGAGCTCGACGACGACGACGTGCTCCTGCCCGGTGCGCTGGCCACGCGGCTCGAGCGGCTGCGGGCCGAGCCGACCGTGGACGCGGTGGTCACCGCCGGATTCCTGCGCAGCGGCGAGAGCGAGAGCCTGAACCTTCCCGACATCGGGCGCTGCGCGACCGATCCGCTCGGGGCGCTGATGGACTCGATGTGGCTGCCACCGTGCGCCGGCCTCTTTCGCACCGCGACGGTCCCGACCGCGTACTTCCGCGCCATGCCCGCGTACCTGGAGTGGACGTATCTGGCCACGGTGCTCTCGCTCGAGCGTCGCATCGCCTTCCTGCAGACACCGACCTTCATCTACAACGAGGACACGCCGGGATCCCTGTCGAAGTCACGGGAGTACGTCCTGCATCAGCCGGCCGCGATCAAGGCGCTGCTGCGCCTGCCGGTGCCCCCCGAGGTGCGGAGCCGCCTGCGGCGCAAGTACGTGGCGGCCCTCCACGGGGCCTCGGTGACGGGGCTGTCCCTGGGGCGCACGGCTCTTGCCTGGAAGCTCCATCTCCAGACCGTGATGCATCCCCAGGGCTGGCGATACCTCCCGTACACGCGCCATCTGCTCACGTGAGGAGGCGTCCGTGATCTCTCCGACCGACGTGCTGTTCCTCGAGATCGACGCGGGGGACAAGAACCTGATCCTCGAGTGGGCGCGCGCCGGCGTGCTCCCCAACTTCCAGGCCCTGCTGGCCCGCGGGCTGGTCGGTCACACCATGGCGCCGCGGGGCTTCTTCGTGGGATCCATCTGGCCCTCGTTCTACACCGGGGTCTCGCCCGCGCGGCACGGCATCCACAGCCTCGTGCAGCTCAGAGAGGGCAGCTACGAGATCGCGCTCCACCCGACCGGCGAGCACATCAAGCGCCAGCCGTTCTGGAACTTCCTGAGCCGCGCGGGCAAGCGCGTGGCCGTGCTCGACATCCCCCTCTCGGGAATCACCGAAGGGCTGAACGGCATCCAGACGGTCGAGTGGGGCTCCCACGACGAGAACTACGGGTTCCGGGCGTGGCCGTCCACGCTGAAGGCGGAGATCAAGTCGCGGTTCGGCCTCCACCCGCAGGCCGGCTCCTGCAACGTGGAGCACCGCCGCCCCCAGGACTTCGTCCGGTTCCGGGACACGCTGGTTCGCGGGGTTCGCGCGAAGGCCGACCTGACCTGTCACTACCTGCGCCAGGGCGGCTGGCAGTTCTTCGCCCAGGTCTTCACCGAGAGCCACTGCGCCGGACACCAGTGCTGGCACCTGCACGACCCCTCGCACCCCGGGCACGATCCCGCGGTGGCGCGGGTGACCGGCGATCCCATCAAGGACGTCTACGTGGCCATCGACGCCGCGATCGGACGGATCCTGGGCGAGGTCGGCCCGCAGACGAAGGTGATCGTGCTGGCCGGGCACGGCATGGCCCACAAGCACGGCGCCCAGTTCCTGCTCCACGAGATCCTGATCCGTCTCGGCGTGGCGGTGCCCCCAAAGGCCGCGCCGGTCGTGGCACGGGCGCCGCGCCTCCGCGACCGCCTCGACGGGCTGCTCGCGGTGGGGTGGCGCGCGATGCCGGGCTTCGTCAAGGCCTCGCTCAAGCCCGTGCAGCGCCTGTTGCGGGGCTGGATCGATGGCCCAGAGCACCTCCCCGCGCCGAAGCTCGATCACGCGCGCAGCCGCTGCTTCATCGTGGACAACGGCTTCGCGGTGGGCGGCATCCGGTTCAACCTGGTCGGCCGGGAGCCGGCGGGACTGGTGGCCCGCGGGACGGAGATGGATGCCCTCAGCGCGCAGCTCGAGCACGATCTGCTCGACATCCGCGACCTGGCCAGCGGCAAGCCCGTCGTGGCGAGTGTCGCGCGGACCCGCGATCTGTATCAGGGCGAGCACCTGGACCTGCTGCCCGACCTGCTCGTCGAGTGGAATCCGGAGGTGGTGCTGGGCACCGCCACCGCGGGCAGATCCGGCACGGGCCGGATCCGGATCGGCTCGGACAAGATCGGGGTGATCGAGGGCGAGAACCGCTACTGCCGCACCGGCGAGCACCGCCCCGAGGGATTCTTCGTGGCCGTGGGCGGCGGCATCAAGCGGGGCAAGATCGAGCGCACGATCTCGATCACCGACTTCGCTCCCACCATCACCGCGATGCTGGGGGTCTCGCTGCCCGACGTCGACGGGCGGCCGATCGAGGAGATGCTCGCCCCGCGCTCCTAGTTACGGAGCACCGTCACCCGCCGCTGGATCTCGCGAGTGAAGTCGTACGGCAGGCTCAGCTCCTGCTGTGTGGGGCAGGAACCCGAAGTCCTCGATCACGTGGGCGGAGAGCGGATTGTAGTAGACGATGACCACGTCTCGGCGTGTCCGGTCGAGCGACGCCCGGCGGCAGGAACGGATTGTAGAGAAAGACGACCGTCGGCTCGTCCGGGATCGGCCACTCCGCGGCGTCCATGCAGACCGACTGGATCGCGAAGCACTTCTGGCGCGAGCTCGATAGACGCGGATGTTCGCCTCGGCCATCCGATGAAGCGTCCGGGAGAACTCGACGCCCACGATGGCGCGGAACGGATAGCATGCCCTGCGCGAAGTGGACGACGGCGAAGAGGATGGCCAGACGCTGGGTATCGGGGGTCTGAAACGGGTGCAGCCGCTTCAACTGGTCAAGCATTCGCGCGCGGGCGGCCGAGTACGCTTACCAAGGGGATCGAGAACCGCAACGTGGAGCTCACCCCCGTATCAGCCCTTCGGGTAACGAGGACGGTGAAGCGCCGGCGCCGAGCGGAGGCCGGTGGAACCGCGACCCCGTGATCGATGTGCTGCTCTGGCTTGGCAG
>JBGQJV010000057.1:0-20819 GCA_041499215.1 Gemmatimonadota bacterium | reverse complement strand
GATCGGTGCCAGCGTCCGGATCGTTGCGTCGTGGCGGGCCTGGCTCTCGGGACTGCCGTCGAACCCGGCCGACCAGGACTGGAACAGCCGTTGCCGTCCGCCGGTCACCAGCCCGCCGGTCTCGTACAGGTCGGGAATCAGGTCGGCCTGAACCAGCCGGAATCCGAGGTAGAAGAGCAGGCCCAATCCCACCGCGAGACGGCCGAACATGAACCCGTGCGACAGCCACAGCTCCTTCCCGTGACCCAGCCCCTGCATCTCGGGGAAGATGTGTGAGTAGCCGACGGTGAAGATGAGCAGAAACCCGACGAGCGAGACCGGGAAGAAGAAGAACGGCGCCGCTTCGGCGAAGCGGATTATCAGACCGGACCACTTGGCGTTGGTGACCTTCTGCACCGCCACGAAGGCGAAGCTGCCGGCGGCGAGGCCGGTGAAGAACACCCAGTTCACGTGGAACAGGTGCCAGGCCCGGTCGGCATTCTCTCCGCCCAGGGCCAGCAGGAAGAGCACCGCGCCCACCAGCGCCAGAGCGATCCCCAGGCCGAAGAACACTGCGTAGCGGCCGGTCAGCGAACGGGCTGCGAGTTTGTCGCGCACGAGGGTGGTGCCCATCAGTTGTTTCCTCCGGGCGCCGCCGGCGCGGTCCCGCCGCCCGACTGCAGCTGCCGCACGTAGTTCACGATCTCCCAGCGCTTCGGGCCATGGACCTTGTCGCCGTACTTGGGCATGACACCCCGGCCGTAGCGGATGATCGAGTAGATGTAGCCATCGCTGTATCCCTTGGCCCGGTCGGTGAGCAGGGAGAGCGCCGCCAGCTGCACGCCCACCTTGCCGTCCCCCGCGCCCACCTGCCCGTGGCACACGGCGCAGTAGGTGTGGAACAGCGTGTCGCCCACGGCCGAGGCCGGCTGGCCGGCGAGCGGGTTGACCAGCTTGTCGGCGGTAGCGGTATTGAGCACGCTCCACTCCGCGCTCCAGTCGGCCTCGCCGCCGGTCACCGGCACGGTACCGGGCACGGTGTTGCGGGGGATATCGGCGCGCTGGTAGGGATAGACCGCGGGCTGCGTGATCATAGCGTCGAACCACGGCACCAGGTGCATGAAGTCGTCCGGGCCGGGGATGTCATTGTAGTAGAAATCGCACCCGGTAGTGCCGAGAGCCGCCAGCAAGGCGGCGAGGCGCGCGAGGCGGCTACGCCGCATGACGCACCTCCACGGATCCGGCCTCGCGCAGCATTCGCTCCACCACCGGGGCATCACTCGAGCCGCAGGGCACGAAGATCCCGATCCGGTCGTCCGAAAAGCTCGGGTCGTAGGCCAGTCCGGTCGTGGGCTTGGTGAGCGACATGATCACCAGCCCGGCGACCGTGCTGAGGGCGCCGAGCAGCACCATCAGCTCGAACATGAACACCACGTAGGGCGGCACGGTGGCGATCGGCTTGCCGCCCACCACGAGCGGCCAGTCGAGCGACATCCAGAAGGTCATGCCGAGCCCGGCAGCGACACCGGTGATGCCGCCGATCAGGGTGAACAGGCGGACCGGACTGTTCTCGATTCCCAGAGCGTATTCCAGCTCGTGGTTGGGCGAGGCGGAGTAGACCGTGAAGTCCTTCCGCCCCTGCGCCCGGAGTGCGCTGATGGCATCGCAGGCCGCGTCGATATGCTGGAACGCGGCGAGGACACCGGGCACCATCTTGCCCATCAGTGACCTCCTTTCCGGAGGCGGGGCATCGGGATCAGCTCCTTCAGCTCCTGGATCGCCACCACCGGGAAGCTGCGGGCAAAGAGCAGGAACCACATCCCGAACCAGCCGAACGAGCCGGCCAGGATGCCCCAGTCGGCCCAGGTGGGATTCATCTGGGACCAGGCGTACGGGAGGAAGTCGTTGCTCAGCGACGAGGTGATGATGACATAGCGCTCGAACCACATCCCGACGTTGATGAAGATCGAGATGACGAAGAGGGCAGTGAGATTGGTGCGGATCTTCCGGAACCAGAACAGCTGGGACACGAAGGCGTTGCAGATGATCATGGTCCAGCCGCCCCACCAGGCCGGCCCGAACGCCCGGCGCCAGAACGTGATCTGCTCGTAGGTGTTGCCGCTGTACCAGCCGACGAAATACTCCATCGCGTAGGCGTAGAACAGGATGGAGCCCGTCAGCAGGGTCAGCTTGGCCAGATTGTCGAAGTGGTACTCGGTGATCATGTGCTCCAGCTTGAGCGTCTTGCGGAGCGGGATCAGCAGCGTCAGCACCATGCCGACGCCGGAGTAGATCGCCCCGGCCACAAAGTAGGGGGCGAAGATGGTGCCGTGCCAGCCGGGGATGATGGACATTGCGAAGTCCCAGGACACCACCGAGTGCACCGACAGCACCAGCGGTGTAGCCAGCGCCGCGAGGTAGATGTATGCCCGACTGTAGTGCCGCCACTGGTTGTCGGTGCCCTTCCAGCCCAGGGAGAAGATGCTGTACACCTTCTGCCGCCACCCGGTCACCAGGTCGCGCGCCGCGGCAATGTCCGGCACCAGGCCTACGCACAGGAAGGTGGCCGACACGGTGAAGTAGGTGGAGATCGCGAACACGTCCCACACCAGCGGCGACTTGAAGTTGGGCCACAGCCAACGCTGGTTCGGATACGGCAGCAGCCAGTAGAAGAACCACTGGCGCCCGATGTGGATGATGGGGAACAGTGCCGCGGTCATGACCGCGAACACCGTCATCGCCTCGGTGGCGCGGTAGACCGCGGTGCGCCACGGCGAGCGGAACAGGAACAGGATCGCGGAGATCAGGGTACCAGCGTGACCGATGCCGATCCAGAACACGAAGGTCGTGATGTAGACCGACCAGAAGATCGGCGGGGTATATCCGGCCAGCCCGAGCCCATCCTTGAGCAGCAGGATGAAGGTCACCAGCCCGACCAGGAACAGCGCGACGATCGCCCCGGTGAGCAGGTAGTAGCCCCGCCCCGCGGTCCCCAGGGTATTGACGACGTCCCGGGTGACCTCATGATGGGTCTGGGTGGGAGTGCTCGGGTCGTGCGCGATGACGGCCATCGGTCAGGCCTCCGCGCGGTGCAGGACCTTGGCCAGATAGGTCACGGCTGGACGCACGTTCAAGTCCTCGAGTATGTGATAGCCACGGTGGTCTTCCCGCAGCCGGCTGACCTGGCTGGCGGGGTCCTTGGTGTCACCGAAGACGATCGCCCCGGAGGGGCAGGCCTGGGCGCAGGCGGTCACGATCTCACCGTCTTCGATCTTGCGGTCCTCCAGCCGGGCCTGGTTTTGGGCCCCGCGGATCCGCTGGACGCAGAAGGTGCACTTCTCCATCACGCCGCGGGCGCGTACGGTCACGTCGGGGTTGAGCCCGAGGTTGAGCGGCTCAGGGAAGGCCCGTTGGTTGTACGCGTACCAGTTGAAGTAGCGGACCTTGTAGGGGCAGTTGTTGGCGCAGTAGCGGGTGCCGACGCAACGATTGTACACCTGGCCGTTCAGGCCATCGGGGGTGTGGTAGGCCGCGTAGACCGGGCAGACCGGCTCGCACGGCGCGTTGTCACAGTGCTGGCACAGCATCGGAACGAACCGGGCCTCCAGCGGCTCAGCATACTCGCCGCCCTCCCAGTACCGCTCGATCCGCATCCAGGTCAGCTCACGGCCCCGCACGATTTCCGCCTCCCCCACCCACGGAATGTTGTTCTCGGCATAGCACGCCGTGACGCAGGCGGAGCAGCCGGTGCAGCGGGCGAGGTCAATGACCATGCCCCATTGCGGCAGGTCCTCGGCGGCGTAGGCCCCATGCTTCCGCTTTTGCAGCTGGCTCTCGCGGAACCCCTCGATCGCTTGCACCTCGCGGTCGGTGTTGACCTCGTGCTCCTCGTGCCCTTCCTCCCGGGCGGCGAGCGCGGGGGTCAGCCCCTTCTTGGCCTGGTCCAGAGTCATCGCGTCGGCGATGCCGCGGCCCAGCTGCCGGGTCGTGCCCTCGGTCTTGGCGACCTTGTGGAACCTGCGGGTCCGGGTCAGGGTCACGCGGGTGGCAAAGTAGGGCAGGAAACCCCTGCTCTCCTTGCCGTCGAGCAGGTCGAGTGCGTTGACTCCGCGACCGGTGGCGAAATCGCCATAGGAGGTATGCCCGAGACCCAGCGGCACTGCCACCACGTCCGGATGGATGCCCTGGTACACGTAGACCGGGGCCTCGATTGTGCCGTGCGGCGAGGTGAGCTGGACCACCTCCCCCTCACGCACGTCCAGCCGCGCCGCGGTCTCCGGATGCAGCTCCACCCAGGAGTGCCAGGTGATCTTGGTGACCGGATCCGACAGCTCCAGCATCCACGGCCGGTTGGCGAACCGGCCGTCACCCATCACCGACGCGACCGGCGTGAACCAGAAGGCCGACTCGCCGGGCTCGCCGTCGAAGACCGGCGCGGTGTAGCCCACCTGGGCCGCACCCGGGGCCAGCCGCACCGGGGTGACCGGAGCGTCGCCGTAGAGCCCACCCCGCTGCAGCGCGTCACGCCAGGCCGCTTCACCACCCACTGCCTTGAGCCACTGGGTCTTGAGATGGGCCTCCCAGGAGGGGGCGTTGAAGGAGGCCAGCGCCCCGCCGACCTTCTGGGCCACCTTGAGCAGCACCTCGCCGGTTGCCTGGGTCTTGAACACCGGTTCCATGACCGGCTGGAGCAGGCCAGTGATCCCGCGGCGGGGCCGCAGATCGTCCCACCGCTCGAGGGCGTGGTGGTTGGGGAGCAGCAGATCGCACTGCGCCGCCGTCTCGTCGAGGTAGAGCGAGGTGGAGACCTTGAACCCCGCCTTCTTGAACGTCGTCTCGAAGCCCGCGGCCCTGGGCAGGGAGTAGGCCGGGTTTGACTCGTGCACGATGGCGACCTGCGCCTCCCCCCGGTCGATCGCCGCGAGCAGACCGAGCAGCGCCGCATAGCCGTCCCCGGTATCCTGGTCGGCGCCGTACTTCACGGTCAGGCCCACGTTCCCCGCGACGTAGTTGAGCAGGTTGACCGCGGCGCAGACTTCCACTGCGCCGCGGTGCTGGCTGGCCACGCCTCCGGCGACCGCGAGACCCGGCTGCGCCCCGGCAAACTCCCGGGCGATGCGGCGGATGATCTCCGCCCCAACGCCGCTGTCCTGCTGGGCCTTCTCGGGGGTGTAGCCCGCCAGCACGCCGCGCAGGCCGTTCGCGTCGGCCGGATTCACACTGCGCTCGGCGAGGATCACGTTGGCCATCGCCAGCGCGATCACCGCCTCGCTGCCCGGCTTGAGGGCATGCCACTCGTCGGCGTTGAGGCCGGTGAGGGACATCCTGGGCGCGAACATCACGTGCTTGGCCATCTTCCCGCTGGAGAAGCCATGTGATTCCGCGAAGCCCCGCTGGTGCTCCACCGGCGAGATCCAGCTCTCCAGGAAGTCGGCGCCGAAGGAGACGATGTACTTCGCCGCGGCAAAGTCGTACGCCGGCACTTCGGCCAGGCCGAAGACCTGCTGGCTGGCCGTCCGCACCGGTTCAAACCCGAAGGGCTGGTAGCGGACCGTCTTGCCGCCGAGGGCCTGGGTCCAGGCGGCGAGCAGGTCGGAGAAGGTCCCGCGGCCCGCGCCGGATATCACCGCGACCTTGCCTCCGGCCCCCTGCACCTTGCCGGCGAGCAGCGCGATGCCCTCGTCCCAGGTGATGTCCTTGAAGCTGCCGTCCCCCTGGCGTGCCATGGGGCCCTTGAGGCGGCCCGGGTTATACAGCCCCTGCAGTGCCGACTGCCCGTGGGCGCAGAGCTTCCCGGCGTTGACCGGGTGGTTCGGGTTCCCCTCCAGCTTGATCGCCCGGGCCTCCCGGGTCTTCACGTGAAGCCCGCAGCCGGCCGAGCACTCGGTACAGGTGCTGGCGTACCAGGTCGGAATCCCCGGGACCTGGTCTTCGGACTGGACCAGATAGGGGATGAGCTTTTCGACTTTGCTGGTGGAGCAGCCGGACACCACGGCGGCGCCGGCGCCGGTGACGCCCAGCACCTGGAGAAAGCGGCGGCGGTCGATGCCGTCCTGCGTGGATTCCTGGGGCATTGAGAAAAGCCTTTGGCCGTTAGCCGTTAGCCCTTAGCCGTTAGCTCTGACCAGTCGTACCCCTGCCGTTCGCCGCATCGCGCCACAACCGGCTGATGGCTAACGGCTAATGGCTGGCGGCTGGCCTAGTAGTGACACGCCGTGCAGTCGCGGTTCAGCTTGCGCTGCAGATGGCACGTGACGCAGAAGCCCATGTTGTTGATGTTCTGGACCTTGAAAACCTGGGGCATGCGGGCGACGTCGCCATGACAGCTCTGGCACGCGTTGGGGCCCAGCACCTTGATGTGGCGCATGTGCGAGAAGTGCACATGCCGAGCCACACTGTGAACCCGCACCCACTCGATGGGCTGCTTGTTGTTCCACCCGTCGCGCACCTTCTTGATCTCGGCCTTGTGGGTCGAATCGGAGCCCCCGATGACCAGGTGACAACCCATGCAGGTCTGCATGCTCGGGATGCCCGGCTCGCTGGATTCGGCGACCGAGTAGTGGCAGTACTGGCAGGGCGTCTTGTAGACCCCGACGTGAATGTCGTGCCGGAAGAAGACCGGCTGGCGGGGCCCCTTGAGGTTGGCGGTGTCGCCCGGAGCGAGCACCCACGCGACGAGGGAGTCGGGCTTCGCTGGCGTCTGCGCGCTGCTCGTGGAACTCCGGAACAGCACAGCCGCGGCGAGGGCCAGCGCAAGTGAACCGACTCCGAGAAGTGCCAGCTTACGCATGATTTCTCGCGGCCGCGGGGCGACAGAACCCGCGGGGTTCTGGGGGGTTACTGATTGTGAATTGTTTCACGAGCGGCAAGCCGTTGGGCGACAAGTATACTCGCAGATTCCAATTGAACCAACCTCAGGAACCCATTTATCCGATCAAATGATTCTGGATTCTCAGCTGACCAGCGAGCGCCGCCCGGTCCCCGCACCCGGCGTCTCCGCCACCAGCCAGGCCAGCTTCCGCCTCACAAAGCTCAGGAAGGCATCGGCCGCCTTCTGATCGCCGACGTCGAGCGCACACCAGCGCACCGGTCCGGTGCGTTGCGCGCTCCGGATAGCGGAGCCGATCGCCGCGGGGAGCCGCGGCACGGCCAGCGCCTTGGGTTCCTCCTGGTCGGCGATGGTAAAGGTGATCGCAGGGCCACTCTGCATCACGTGTACCCAGCAGAGCTTGCGGTGCCCAACCGCGAACTCCCAGGTCCAGTGCCACGAGGTCCCCATGTATTTCACGTGTTCAATGACGCCGGGAAGCTTGAGCAGCCCTTCACGCAGGCGGCGGAAGCGCGCTCCGGCAGCGGTGGGAAGGTCCTTATAGGGAGCCGAGGGCTTGGGTTCCTGGCGGGAGTTCGGGTACAGGTTGGTAGCCCAGTATGCGGCGGATCGCCCCACGGGTGCGGCTCCCTCGGAAAGTGGGAATCAAGGCGCGGGTAAAACTAACGGACACCCGGGGCATCCTCCAAGCGCCGAAAGTGCGCCGAGTGCGTCAGGCCTCGCCTTCCTGTACCGCCGCCCCCCCACCCCCGACTCCGGACGCCTCCGGCGGGAGCCGCACACCGCTCCGCTCGAGGAACCGGACGACCTCGATCCCCATGGCCCTGACCAGCGACGCTTCGCGCCCATCGAGGTCAGCCCGGAAGAGGACCTCCCGCCAGGATCGCATCACGTGATCGGCCTGCCGGGTTTTGAAAAAGTCGATGGCCCACAGAGCCCGCTGCCAGTCTGCGAACAGCCGCTCCAGCAGCTCTTTCGAGGCGGGCTCCGCCGGTTTCCGGGGCGGCTTGATGGGCCGCCGCTCCCCGCCCCGCGCGAGCATGGTCTCGTAGCACATGATGGCCACGGCCTGGGCCAGATTGAGCGACTTGTACTCCGGATTGGTCGGGATACTGACCAGCGCATGGCACTGGTCCAGCTCCTCGTTGGAGAGCCCCTTGTCTTCCGGGCCTGCCACGAACGCCACGGGCCCGTCCGCGGCCCGGGTCGCAAGCTCTGCTGCCGCGGGCCCGGGCCGGTACACGGTACGCTTGGCGGTCCGCTCCCGGGCAGTCAGCGCCACGGTCCAGATGCAGTCGGCCACCGCCTCCGCCAGAGTCGGATGAATGGTGATCCGCTCGATCAGGTCGGCCGTGTTGTGCGCGATGCCCTCGATCCGCCATGGGTCGAAGATTTCGGGCGCCACGAGCCGGACCTGCGACAGACCGAAGTTCTTCGCGATCCGGACCGCGCTGCCGATGTTGACGATGTCCTGGGGGGCGACGAGGACCAGAATCGGAGCGGGTGAGGTCATGCCGGGAAAGATAGTTCCAAGTTCCAAGTTCCGGTTGCAGGTCCGAGAACTTCAAACTTAGAACTTCGAACTCTGCACTCTATCCCGGAACCACCTGTCCCAGCACCTCGGTGAGATCCCGCAGGGTGAACGGCTTGGACAACACCGGCCGGGCGGCCTCCTGCAGGAAGCGCGAGGCCTCGGGCGAGAGCACATCGCCGGTCATGAAGATCAGTCGCTCCACGGCAGGCGAGGCCATCGCCTGCAGCCGGCGATAGAACTCGTGGCCGCTCATCCCGGGCATGCGCAGATCGCAGAGCACCACGGCGTAGTCCCCCTCCCCCAGCAGCCGCAGTCCCTCGTCGCCCGAGTCCGCCAGGTCCACCTGCCACCCGGTCCGAGTCAGGAAACGGGAGATGCTGCGGCGGATGTCGGGCTCGTCATCCACCAGGAGGATCCGCCCGCGGCTGGCGCCATTGAGCGGGACCGGTGCCGGCCGGGCGGGCTCCTCCGTGGGGGGACGCTGGCTCCCCTCCAGCAGGGGCAGCTCCACGGTGAAGCGGGCACCTCCTCCGGGCCGCTCCGCCGCCGCAATCCGGCCGTGGTGGTCGGCCACAATCCCGGCGCTCACCGAAAGGCCGAGCCCGGTTCCCTCGCCTTCCGGCTTGGTGGTGTAGAACGGATCGAACACCCGGCTGAGCAGCTCGGGGGGGATGCCGGGTCCGTCGTCTTCGACCGTGATGACCGCATGCCCCTCGGCAACCGCCAACCGGATCCAGAGGTGGCCGCGGCCCCGGTGGGACCGTATGGCATGTTCGGCGTTCACCAGCAGGTTCATCAGCACCTGCTGCAGATTCACCGTATTGCCGGAGACCAGTACCGGTTCGGGTGGGAGCAGTACCTCGACCTCGATCTGCTGGTTGAGCAGCTGGTTGCGACGGAGGGCGAGGGCACCGCGGACCGCCTCGCGCAGATCGACGACTGTCCGGGCCAGGCCCTGCCCCCGGACGTAGGTCAGCAGGTTGCGGACGATCTGGGCCGCGCGGTCGGTCTCGGTCTTGATGGCGGTGAGGGTCTCCAGCTGGGAGGGGTCTTTTGCCTCACTCAACAGCATTTCCATGTTGACCAGGATGCTGGCCAGCGGATTGTTGATCTCGTGGGCCATGCCGCCGACCAGCTGCCCGATGGCCGACATCTTCTCCGTCTGCAGCAGCTGGGACTGCACTCTGCGCTGGTCGCTCACATCCCGCACGATCCCCAGCACCGCAGTGGTGCGGCCATCCTCCACCAGCGGCGAGACGCTCATGGCCAGCACCCCGCGCTCAGCGTCGGGCCGGCGCAGCCAGGCCTCGAAGGCGCACGACTCCCCGGTCATGGTCCGGGCGATCTGCTCGGCCACCATCGCGGGACTCTCGAACGGCAGTGCGATGTCCCACCGCGCCCCCACCACGGCCTGGGCGCGCACGTTCCACAGCCGTTCCGCCGCCTCGTTGAAGGAGGTGATGACGCCCTGCCGGTCCAGGGTGAAGATCGCGTCCGTCGCCGCGGAAAACAGGCGTCGGTACCGCTCTTCGGATTTTCGCAGCGCTTCGCCCGCCTTGGCCGTCTGGTAACCGGCGCCGGCATGGTCGGCGATCTGGGCCAGGCGCTCGACATCGGCCACCGCGAAGGAGGCTCCCGCCGGGCGGCTGAGCTCCAGCACCGCCACGATGCGGTTCTCGCACCAGACGGGCACCGCGGCCAGCGCTACGCTGCCCGCCTCCGTGGCCATCGCGGTGATTCGGGGATCCTGGTCCAGCCTCGCCGAAATGAACACCGCGCCCAGTTCGTCCAGCATCCAGCCCGCGACTGAGCCGGGGACCGGCAGCGGCTCGCCGAGGCCGCGGGCGGCCTGACCGCGACCCGCCACCCGCAGCTGGGTACCGTCGCCGGGGAGGAAGCCCACCGTTGCCGCCAGCCCGCCAATGCCCTGGAAGGCCGCATCGGCCGCCAACTCGAAGACCTGGCCGGGCCGGGCCGAGGGATCGGTCGCGGTGCGCGCCATCTGTCTCAGCCATTCGGCGGTAATCCGCTGGCGCCGTTCCTCTTCCAGGCTCTCCAGGTTCTCCAGCGTCACCCCGAGCTGCTGGGCCACAATCTCGAGGATACGCACGTCCTCGGGCTCGAAGGCGTGGTCGTGCGCCTCGTCCTCGATTGCGACGACACCCGCCACCGTGCCACGGGTTCGG
This sequence comes from Gemmatimonadota bacterium, assembly GCA_041499215.1. Lineage (GTDB taxonomy): Bacteria > Gemmatimonadota > Gemmatimonadetes > Gemmatimonadales > GWC2-71-9 > JADJOM01. The sequence continues at coordinate 10,291 of JBGQJV010000057.1, read as the reverse complement.
AGCGGTACGGCGGCGATGCAGCGGGGCGAAGTGTCCAGGGCCAGGCCCATCGCTGCCGCTTCCTCCGAGGCCGCCTGCGGGAGGAAATGGGTGCGGCCGGTCCGCCAGACCTCCTCCAGGAGGCCCCTGCCGAGCGGCCGGCGGAGCCCGTCCCGGACTTCGCTTCCCCGGCGATACACGGGGAAGGTGAGCTCCTGCCACACCTCGTCGACCAGTCCGATCCGCACGGTCCCCACGCCGAGCGCCCGGCGGAGCATCTCCGCGGCCTGGCTCATGGCGTCGGCGGGCCGCAGCGACTGGTGCAGATTGGCGGAGACCTCCGCGACCGATCGGATGCGGTCAGCGTACTGGCTGACCCGCACGTTGGCGATACGGGACAGGAGGGCCAGCTCGGTGATCTCGGTCAGCCGGCGGAGCAAACGCTCCTGGTGAAGGTCGAACGGGCTCCCCCGGCGGATGACCTGGAGACACCCCGGATGATCGGTGACCTGGCCGAGTTGGGCGGCGAGCAGATAGCCCTGACCCTCAGGCAGGGTGCAGTGGTGGGTGACATCGCGTGGTGAGAGGTCATGCCCGCAGAGGAGTCGGGCGCCCGAGAGCGGAGCCTGGGTCAGCAGCGCGAGGTCGCCGTCCACGGCGGTGACCGCAACGTGCCGCTGGACCACCTCGCTCAGCCTGGCCCCGTCGGCCTGCAGCGCGCGGCGCAGCTCGGCAACGATGGCGCGGCGCAGCGCCGGGGTATCCTCGGCGGCCGCCAGCGCGCCGGCCACCTGGGTGGCGAGACGGCCCTCGTCCACGTGCCGCTCGAAGGCGGCGGCGAACCTGGCCTCGCTGAGGGCCGCGGTGGCGTGGATGGCAAAGCGGAGGAGCGAGTCCCGGTCGGCCTCCGAAAACCGGGCCGGCGCCTCGTCCGCGACGGTGAGCACTCCGACCACCTGCTCCAGCCGGCGCAGCGGCACCGAAACCAGAGAGCGGATCCAGGCGGAGGGCGAGCCCGGCCCGGTATCGGTGGTCCAGTCCCTGGCAAGCACGCCCTCGATGGAGTCCAACGCCAGGCCCTCGAAGCCGAAATCGCGGGAGCGGCGGCGGCCGACGTCGTCGGCGAACCGACCGGTCGCGGCCTGGCATACCAGATCCGTCCCCTCGACCGCCGAGACCCGAGCCGAGCCGGTCTCCAGCATGGCTGCCGCGGTCCGGACCAGCTCGATCCAGGTATCCGACTCCTCCTGCCGACCGGCCGCGAGCAGCGCCAGGCGGGCGGTGGCGCGGACCTCGAGCATCGTGCGAGACTCGGCTACGGGGGCCACGGCGGGGCCGCCCCACAGTCCAGCCGCGACGGTGGCGAGCCGGTTGAGACTGGTCGCGTCACTCCGACGGAAGTGACCCAGATGACGATGGTAGAGCACCAGGACGGCCGCGGGTCTGCCATCGAGGGCCACCGGTGCGGCCATCACGTCGACTGTGCGCTCATCCTGCCAGAGGGCGGCCTGCCGGCCGCGCGGCGGTGGCTCGGGTCCGGTGACGAGCCGGGCACGGTACCACGCTTCGCCGGCCACGGTGCCCTCGAGCGACACCTGCTCCTCCGGGGCGGGGGCGTTGGCCCCGCGAGTCTGCAGTACGCGGAGGTGATTGCCTTCGGGGACAAGCAGAGCAGCGGCGGTGGCGGCGGTGGCCTCCAAGGCGAGATCGAGGAGGGCGCCCAACTCGTCCGCATCGGCCAGAAGCGGCTCGGGCAGGACAGTCAGGATCCCAGCAGGTCTTGCGGCGGCAGGAGGACCGGCCATCAACGCTCCGGGGTCCGGTGGCAGCAAGCGGCCACCCTTCCCTCGCGGCCCGACAGGGGTTCGGGACCGACCGGAGGGAATCTAGACACTGCCCCGGCTGCGACTCAAGCCTTGGTTACGTCTCCCCGAGGAAGGAAGTGTCGTGCCGCTTGGCCTTGAGCGCACTGGCGAAGGCGCCTTTCTCCGTCGATCGGAGGTAGGCCTCCTTGGGCTCGACCTGCTTCTGGTCTACCAGCTCGAGCAGGGCATCGTTGAGGGTCACCATCCCGGCCTTGCGGTTGGTCTGCATGATGGACGGGACCTGGAAGGTCTTGCCCTCGCGGATCAGGTTCGACACGGCCGGGATGGTGAGCAGCACTTCCTTGGCCGCGACCCGGCCCCCGCCGACCCGGCGGCACAGCACCTGGGCAATGACCCCCTTGAGCGACTCCGCCAGCATCACCCGGACCTGCGACTGCCGGTCAACCGGGAACTGGTCGATGATCCGGTCGATGGTCGAGGCGGCGGTGGTGGTGTGCAGAGTGCCGAAGACTAGGTGCCCGGTCTCCGCCGTCTCGATGGCGATGGAGACGGTCTCCAGGTCGCGCATTTCCCCCACCATGATGATGTCCGGGTCCTCCCTGAGCGCGGCCCGGAGCGCGGCCTTGAACGAGCGGCTGTGCTGCCCCACCTGGCGCTGGGTCACCACGCATTTCTTGGGGGGATGCACGAACTCGATCGGGTCCTCGATGGTGAGGATGTGGTCGGTGCGATTCCGGTTGACGAGGTCGACCATCGCCGCCAGCGTGGTGGACTTGCCCGAGCCGGTCGGCCCGGTGACCAGGACCAGGCCCTTGGTCAGCCAGCACAGCTTCTGGACCTCGGGCGAGAGCCCCAGCTCCTCGGCGGTGCGGATCTTGGAGGGGATGACCCGGAACACGCCCATCGGGCCGCGGCGTTCCTGGGCTGCGTTGCAGCGGAAGCGCGCGACCCCGGCGACCTCGTGGGCCCAGTCGGCGTCGCCGGTATCCCGGAAGGTCGTCTGATCCGCCGGGGACATGATGCTGACCAGCATGTCGTCCAGCGTCTCGGCCTCCAGCACCTGACCCTCATGCCGCACCAGCTCGCCATCCCGCCGGAGGATGGGTTGCTCGCCGGTGCGCAGATGCAGGTCGGAGGCGTTCACCTCAACCGTTATGCGGAGAAGCGCCTCGACCATGGCCTTGGCGCCGCCGAGGTCGCGGGCGGCGACCGACGGCCGGGCCGCGGCCGGCGTCGGCGCGGCCGCCGGACCGGGCGAGGAATCGGGGACCGCCGGGTCCGGGCGGATCACCACCCGCGGCCCGTCGCTTTCCGGAATGAACTCGATGCTGACCGGGCCGCCCGGACCGGCATACCTGAAAGTGGCCGGGACGGCTCCGTTCAGCCGCTCCTGCTCCCCGGCGGGGACCACTTCACGGACCAGCGCCAGGATCTGGGGCGGGGCCAGGGGGTCACGCATGACGGGCCGGGGCCCACCGTCGAGCAACAGGCTGGCGGGACGGCCCGGAGCGAGGATCAGCCCCTGGGCCTTGTGGTCGAACAACGCCTGGATGAATCGATCGAGTCTTGCCACGGAGGAATCAGCTCACCGGTCGGACGGCGCGTACGAAGCGCCGGTTGAGACAGCAGGTGCCATCGTTGGTGTGCAGCGAGAAGAAGCGCTCCCGCCCGTTGAGGAAGTCGAGCGCGCGGGCCCGGGCCGGTGGCAGCTCGCTCACCGCCTCGCCGCGGTACTCGGCCCCGCCGGTCATCATCACCTCCAGCGGAATGTGGCGCGCGACCGACTCCCGCTCTGGCTCGGCCTCGGGAACCACCTCGCGGTACAGCAGGGACGCGACCTGCTCCTTGGACACGAAGACCACCTCTCCGGTCGGCAGGCTCATGACGAAGAAGGTCTCCTCGCGATTGAGCAGCTCGAGCGCTGTCTCCGGCCCGTCCCGCCACGCCACCCGCGGCTGCAGGTGCAGATCGCCCTGGATCACCATTCCTTCGGCGAGGATGACCCTGGCGGAGAGTCTGGTGGTTGCGGCCCAGTCAGTCATCATCCCCTGATCTCGACGCCGGCACGCTGTTCCTGAAGCCGTATTGCCTCCAGGTAATCCGCCTGCTCGCCCAGTGCCGCCCGCGCATCATGCAACTGCTCGCCGGTCAGGTGCAGCAGGGGCGACTCCACGCCCTGGCTATCCAGGAACCGGACCGCGATACCCACGTCCTTGTCGAGCAGGGCCAGCCGAAAGGTGTTGGGCCACGCGCCGGTCAGTACCCGATCGGGCACCAGGCTCTCGGTGACGAACGATCGTCCGGACGAGGCGTTCAACACCTCCAGCGCTTTCCGGGCCGGAACGCCGGCCTTGACCAGCGCGGCGAAACCCTCGCCGAAGGCCAGGATGTTTACCGCCAGGAGCGCGTTGTTCACCGCCTTCATGGCGCTGCCGGCCCCAACCGGACCGAGGTGCTCGATCCGCTTGCCGAAGGCGGCCAGCACCGGCCGCGCCCGCTCGAAGGTGGCCTGATCCGCACCGACCATCACCGTCAGAGTGCCCGCCTGTGCTCCGTTGGTGCCACCGCTCACGGGGCAGTCGGCAAAGGCGACTCCGCCCTCCGCCAGCCGCCGTGCGATCCGCTGGGCCGACTCGGGGTCGCCCGAAGTGCAGTCCAGGAACAGCGCGCCGGCCGGCAGCCCGGCGAGGACCCCGTCAGGCCCATCCAGCACCGCCTCGACCTCGCGGGAGGTCGGCAGGCAGGTGACCACCACCTCGGCACTCTCCACCGCCTGGCGTGGCGTGGCGGCCACGAGGCCGCCGTGGGTCTCGACGAACTGGTCGGCGGTTGCCCGGGTCCGGTTCCACACCGTCAGCTGATTGCCCCGCGCCAAGTGGCCAGCCATCGGCCGGCCGATCGCGCCGAGGCCAAGGAACGCGACTCTGGTCATGCCGTCAGCGCATCCGGGGAGTGAGAGAGTGTGAAGGGTATAAGGTGGCTGGCGGGTCGGGTAGTATGGAAGGACATGAACCGTGAGCCATGAGCTGAGCCGTGCCAGGAGCGACGGGCCCCTAACCAACGGAGCCCGGGGTCCGCACGGTCTCCCGCCTTCAGGTAGCTTTCTCCCATGGTTGAGGACACCCGGCTCAGAGCGCCTGGCGCATAGCCCGATGGCACCCCGTATCCTGCACGTGGATCTCGACGCGTTCTTCGTCGAAGTCTGCCGCCGGCACCATCCCGAGCTCCGCGGCGTCGAGCTCCTGGTGGTCGGGGGACAGCGCGAGTCCCGCGGGGTGGTGCAATCGGCATCGTACGGGGCACGCAAGTTCGGGGTCCGCTCCGGGATGCCGATCGCGCAGGCTGCGCGGTTGTGCCCAGGCGCCACGTTCTTCAAGGGAGAGTTCGCCCACTACCGGGACGCCTCCCGGGCGGTCCGCCAGGTGCTGGCTCGGCTTGCCCCGACGGTGGTGATGGCCTCGTTGGACGAGGCCTACCTGGACTACGGCGGGACCGAGCGGCTCCACCCGGTGTCCTTGCTTCCGGTGGCGGAGCGTCTCCGTCAGGAGGTGACTCGGGAGACAGGACTCGACTCGAGCATCGGAATCGGTCCCAACCGGATGATCGCCAAGCTCGCCTCGGACTTCGCCAAGCCGCGGGGGATCTGCGAGGTGCGAGCCGGATGGGAAGAGGGGTTCGTCGCCGGTCTCGAGCTCCGGGCCCTGCCGGGCATCGGGCCGCGCACCTCGCTCAAGCTCAAGCAGGTGGGCTTGACCGAGGTGGTCCAGGTGCAGCGAATGAGTGAAGCCGAGCTGACCAGGCTGATCGGAGTCTACGCGCGGGAACTCAAGTGGCGGGCTCACGGACACGGGTCGGCGGCCCTTAACCCGGAACGGCTCGCGCGCTCGGTCAGCCGGGAGACAACGCTCTCCCGGGACACCACCGACCCTGAGTACCTGGACGGTCTGCTGGTGCGATTCGTCGGCCTGGTTGCGGCGCAGCTGCGCGAGGAAGGACTGGTGGCCCGGACCGTGGCGCTCAAACTTCGCCACAGTGACTTCCATACGGTCACCCGGCGCCTCACCCTGCGGACGGCCACCGATCTGGACGCGGAACTGCTCGCGCCGGCCCGGGTGCTCTTCCAACCCGCGTTCGAGGAGGCACGCCGGCGGCGCCAGGGGGTACGCCTGATTGGAGTAGCAGCCACCAACCTGTCCCAGGCGGCACCGGCGGATCTGTTCGAGCCCGCGGCGCGTACCCGTCTGAGGGAATTGACTGCAGCGATCGATCTTGCCCGCAAGAAGTTCGGCTTCGAGGCGGTGGCCCCGGGATCGGCCATGCGCCTCAAGAAGCGGGAGCGGGAAGGGGAGTGAGAAGTGAGAAGTGAGAAGTGGGTTGGAGTGAGATCGGTGAGGTGGCAGGGAACCAGTCGCGGGTGCAAGGAGCAACGATGATCGTGGTAAGGAGTGGGTTGGTGCTTGCCCTGCTGCTGGGAGTCAGCTGGCGGGCGCTCCCGGCCCAAGTGCTGGAGGAGCGGGTCGCCGCATGCGACAAGGGCGACGTCGCCGCTTGTCGCGACGCCGGGGCTCAGTACGAGCTGAGGGCCGACTACGAGCGGGCCGCAGGCTACTACCTGATGGCGTGCGACGGTCGCCAGGGGGTGGCCTGCGCCAACCTGGGCCGGCTGGTCGCCCGGGGCGTCAGGCCACCACCGTTCGGCTCGGCCGACCCCAGCCGGGCGGCCGCGCTGTATCAGGCCTCGTGCGACTACGAGTATGCCCCGGGGTGCACCACGCTGGGCACCTGGCTCGAGCGCGGCTTTCCGGTCGGCATCGATGTGACCCGCTCGCTGGGGCTGTTCCGGCGAGGGTGCGATCTGGGTGATCCGGAGGCCTGCAGGCGGCTCGGGGTCGTGTACGAGGCGGGGACGGGCGTGGTCCCCAACACCGGCACCGCGGCGCAGTATTACTCGCGCGGGTGCGACGGGGTGGACCAGCCCAGTTGTTTCAGGCTGGCCGAGATGTACGAGCGGGGCCAGGGGGTCAGCAGCAACCCCGCGCGAGCCGCCGCCCTCTACCTCAAAGGGTGCGAGGCCAACGACCCGAACGCCTGCGTGCGACTAGGGAGCATGTACGAGGAGGGACGCGGCGTCTCGCGGGACACCGATCGCGCCAAGCAGCTCTACCGCCGGGCCTGCGAGATCGGCAACTCGGCCGCCTGCCGACTGCCGCTGATGGTGGGGAATGACCTGATCATCATCAAGCCGTAGGGGCAGAAGCAGTAAGTGAGAAGTGAGAAGTGAGAAGTGAGAAGTGAGAAGTGAGAAGTGAGAATGGTAGGGAGGTCAGTAACGGGGATGACACCCTTCCCCTGCCTCTTTCCTCTCTCACTTCTCACTTCTCACTTCTCACTGCCTTACCGCTCACTGCTGTCCAAAGTCTTTCCCCTCGAACCTGAGTCCCACCGTCCCGGCCACCCGATCCACCGACTCGCCCAGATCGCGGAAGGTGGCGACGGTGCCCACTGGCGAGCTGGCCTGGACGGTGCTGTTCTTGAACAGCGGGTAGTAGCCGATTCGCGCCCGTACCGCACCGGGGTTCACCCGACAGTTGCACGGCAACGCGTTGACCAGTCCCGCGTTGACGATCACGCCGAGGGGCTCGGTGGTGGCGTTGGTGATGAGCGGGGCGAACACCGCCACGTCCGACGAACCGGCATCCACCACGTGCGGCATCCGACCCCCGGGGGACTGCTCGGTAATGCTGCCCTGGACCTCGACACCGAGGGGAACGTTCCCGGGACCGGTCGGACGGACCAGGTACCAGTGGGCCACCAACGGTCCTCCGCGTTTCACGGGGGCCTCCGTCTGCGCCCCTGGCGCCACTTCAATCGTTTTCCCTTCCACCACCAACCGGATCGGCTCCACCAGGTGGTTTTCCACCAGAAGCACCGGCGAGGCGCCGAACAGGAACCACCCCCCCGCGGCAGCGAGAGGCACCAGGACCAGCACCACCGGTAGCCAGCGACGGGATCGGACCGGCGGCGTGGCGTCGGGCTGGTTACCCTCCTGGGGACGGGGAGCGGTGGAGCGGGTCGAGGAGCGCGGGCCGCTGATGCTGGCGGCCGCACCGCTCAGGGTACGGGCGCGCTCCGCGGTGGTCATCATCTCCGTTTTGGCCTCGGTCTGGACCCGCTGGGCGACCCGCTCGGCGCTCACCGCTTCCGTTGCCCCCGACTCCCGGCCCAAGTTGATCGCGTCCAGCAGTACCTCGGCCGACTGGAACCGTTCGACGGGACGCTTGGCCAGACAGCGAACGATCACTTCGGACAGCCACATCGGGATCCGGGCGTTGCGAGCGGTGGCGATCGGCGCTGGCTCGCTCAGATGCTTGCCCACGATCTCCTGCGAGGTGTCCCCCTCGAACGGCGGAGTCCCGGTCACCATCTGGAACAGGACCGCCCCGACGGCATAGAGATCGGAACGGGCATCGATGTCGCCCTGCCCCAGCGCCTGCTCCGGACTCATGTACTGCGGCGTCCCCACCACGAAACCGGTCTGGGTCTGATGCCCGGCGCCGTCGAGGCGCTTGGCGATCCCGAAGTCCACCAAGAGCGGCCGGCCGGTACTGGCCTCGAGCATGATATTGTCCGGCTTGATGTCCCGGTGTATGAGGCCCTGGCTGTGGGCGTGGGCCAGGGCATCCAGCAACGGGCGCAGGATGCCGAGCGCCCGATCCAGCGGGAGCGCGCCCTGGCGCAGCAGACTGGAGAGCGATTCTCCCTCCACGAACGGCATGGCGTAGTAGATCAGCCCTTCGCCTTCACCCACGAAGTGAATCGCGAGGATGTTGGGGTGGGTCAGCCGCGCGATGGAGCGGCATTCCTGGCGGAAGCGCTCCAGCATCCCCGCCGACCAGGCGATGTCTGGCTTGAGCACCTTCACCGCCAGCCGTCGCTGCAGGTCGGTGTCCCAGACTTCGTAGACCTGGGCAAAGCCGCCCTCACCAAGCAGCCGGCGAACCTGGTACTTGTCCCCCAGGGCCCGAGCCAGCCGGCTGGGAACATCGCTCCCGCCGCCGGGCTGGACCCGGGAATCGCCAATGCCCGTGCGGGTCCCGCACTGCGGGCAGAACAACGCAGACTCCGGCACGGGAGTCTGGCAGGTGGGGCAGGCGTGTTCGGGCATCGAGACGGAATCTAGGGCTTCAGGCGTCGGGCGTCAGGCCAGGGAGGAGAGGCGGAACGGCGGGACGGCGGAAGAGGCGGAAGGAACGAACCTCCGAACGTGTTCCCGCGGTTGCGCCCCTCCCGTCCGAATAACTGACCCCAGGCGGCTAGCGCCTCTAACTTAGGATCATCTCCACCAGGATTCCTCATGTCGCATGCTCAGGGCGTCACACTCCCATTCCTGGCTGAGCCGGGCCAAGTCGATTCCGTGGCATGGTCCTCCTCGGAGCGCTCATGAAGGGGATCGACCTGGATCAGGACCAGCACTCCCCCGGCGTCACGGAGCGGCGCTAGCATGGCCCCGCGCCAGGTGGTGATGCTCGTGTTCGACGACGCGGAGGTCATGGACGTCGCCGGGCCGTTCGAGGTCTTCTCCGTGGCCGGCCGGCGTCACGGACTGGAGCCGTTCAGCGTGACCCTGGTGGCCGAGCGCCCGGGAGCGGTGAGCCTGCGGAACGGCTTCCGCCTGCTGCCCCACACGACCCTCGACCGGGCCCCCGCCGCGGACCTGCTCGTCATCCCCGGCGGCATGGGCACGCGGCGGGAAATGCACAACCCGGTGGTGCGTGACTGGCTGCTGCGTGCGGCGCCGAAGTCAGAGCTCCTCTTGTCGGTGTGCACCGGCGCCCTGATCCTCGCCAGCGCCGGGCTGCTGGACGGGCTCGAGGCAACCACCCACCACGGAGCGCTGGACCTGCTACGGGAGACGGCGCCGAAGGCCAGGGTGCGTGAGGGGGTCCGGTTTCTGGATAATGGCCGGGTGGTGGTTGCAGCGGGGATCTCGGCCGGGATCGACATGTCGCTCCACGTGGTAGAGCGGCTGTTGGGTGAGGATCTGGCGGAGGAGACGGCCAGGTATATGGAATACCGCTGGGACCGGAACGAGGCGGGCCTGGAGGACCTCGGGATGTAGTAACCGGCTGATTGGCAAGGAGTTGGCCGGGTGTAGCGGGGGTGTTCGTCGCTGTCGTTCGGGGAGAGCCGCACCAGAAATGGTGCGGTTTTCGCATTTGCTGCCTAGTAATTCACAATTCTGGACTAATAGATTGAACAGCTGCTGTGTATTATCTGCATATTCTGCACATTTTACTTGACACTTCTGCACTTTCGCCATATACTGTCCCCGTCAGCCCGCCCGTCCTTGCCAGATGGACAGCGCGGGAAGTTCCCCCGGCGCCGCCGGACTCGAGTTCTCTTCCATTCACCTTGGACCCGGACCCCATGACATCCCGATCACGGCACCTGCTTATCCTGGCGGCCCTCGGGGCACCTGCGGCGTT
>JBGQJV010000056.1:0-21074 GCA_041499215.1 Gemmatimonadota bacterium | reverse complement strand
GCTACCGCGGCGTCCACGGCGTTGCCGCCTGCCTGCAGGATATCCCGGCCCACGTTGCTCGCGATCGGGCTACCGGACACCACCATGGCACGGCTTCCCTCGGCGACCCGTGCCTTGCCCGCCAGCGTCCACGAGGGGTTGATCCCCTCACTGGGACCGGTGGTGGCGGTGGCCGGGACGCCTGCCGGGGCATGGGGCCGGGCACAGGCGGCACCGGCGAGGAGCAGCAGCGGGACGAGCCGACGGGCAGAGCGCAAGGCAACCTCGTGGGCAGCTGGAGGAGACGTCATTGCTGGGGGTGACCCGGGGGACGTAATTTATGGCTTGCCTACCCGCATACCAATGACCGACTCTTTTGTGGACCCGCGGCTCACCGAGCGGCGCAACCCGAGGACGGCGGAGATCGACCGGGCCAGCGCCCTCGAGATCGTCGACCTCATCGCCGCCGAGGATGCCGGCCTTCCCGCCGCGGTGGCCCGGGCCAGGGTGGAGATTGCGCGGGCGATCGACCTGATCGAGGACGCGTTCCGCGCCGGCGGACGGCTGCTCTACGTCGGAGCCGGAACCAGCGGTCGGCTGGGCGTGCTCGACGCGGCGGAATGTCCACCCACCTTCGGCAGCGATCCGGAGATGGTCGTCGGGGTCATCGCCGGCGGATTCAAGGCGCTGGTCCGATCGGTGGAAGGCGCCGAGGACGATGTCAACGCCGGCATGGCGGAGATGGACGGCCAGCGGGTGACCGGTCGGGATGTCGTCGTCGGCATCGCCGCGAGCGGCACCACTCCGTATGTGCGGGCCGCGCTGGGGCGAGCCCAGACCCTCACCGCCCGCACCGTCCTGGTGTCCTGTTCCGAACCGCCCCCGCTGCTCAAGCAAACCTGCGACGTCTGCATCACCGTTCTGGTGGGGCCGGAGGTGATCACCGGCTCCACCCGCATGAAGGCAGGCACCGCGACCAAGCTGGTACTCAACACCCTCACGACCGGCGCAATGGTACGGCTGGGCAAGACCTATGGCAACCTCATGGTCGACCTGCGGGCGTGGAACGCCAAGCTCGCCGACCGGAGCGAGCGGATTCTCATGGAGGCTGCCGGGGTCTCCCGCGCCGAGGCGGCGCGCGCCCTCCAGGCGGCGGAAGGGCGGGTAAAGCCGGCGATCGTCATGCTCCGGCGCGGGGTGTCGCGGGCGGAAGCCGACCGCCTGATCGAGGCGCACAAGGGCCGGCTGCGGGAGATTGTCGGCGACCCGCCGCTGGTCGCCGCGCCATGAACGAGCGACCCACCCTTGCCGTCGGACTGATGTCCGGGACCTCCCTCGACGGGGTCGATGCCGCTCTGGTGCGCTTTGAGGGCCCCACCCATGTCCAGTTGCTCCATTTCCATACCCGCCCCTACTCCGTAGCGGAACGCGACGCGATTCTCGCCGCGCTGGCCCGGGGAACGCCCCGAGAGCTCGCGCTGCTGCATGTGCGGGTGGCGGAGTGGGCCGCGGACGCGGTCGAGGCCCTGCTGGAGCAGGCCCACACCCGGCCCTCGGACATCGGCTTCATCGCCCTGCACGGGCAGACCATCTGGCACGAACCTCCCACGGTATCCTGGCAGCTGGGAGAACCAGCGGTCCTGGCCGAGCGCTTCGGCGTCCGGGTGGTGAGCGGCTTTCGAGCCCGGGACGTGGCCGCGGGTGGCCAGGGGGCGCCGCTCGTCCCCATGGCCGACGTCCTCCTCTTCGGCCACCCGGACCGACCGCGGGTGCTGCTCAATCTTGGGGGCATGGCCAACTTCAGCTATGTGCCCCGGCGGGCGGTGGAGGCCGGTGCCCTCGCCTGCGATACCGGTCCCGGTATGGCGGTGATCGACGCGATCGCCCGACTGGTGGACCCGTCGCTGGCGTACGATGTGGACGGGCGGCTCGCCCGCCGCGGGCGGGTGGACCAGGCGGTGCTGGCCCGCCTCGTGGCGGATCCGTTCTTCGCGGCGCCACCACCCAAGAGCACCGGCCGCGAGCGGTTCGGTGCTTCCTACGCGGAGACACTGCACCACGCCCTCCCCGGTCCCGATGGCGTGGCCACCGCCGTCGAGCTGACGGCCCGCACCGTGGCCGAAACGATTCTCCGGTGGGCGCCGGGCGCTCCCGAAGTGGTCGGCTCGGGTGGCGGCATGCGCCATCCCCTCCTGGTGGAACGGCTGACTACACTGCTCGGCGAGCGCGGGATACCCTTGCTCCGGTTCGACGACCTGTTCTTCTCGGGCGATGCCAAGGAGGCCGTCGCCTTCGCCCTCCTGGGTTATCTCTCGATCCACGGCCAGCCCGGTAATCTCCCCGGCGCGACCGGCGCCGGCGGCTCCCGTATCCTGGGCCAGATCACTCCCGCATGAGTCTGGGCCGGCTGGCCTTTCCCGCGCTCCGCTGGCGGCCCGAAACCGGCTACGCCCACGAGGATCGTGCCATCGACGAGGCGCTCTCCCTCGGCGTCGGCGGGTTCATCGTCTTCGGCGTGCCCGGCGCCCGCGCCGACGAGATCGGCCGGCTGACCGAGGAACTCCGCCACCGTGCCCGGCGCCCACTCCTCATCGGCGCGGACCTGGAGCGGGGTGCCGGACAGCAGGCCCGGCGACTCACCGAATGCCCCCCGCCAGCGGCACTCGCTTCGCTCGAAGACGAGGATGTGATCCGCTGGGCGGCGGCGACCACCGCCCGGGAGGCGGGACGGGTGGGCATCAACTGGGTCTTTGCCCCCGTGGCCGACCTGGACCTCGAGCCGGAGAATCCCATTGTCCAGAGCCGGTCCTTCGGAGCCGATCCCGAGCGGGTCTCCGCCGATGTGGTCAAGTGGATGGAGGCCTGCCAGGCGGAAGGCGTCCTCGCCTGCGCCAAGCACTATCCGGGGCACGGCCGCACCACCGGCGATTCCCACCAGGGGCTGCCGGCCGTGCGAACCTCGCTCGAGGAGCTGCGCTCGACCGACCTGCGGCCGTTCGCCGCCATGGTCCAGGCGGGTGTCGCCTCCGTGATGACCGCCCACGTCGCGTTCCCCGCCTGGGACCCCACCGGGGTCCCCGCCACCCGCTCCCCGGTCATCCTCGGACACCTGCGGTCGGCGCTTGGATTCGAGGGGCTGGTGGTCACCGATGCGTTCATCATGGAAGGGGCGCGTGCCGGGGCCAGCGAGGGCGAGGCGGCGACCGCGGCGCTGGCCGCCGGGTGCGACATCCTGCTCTATCCCGGCGACCTCGACGGCACGCTCGCCGCGCTGGGCCAGGCGGTTGAGAGCGGGCGTCTCCCCGAGCAGCGTGTGGCCGAGGCGCTGGCGCGATACCAGCGGGCCCTGGGCAGGGTCGCCCGGGCGCCGAATCCGACCCGGGTGCCTGGCCTCGCGTCGCAGGCCGTGGCGGCGCGATTGCTCGAGACCGGGCTCCGGCGCGGGCCCCCGCCGGACCTCTCGGGTGGCATCGAGCTGGCGGTGGTGGACGACGATCTCGGGGGGTGGTATGCCCCGGGACCGAGCGACTACGTGGTGCGCTGGCTGGCCGGCCGAGGCATCTTCGAGCGCCAGGGCGGCCACCGGGTGGTGCTGGCCTTCGCCGAGCCGCGGGCGGCGAAAGGGAGGGCCGGATTCGGCCCCGACAGCCTGGATCGCCTCACGCGGCTGTGTCATGAAGCGGCGCTGGTCGTCCTTTTTGCCCACCCGCGCCTGGTGGCGCAGATCCCGGGCGACTGTCCGGTCCTGGTGGCGTGGCACCGGCAGCGGTTGATGCAGGAGGGGGTGGCCGCGTGGCTGGGGAGGCAGGTCCAGGGGTAGGAGGTGAACGGTGAAGGGGATGGGGGAAGTGAAAATGGTGAACGGTGAACGGTGAACGGTGAACGGTGGAAGGTGAGATGTGAGCCGTTGGGTCGCTGGGGTGCGTCTGGTCTATTCCCAGTTGGCTTGTCATCCCGAGCGCAGCGAGGGATCTCCGAGGTTGCCCTGATGCAGGCCGGAGTAGTCTAGAGCGCCAGGCAGTGTGGGGCGGTCATCCCGAGCTCAGCGACAGTATGGGATCCGCCTAAGTCTCAAACCAGTCGGCCGCCAGGTCCCGCCATTCCGGGTTCGCCTGGGTAACCAGTGCTACCTTCTTTTTCCTCGACCACCTTTTGATTTGCTTCTCCCGTGCTAGGGCCGACCTGACGTCCGTGGTGCCTTCGCAATAGACCAGGTGAATCATGTTGTAACGGGTCGTGAATCCTGGTACTTGCCGGTGACGGTGCTGGAACACCCGACGTAAGAGATTCGACGTTATGCCGGTGTACAGGCCCTTGGCCTGGTTTGCCATCATGTAAACCCAGAAGGTTCGCATTCGGGCCGTCTCGGAGATCCCTCGCTGCGCTCGGGATGACAAGCCAGCCGACGGATCATGCATTCCGACCCTCAACGATTCGTCAATCCACCCCATGGTCCTCCTCGACTGGCTGGTTGTCCTCCTCTACCTCGCGGCGAGCCTGGCCTTAGGCCTGTGGGTCGCCCGGCGTGGCGCCCGCAACCTGGCCGAGTTCTTCGTGGGCAACCGGGCCATCCCCTGGTGGCTGGCGGCCACCTCCATGGCCGCCACGACCTTCAACGTCGATACGCCGCTGTACGTCGCAGGGCGGGTGGCCCGGGCCGGAATAGCCGGCAACTGGGAGTGGTGGTGTTTCGCACTGGCGCACGTGCTGCTCGCCGTGCTGCTGGCCAAGCTGTGGCGCCGCGCCAGCGTGGTGACCGACCTGGAGCTCACCGAGCTCCGCTACGGCGGTCCCCCCGCCGCCTTCCTGCGCGGGGCGCGGGCCTTCGTGTTCGCGGTTCCGCTCAACTGCATCAGCATCGGCTACGGCATGCTGGCCATGCGCAAGGTGATGATCGGGCTGGGCCTGCTGGAGGGCCTGCACGGTCTCCCGGGCGACGACCGGCTGTGGGCCATCATGCCCATCGTGCTGATCACCCTGGTCTATACCGCCGTTGCCGGGCTCTGGGGCGTGGTGGTGACCGACCTGCTGCAGTACGTGCTCGCGATCCTGGGTGCGCTCCTGGTCATGGGCTATGCGCTGCACGAGGTCGGCGGGCTTGCCAGCCTGACCGAGCAGCTGCGGGCGACGGGGCAGGGCGGCCGGCTGCAGCTCGTCCCCCATGGCGAGGACGCGCTGGTCCCCCTCGGCACCATGGCGGGCTACCTGCTGGTCCAGTGGTGGGCGTTCCGTAACAGCGATGGCGGCGGGATGTTCGTACAGCGGCTCTCCGCCACCGCCAACGAGCGGGAGGCGGAACGGGCCACCCATCTGTTCAACATCCTCAACTACGTGATTCGGACCTGGCCCTGGATCCTGGTCGGGCTCGCGGCGCTGCTCATCCTGCCCGGGCTCGAGGATCCCGAACTCGCCTATCCGCTGCTCATGAAGCGGTTCCTGCCGCCCGGGCTGCTGGGGCTGGTCTTCGCCAGTCTGCTGGCTGCGTTCATGTCGACCGTCTCGACTCAGATTAACTGGGGCGCGAGTTACCTGGTGAACGATCTCTATGCCCGCTTCGGTGGGGTCACCGACCAGCGCCGGCTGCTGCTCGCGGCCCGCTGGGCGTCGACGGCGCTGACCATGATCGCAGCGGTGGTCTCGTTCTTCATGGACGACGTGGGGCAGGTCTTCCGGTTCCTGATCCTGATCGGCACCGGTCCGGGATTGGTGCTGCTGCTGCGCTGGTTCTGGTGGCGGATCAACGCGTGGGCCGAGATCGCGGCGATGGGGGCGGCGCTGGCGCTCGCGTCGCTCAGCTATCTGCCGGACTTCAAGGCGTTGGGGTACGGCGCACAGCTCTCGGCGACGGCCTTCGGGACGCTGGCGATCTGGGTGCCGGTGATGCTGCTGACCCGGCCGGAACGGCCGGAGGTCCTGGAGGGGTTCTACCGGCGGGTGCGGCCAGGCGGCGCCTGGGGCCCGCAGCGGCTGGCCACCGGCCTTGCCCCGCTCGATGACCTCAAGGCCGACCTCATACGTTGGCTGCTCTGGAGCGTTGCGATCCTGGGGGTGATGCTGGGCGTGGGCGCTCTGCTGCTCGGCTGGAGTTGATCGCCAACGCCACCAGCTCCTCCAGCGGCCGAGGCTCGGCGATCGCATAACCCTGGGCGTAATCCACCCCGATGCGGCGCAGCGTCTCCAGCGTGTCGAGGCTCTCGACTCCTTCCGCCACGGTCTTCAACCGCATGACGTGCCCCACCCGGTGGATCGCCTCGACCATGGCGTACTCCACCGGGTCGGTCTCGATGTGGCGCAGGAAGGCGCCCGCGATCTTGAGGGAGTCTACCGGCAGGCTCTGCAGATAGGCGAACGACGACATCCCGCTCCCAAAGTCGTCCAGCGCAAACCAGCAGCCCATCGCCTTGAGTTCCCGGATGAAGTGGGCCGCCAGGCCCAGGTTCGCGATCGCCGCCGTCTCCGTTATCTCGAAGCACAACGACTCCGGTGACAAATCGTGTCGTGCCAGCTGATCGCGGACAAACGCCAGCATGGTCGGGTCGCCCAGCGACGCGCCCGAGAGGTTGATCGAGGCGATCGGCGACCAGCCGCTGGCCTGGTTGGCGGCGTACAGTGACGCCACCTCGCGCACCACCCAGCGGTCCACCGCGCCCATCAGGTTGTAGCGCTCTGCCGCCGGAATGAAGGCGCCGGGCGCGATCAGCTCGCCGTCGCGCTCGACCATCCGGAGCAGCACCTCCACCCGGGCCCGTTCCCCGCTGCGCGGCACCAGGGGGACGATCGCCTGGCCATACAGACGGAAGCGGCCCTCCTCGAGGGCCGAGGTGATACGGCTGACCCACTGCATCTCGCCCTGCCGGAGCGCCATCGCGGCGTCGTTGGGCTCGTAGAAGTGGACCCGGTTGCGGCCCCGTTCCTTGGCGGCGTAGCAGGCGGCGTCGGCATCGCGGAGCACGGTGGCGAGGCTCTCGCTCTCCCCGGTGATTGGCACCACGCCGATGCTGACCCCGAGGGCGAACGGCTTTCCCTCCCACACGAAGCGGAATTCCTGCACCGCCTCCAGCAGCTCGTGCGCCACCCGGGTGGCCTGGCCGGGCGGGCAGTGCTCCAGCAGCACGCCGAACTCGTCGCCGCCCAATCGGGCCAGGGTGTCCCTGCGGCGGACTTTCTTCTGCAGCGCGTTGGCCAGCTGGCGCAGCAGCTCGTCCCCCGCGCCGTGGCCGCAGGTGTCGTTCACCACCTTGAACTGGTCCAGGTCCAGGTAGCAGAGGGCGTGGGTGATGGCCTCCTGCTGGGCCCGCTGCAGCGCCCGTCCTACCCGCCGCTCGAACTCGTGCCGGTTGACCAGGCCGGTGAGGAAGTCGTGCGAGGCCTGGTGCGCCAGCTGGCGGGCCAGCGTCCGGGCCCGGCTCACGTCGTGGAACACCAGCACCGCGCCGATCACCTCGCCCTCGGTGTCCCGCACCGGGGCGGCGCTGTCGTCGATGGCGAACTCGCGTCCGTCGGGCCGCACCAGCAGCGACAGGTTGGATCGGCCCACCACCCGTCCCTCGCGGAGACAGATCTCGACCGGGTTCTCCAGCGACTCCCGGGTGCTTTCGTGCACCAGGGCCAGCACGTTGGAGATGGGGCGGCCGGCCACTTCCGCGGTCGGCACGCCCAGCAGCTGTTCCGCCACCGGGTTGAGATACTCGATGGCGCCCCGGGCGTCGGTCCGGACCACGGCGTCGCCGATGGAGCCGAGGGTCACCTCGGCGCGCTCCTTCTCGTCTCGCAGCCGCCGTTCCAGGTGCTTTCGCTCGGTGATGTCCCGCGCGATCGTCGAATAGAAGTCCACCGTCCCGTCGCGACGATGGCACAGGATCACCTGCGACAGGGTAATTTCGCGCCCGTCCACCGTCAGGATGGTGCTTTCTCCGACCCAGCTGCCGCGCTCGGCGGCCTCCGCCAGGGTCTCCGGCCGGAGCAGCAGCTGCGCCCAGCGGGGCGGGGCGATTCCACGGGTCGGGGGCTCGCGGCCACTGCCCAGCAGCTCCTGCCCCGCGTCGTTGAGGTAGATCGCCTGGCCCGCCTGATCGGCAAAGCACACCGGGTCGGTGGTCGACTCCAGTACGGCGGCCAGACGGCGCTGCAGGGCGGAGAGAGCCACCGCCCGCCGGCGCGCCTGGGTGACGCTCAGCAGCACGGCGAGGAACAGGAGCAGCGTGATGGCGAGGCCGATGAGGATCGCCTTCCGGGCGGTGTCGCTGACTCGGTAGACCTCGTCCGCGTCGGTCTCCACCGCCAGGCCCAGGCCCAGCTGGTCGTCCCACTCCCACGCCCCCACGACCCGCACGCCGCGGTGGTCGCGGTACCCGTCCAGGTCGATGCCTGGCTGACCCCGCACCGCCTCCCGTGCCATCCGGGTCAGGCGACCGGTGCCCGGCTCGCGCAGCACCAGGTCGGGCCGGCTCACGCTGCTGCCGAGGATTACCCCCGCGCGGTCGAAGAAATAGGTCTGTCCCAGGGAGCGGTTGTGGCTCTGTTCGGCTACCTGGTCGAGCTCCTGCTCCACCGGCAGCACCAGCGCCAGCACCGCCACGGCCTGGCCGTGGCTGTCGCGGATCGGGGCGAGGGCGGTCAGCTGGGGTTGTGCGAGGGTGTCGCCCGGGAAAGGGCTCAAGGCGGGGAGGCCGTCGAGCGCTTTCGAGACGGCATCCTGCATCGAGGCGGGAATGCGTTCCGACAGCGACTCTGGCCAGCGGAACACCGCGTGTTCATCGTCGGCGACGATCCAGTAGCCCATCAAGCCGTTGGATCGCACTGCCGGGTCGAGGACCCGCTGCAGCGCGGCCGCGCTCTCACCCACGCGGCCGGTGCGGCGCCAGGAATCCACCGCCGCCTCGACTACCCGTCCCAGCTCCCGGGTTGAGGCCGTCGAAGCGGCAAGCCCCTGTTGTCGGGTGGCCCAGTGGTGGGAGGCTTCGTGGGCGGTGGCGAGAACCGTGGTCAGGGTGCGGCGGGCGGACTCACGAACGGCGGCGTCTACCCGATCGATCGTCCAGACGGCGCCCGCGGTAACACCGAAAATGAACAGAACGACGCCGCCAACCGCGGCGCCGGAGAGGATACGTTCGGAGAGGAACCGGCGGTCGCGAAACAGGTCCATGCCGCCCATTGTGTGGTCTGTGAGGTCTTCGGGCGGTGACTGGGGACACAAAAGCTGTGGGCCATGAACTTGGGCCTCAGGAACCGCTCGGAGCTGGACTGGCGCCCCATGGTCCACGGCACACGGCTCATTGCCACCCGCGTCCCTACTGCCCGGCTATGAGTTCCTGCACATACCGCGCCGGGACCCCGTAAATGATCCGGCCGTTGCTCCCGGGCTGGCCGCCATACAGAACCCCGATGACGCTCCCCTCCCGGTCGAAGATGGGACTGCCGCTCGAGCCCTGCGCCCCGTAGCTGTCGAGCTGCAGGACCCCGGGCAGCACCCGGGACACGGTGCCCAGCGTCAGGGTCGCGGCTGCGCCGACCTGGGACCAGTCCTGCCCCTTGGCGAGGTCCAGCCCCAGAGGGAAGCCCAGAATCGCCACCGACTCGCCCATGGCCCCGCCGCGGGAGGCGGGGGCGACCTTCTTCACGACTGGGAACCCGCGGTGCACAGAGGCCCGGATAAGGGCGAGGTCGGCATCGGGGTGGACCCGGATGAGGTCGGCCTTGAAGTTCTGCGGTGTGCCGTTGAAAACCACTCCGATACGCTCGGCCATGTTGCCCGCGGAGTCGGTCACCACGTGCTTGTTGGTGACCAGTAATCCGCCGGTCGGGTCCGACTGCACCGCGAAGGCGGTGCCGGTAAAGACCCGATGGTCGGCAAATTGCACGAATACCAGAGCTATTGCGTCCCGATTCGCCGCGGCGATCCCGGTGGCGTCCAACCGGGCGGCACCCGCCAGGTTGCGCTGCTGACGCACGGCGGCGTCGAACCGGCGGCGCAGGCTGGCCATGGTCGGAGCGTCTCCCGGGGAGGCGGTCGTCAGCTGCTGCTTGAGCCGCCCCGCTTCGCTCTGGACGGAATCGAGCGCCGTCTTGAGCCCCTCGTTGCCCGCGGACAGGGCCCCGATCTGCTGGGCCAGGCTGTCCACCTGACCCAGTAGCGCCCGCCGCTGCTCGGCCAGCCGTTGCCCGGTCATCCGGGCCTCCCACAGATACGCCCCCGACATCACCACCAGCAGACCAAACAGGATCAGGGTGGCCCGCCTGAGCCCCTTCGTCTCTTTCTTGACGGCGATCTGGACCCTGGTGGTCGTGCCGGGGCCGGGGGTCCGACGGGGGTTCTTGAGCTGCTCCGGAGTCAGCACCGGTCGAGGCGGAGGCGGCTGCGGCTCCTGCATCCCGAACACCACGGTTCCCATGCCCGAGGCCCCGCCCGGGGAGGGTACCGGACGGGTGTCGCCGATGGCGGCGAATTCCACCTCTGGGCCCTGCTGACCGAAGCGGACTACGTCCTGGCTGGCGAGCACATGGTCGGTGGTGAGGCGATGGCCGTTGACGAACGTGCCGTTGGTGCTGCCCAGGTCGCGCAGAACGTACATCATGCCATCGAGCGCGACCGCCGCGTGGCGGCTGGAAACGTCGAGGTCCTTGTCGGGATCGAACTGCAGCTCACACTGCGGATGCCGGCCGATACAGATGTAGGCCTGGCTGAAAATGCTGGTCTGCCCGGCCCTGGCCCCCGAGAGGACAGTGAACTTGGCTTTCATGCCATGCCGGCTGGGGGAAGGGTCACCGGTCGGTGAACAGCAGCAGCAGGGTCGCCGCCAGGAGCAGGAAGGCCAGCACGCCCAGCACCACCCGTCTCCCGTGTCCCTGTTGCTCCTCCGCGATCGGGGAATCCTGTTGCGCCGTGGGTACCGGCGCGGGGCTCCCGGTGTACACCGGAACCGGCTCGGTGGTGGTCTCCGCTTCGCTCAGGGGATAGACCTGGTGCCCTACCTCCGCGGCGCCCTCCGGGTCTGGCAGGCCGGTGCCGCTGAACCGCGCCGCCACGGCGGTGATGTTGTCCGGGCCACCCCGTTCATTGGCGGCCTCGATCAGCTTGGCGCAGGCCTCGACCAGGTCCAATGTGGAGCTCATGACGGTCGCGATTTCTTCTTTCTTGACCTGGCCGGAGAGTCCGTCGGAGCACAGCACCAGGACGTCGCCGCGCCGGAGCTCCTGGAAGGTCAGGTCGACTTTCACCCGGGGGTCGGGGCCGAGGGCCTGCAGGATGATGTTGCGCCGCTCGCTCTGTTCGGCCTCTTCCTCGGTGAGCTCGCCCGCCTCGACCAGTCGCTGCATCAGCGACTGGTCCTTGGTGATCTGGGTCGCGACGCCGTGGCGGACCAGGTAGCCCCGGCTGTCTCCCACCTGGGCCAGGTAGAGGCCGGTTCCGAAGACCCCGGCCACCGTGGCGGTGGTCCCCATGCCCCGGACCTCGGGATGCTCCTTGGCATGTGCGTGAATCCGATTGTTGGCCAGCTCCACCGCTTCTTTCATGCGGTAGGCGAACCGGTTGGCGCTGATCTCGGGGTCTTCGGGCCAGACCGTGGTCATGTGGCCGAACACCAGATCCGCGGCCATGCGGCTGGCGACCTCGCCTGCGGCCGCGCCGCCCATGCCGTCCGCCACCATGAAGAGCGAGCCGCGCGGGCCCACCTCGTGCTCGCGGACCTCGGGGTGCAGGCTGGCAACCCGGCGCGACAGATCCGCCACGAGGAAAGTGTCCTCGTTGTGGTCGCGGGTGCGGCCCACATCGGTCTTGCCGAAGACGGAGATCTGCACGGGGCCTTGAGTCACGGTTGCCTCAGTTCCCGATCTTTCTGCCCGAGTTGCTCGATGAGACCCTTGACCTGTTGCGTTGGCCTGAGTGCGTACGAACTCTCCGCCCAGGACTTGGCGACGGCGAAATTGCTGTCAGCCTGATACGCCCCGGACGCCAGCAACGCTGCCTTCGCCCTGGTCTCGACCGAGACGTCATGCCGACGGAAGATGGCGATGGCCTTCTGTCGCGCCGCTGGCCGGGAGCTGGGCTCCATGATGCTGTCGACCTCCGGCAGGGTGACCGTGGCGAGCCCACCGCCCACCGTTCCGATCGGCTTGACCGCCGAGTCCCGCGGCGGCAGCTGTCCGCCGGTGTTGCCGTTTCCCGGGGGCTTCCCCGTGCCACCCTTCGCCAGCCTGGCCCGTTCGACGCTGTCCCTCGCCACTCCTGCCAGGCTGTCCGCCACGCTGTCGCGCCGCGCCTGCGCCTGCCGGATGCTGTCCTGGTTCTGTCCGCCCGGCCGCTTGATGGTCGTTGTGTCGACCGCGCCGCCTCCCAGCCACTTGCTCCGCATGGCCCAGCCACCGCCCGCAATGGCCAGCAATACCGCAGCTATCGCAATCGGCACCAGCGGGACGCCACGCGTCGGCCGCCCCAGGGCCGGTCCCGACGCGGTGCGGCTGGGCGGCGCTCTCGGTTTCTCCCGCTCCACCGCCGGGTCGATGCGGGTCTGGGGCACCGTGCCCGGGGCGTCCACGGTCCCCGCTCCCCGGAAGGCCAGCTGCTGAGTTCCCGCCTCGACGTCCACCGGGCCGGTAAAGCTGCCCGCCAGCCCGCGCACGTCCCGGGCGAACTCCGCCGCAGAAGCGTACCGGTCCTCGGGCGTTCGGGCCAGCGCCCGATCCAGCACCCGCTGGAGCTGGGGCGGGAAGCGCACGTCCGGCCGCGCCGTGGCGAGCGGCAGCGGGTCGTCGGTGAGCCGCTTGATCATGGTTTCCTGCTGGCTGTCGGCGGGGAAGGGCGACCCGCCGGTCAGCATCCGATAGAACACCAGCGCGAGCGAGTACAAGTCGCTGCGTCCGTCCACCGGATCGCCCGCCAGCTGCTCGGGACTCATGTACTCCGGGGTGCCCACGACGAATCCCGTCTTGGTCACTTTCTGCGCGCCACCGTCGGCACCCACCGCCTTGGCGATCCCGAAGTCGACCACCTTCACGGTGTCTTTCCCCCGGGCGGTGATCACCATGATGTTGTCGGGCTTGAGATCGCGGTGCACGATCCCCAGATCGTGGGCCACCTGCAGCGCGTCGGCGCACTGGGTGATGATGCTCGCGGCGCGGGCGAGCGGCAGGGTGATGAGCTCGTCGAGGATCCCATTCAGGCTCCGCCCCTCGATGAACTCCATCGCGAGGTAGATCAGCCCCTCGGGCGTCTCACCGAAATCGTAGATCGCGCAGACGTTCGGGTGGCCGATCCGGCTGGCGTTGGCCGCCTCGCGGTTGAACCGGCTGATGGCGTCGGGGTCCTTCATCATGGCTGGCGACATGATCTTGATGGCGCAGCGCCGGCCCATCTTCACATGTTCGGCCAGGTATACCTGGCCCATGCCGCCCTCACCCAGCTTCTTCTGGATGTGGTAGCGGTCGGCGATGACCTGCCCCACCAGGTCGGCGGTGGCCCCGCCCGAGGGACGGAGCGGGGTCCCGTCCCGGTTGCAGAACAGGACCTCGTCGCCGTATTCGCTGCCGCAGGCAGTGCAGAACTTCATCCGATCTCCGCCCGGAGCATCTGGTCGCCCACCAGCAGCCGCGCGTTGGGGCTCACCCGCCGCTCGCCGCGCACCGCCACCGCGACGCCGTTCCGGCTGCCCGCGTCCAGCAGCACGAAGTCGGCGTCCTCGCTCCGGATGAGGGCGTGCAGCGCGCTCATCGAGGAGTCGAAAGGAAATTGCCAGTCGCCCTGCTCCCGGCCGATCCGCACCGACCGGCCGGGCGAGAGGTGCAGGATGTCCCGGGCGCTGCCGTCGGCCCGGATCTGGGCGATGTTGGCGATGTCCGCCGCCGGGGCCAGACTTCCCAGCCGGCGGGTCTGGTCCTGCTCGGGCGGCCGCGGTCCGGGGTAGCCCAGCCGGCGGTACCGCAGGATCTGGCTGCCGAGCAGGATGGCGTCGCCATCAGTCAGCCGATGCGGCTCATCGAGGTAGAGCCAGGTTGCGTTCTTGCTGCCGAGGTCCCGCACCGTGAGGATCCCGTCCACGTACAGGAACTGGGCGTGAAGCGGGGAGAGATACTCGTCGTCCGGGAAATTGATGTCCGCGCCCTGCCGCCCCACCGTGGTGACGGCGTTCTGCACCGGAAATCGGTGTGCCACGTTGCCGGACCGGTCCAGCAGGGCGAGATGGGGGGTGACCTTCGACGTGCGCGGCGGCTGGGGCACGGCCGCCTGGGGACCGGTGTCGCCGAAGGAGGCGCCACAGGCGGGGCAGAACTTGGTCCCCTTTTCGTTCAGTCGGCCACACCGGGGGCAGGCATGGGCGGCGCGCACCTGAGTGAGCCGGGTGCCGCACTGGCCGCAGAAGGGTAGCTCTGCCGCCACGGGTGAAGTGCAGGACGGGCAACGCACGGCGGGAGTGGCTTCGGCCACACCCCGAGGGGCGTCAGGCACCTGCGGCATTTAGCGCCTCAAGCTGAGTGAGAGGGCTGCCGAGTGCCGACCAGCGCGCGCCGGACTCATGCGATGGGACGATCCTCGTGCTGTAAGGGGATTAAGGCCTCGCAGCAATCTAGGAATGGCCGGGTGGAGCGTCAACGGATTGCTTGGCGTAAGTTCCGGTGGCTGTGTACCTTGCAGCCCTATGTTTGTGCCTGCCATCACCAGCCGGCGGCTGGCCGGTATTGCGCTTGCGCTGCTCCTGGCGGGCTGCGCCGGTGGGCCTGCACCAGCAGGGCCGCGCCCGGGACCTGCACTGGCCAGCAGCGGCAGCGCCAGCCGGCTTCCGCCGATCACACCGGTGTCCGGTCCACTCCGCCTCAACGTGAGCTACCCGGCGCCGACTGACCAGATCGACGCCCGGGATTCCACCTTCCTGCTGGGCTCCGTGGGAACCGGCGACGCGACCCTCTCGATCAACGGCATCCCCGTGCCGGTTGCACCCAACGGCGCCTGGATCGCCTGGCTGCCGATTCCACCGGACTCGCTCATCCAGTTCGCGCTGGTCGCGCGGACCGCCACCGATTCGGTCTCGCTGGACTATCCCGTCCGCCGCGTGCGCCGGTTTCGCCCGCCGGAGCTCGCTGTGTGGATCGATTCGACGTCCTTTTCGCCCGGAGGCCGTGCCTGGTGGCCGGCCGACGAGTTCCTGCCGGTGAGCGTGCGCGCCGCGGAGGGGGCGACGGTCCGGATTCGCCTTCCCGACGGAACCGTAATCCCGCTGGTTCCCGAGCCCGCTCCCGAGGAGGTCCCCTGGGGGGTGCGGGCATTCGATCACGATACCACCAATCTGCTCACGCCGAGGAAGGCGGAACGCTACCTCGGCGCGATCCGAGGCCTGGCGCTCGGCGAGGACCCCGGGCCGTTGTTTGGCGGACCGGCGGACGGGCGGCCCGGCGGACCGGGTTGCGCTCCTGCCGTTCCCGCCGCTGAACTCCGTGCGCCGGTCCGCCCGTCCGCCGGTCCGCCTGTTATTGAGGCCATCATCGGCCCCGACACCGCGCGTGCGACCTGGCCAATCCGGCTCCGGCTGCTCGATTCGGTGCCTGTGCTGGTTGAATTCAATGACGATACTGCCGGGAAAGGCGGCGGCGACAGCCTCACCGTGGGCCGCGCCCGCCCCGGGGCGACGTATCACTGGTTCTTTCCCACCGGCACCCGAACCACGGCCACCGGCCGACTCGGCGACGACCTCAGGGTGCGGCTCTCTCGCAGACAGGACGCCTGGGTTCCGGCGGCGGATGCCATCCCGCTCACCCCTGGCCTCCCCGCGATTCGGGCCACAGTCGGCTCGATCGCCCTGACACCGCGGACCGATCGGCTGCTCCTCCGCGTCCCGCTGTCACAGCGGAGCCCGTTCCGGGTGGAGGAGGAGTCGGCACGACTCACCCTACGGCTGTACAACGTAGTGAGCGACATCAACTGGACCCGCTACGGCCCGCCCGACCGCTACCTGCGCGACATCCACTGGCTCCAGGCGGGCGACGAGGTGACCATCACCCTCGATCTCGGCGGGCCGCTCTGGGGCTATCGCACCCGGTGGAGCGGCAATGATCTGATCCTGGAGCTGCGCCGTCCGCCGGTGATCGATCCCTCCCGCCCGCTGGCGGGACGGCTCATCGTGGTCGATCCGGGACATCCGCCGCTTGGCGCCACCGGTCCCACCGGTCTCCGCGAAGCGGACGCGAACCTCTCCGTGGCCCTGCTGCTCCGCGACCTTCTTACACAGGCCGGTGCCAGGGTGATGCTCACTCGTTCTACCAATGTGAGCCTGGATCTGCTGCCGCGCACCCGGTTCGCCGACTCGGTCGATGCGGAACTGCTCGTTTCGATTCACAACAACGCGCTGCCCGACGGGGTCAACCCCTTCACCAACAACGGGACGAGCGTCTACTACAATCACCCGCGAAGCCTGCCGCTGGCCCAGGCCGTCGAGCGGGAGCTCGTCCGGCAACTGGGAATCCGCGATCTCGGTGTGGGTCGAGGGGACCTCGCCCTGGTGCGGCCGACCTGGATGCCGGCCATCCTCACGGAAGGCCTGTTCATGATGATTCCTGAACAGGAAGCCGCCCTCGCCGACGCGCGCGGCCAGCGGCTGTACGCCGTCGCGGTTCGCGACGGCATCGAGTCGTTTCTCCGGGGTGTGGCCCAGGGCCGGAGAGACGTCCCCTAAACCGAGAGCGCCGCCGGGCGCCAGGTAGCAGATGCCGGCCCGGATTCGGGTCCGCCGGGACCCTCCCTTCGCAGGTCTCATGAGGTCGATGGTCGGGATGAAGAAGTGGCTCACCCCGCCGCTCCGGGGAATCGGTCTGTTGGGCGGCCTGGCTCTTGTGGCCCTGGTCCCGCTGGCACCGGCCCAGGCCCAGTCGGCCGAGGATCGTGCTGCCCTGGACCGGTTCCGCGACTCGCTCGCTGCGGTCGAGGACAGCTCCAAGCTGGCTGTGCTGGAGCAGCGGCTGATCGCGGTTGCGAAGGCGGACCGCGACAACGCGATGCAGCACCTCCGGCTCGGGTTCCTGGCCGTGCGTCTGGGTGATCTGGGGAGCAAGACCCGCTACGACGACGGCGCCGGGGAATTCGAATGGGCCACGGAGCTGCAGCCCTCGTGGCCCTGGGGCTGGTACGGGCTGGGCATCGCCGAGGACAAGGTCGGCGATTCGCAGATCTCGATCGTCCAGGGCCTGCAGGCGATGTTCGGCAAGGACCACCTCTCGCGAGCCGCCAACGCGTACGCCCGTTCGGTACAGGCCGACCCGTCGTTCGATCGGGGCCTGATCGAGCTGGCCTCCACCGCGCTGCGCCAGCGCGTCAACATCAAGACCACTCTGGCCCGGGAAGCGCTGCGGCAGGCGGCGGCGACGTCGGCCGCCTCGAACCCCGATGTGCTGCTGTGGCGCGGCCGGGTGGAGCGCGAGGTCGGTGACATCGACTCGGCCCTCGCCGCGTTCAAGGGATACCTCGAGCGCGGCGGGCGGCGTGGCATCGGCCTGATCGAGGTGGCGCGGACCGAGTTCCTGCGGGGCTCGCTCGACGGCCAGCGGCCCTACTACGAAGGGGCGCTGATCGATGACCCCCAGGTGGTCGACCAGTACCGCGCGGACCTCGCCCTGGTCGCCAACGACAGCGCGCTGGCCGAGTTCAATCAGAATCCCGGGGAGCGCCGGGTGGCGTTCCTGCGCCGGTTCTGGAACCAGCGCGACCGTGCCTCGCTCCTCCGGGATGGCGAGCGGCTCCGCGAGCATTACCGCCGGGTGTACTACTCCCGCAAGAACTTCGAGCTGGTCAGCACCAGCCGGCATTACGACATCGTCGAGCGGTTCCGCTCCGGCAGCCAGGACTTCGACGACCGCGGCGTCATCTACATCCGCCACGGCGAGCCCACCGAGCGGGCGCGCTACAACGCGCCGGGGATGCAGCTCAACGAATCCTGGCACTACACCCGCGCCGACGGTGATCTGATTTTCCACTTTGTCGCCCGCGAGGACGTGCAGGACTACAAACTCGTGGAGAGTCTGTTCGACGTCCTCGGCTTCGGCAACACGGTGGCGCTCCGGGGCGACCGGGATAACTCCCCCGCTGCCGGTCTGGCCAACGAGCTGCTGCTCACCCGGGAAAAGTTCTCCCCGATCTACTCCAAGCTCCTGGGCGCCGGCAACGCCGGCTCCCAGAAGTACCTCACCGAGGAGCGGCGCATCGGGCGGCGCAGCATCGCGATCGGCACCCACAGCGACAGTTACGAGCTGACCTACGCCCGGGCACTCAAGCTGGAGACCAACGTGGTGGTCGCCGGACGTGACTCGGCCCGCAGCCTGTTGCACGTCACCTATGCCATTCCCGGATCTGCCCTGCATGAGGTGCCCTCCGATCGCGGGCACCTCTACCCGGTGCGGCTCCGCCTGAGCGTTGCCGACCGGGTCGGTGTCCCAGTGGCCACCATCGATACCACCCGGCTGTTCATCGCCCGGGAGCCGGTGCCGCCCAACGAGCACCTGGTCGGGCGGCTCGCGGTGCCGGTCATTCCCGGCAACCTGACCTATCGGCTCGCAGTGGAGCAGGGCGAGGACAATGGCATCATCCTCGCAGCTGACACGGTGTCGGTCGGGGATTTCTCCGGGTCCCGCTTTGAGTTGAGCGGCGTAGTCCTGGGGGCGCGGGAAGCGAACCTGACCTGGCGACCCATCGAGGGTGACACGGTCTTCTTCAATCCGCTCGGGCGCTATCACCGGTCCACCGCGATGGAGGTGTATTACGAGGTGTACGGGCTGCCCGAGAGCGCCCCGTTCAAGACCGAGGTCCGCATCACTAAGGAAGGCAAAGGCGGCTTCCTCGGCATCTTCGGTTCGCGCAAACCCGCCATCCGGCTGGGGTTCGAGGATCGGGCCGAGGGTCTCGCGACCAGGATACACCGCAGCGTCTCGCTGGAGAAGCTGGACCCGGGCCGGTACTGGATCGAAGTCGTGGTGACCGACGCGCCTGGAGCCGAGCACAGCAGCCGGGCGAGCTTCGAAGTACGGGAGTGATTTCCGCCCGCGGGGGCGGTGGGGGATGTGTGGTGTTCGAGTAGTCGCAGGACCGGATGTCTGGAGTCGGCCCCTCCAG
Organism: Gemmatimonadota bacterium; assembly: GCA_041499215.1. Classification (GTDB taxonomy): domain Bacteria; phylum Gemmatimonadota; class Gemmatimonadetes; order Gemmatimonadales; family GWC2-71-9; genus JADJOM01. The sequence goes on along the minus strand of JBGQJV010000056.1, from coordinate 2,008 downwards.
CTCCAACCATGCGTTTCCCCATCGCTCCCCTTCAGCCGTGAGCCATCAGCCGCCAGCCATCAGCTGTTAGCCGTCAGCTGCCCCGCTTCCGATCGCGATCTGTGGGCGGGTTGCGACGATCGCCTGCTGACGGCTGATCGCTCTCCCCCAAGCCTAACTCCAATCGCCTCCACTGCTTGACTCTCGTGCCCCGAACCGCCTACGTTCGGGCCATGTTCTGCAAACGGTGCGGAAGTGAGGTCGACAAGGCCACCCAGTTCTGCCCGACTTGTGGCCTGGACCTGCGGGTTACCTCGCCGGTCCAGGCCATCGCCACCGGCGATGTCAGCGAGCTGGACATCGTCCGCGAGGCCCTGTCGGAGGAGTACGAGCTGCTGGAGGAGCTCGGACGCGGCGGGATGGCCATCGTGTACCATGCCCGGGACAAGCATCTCGAGCGTGAAGTAGCCATCAAGGTCCTGCCGTTCTCGCTGGCGTTCGACGCGGAGTTCGTGGAGCGATTCACCCGCGAGGCGCGCACCGCCGCCCAGCTCGAACACCCGAACATCATTTCGATCTACCGGGTCGGAAAGACCGGCCGGGTGATCTACTTCGTCATGAAGTTCATCCGCGGCGGCTCGCTCTCCCGGGTGATGGGTGAGCGGAAGAAACTGAACCCGCCCGAGATCCGGAAGCTGCTGCTGGAGGTGGGCAGCGCCCTTGGATACGCCCACACCCGGGGCATCGTTCACCGGGACATCAAGCCCGACAACATCATGTTCGACGAGTTCGGGGCCTGCGTGGTCACGGACTTCGGCATCGCCAAGGCCGGCACCAGCTCCCGGCTCACCGGCACCGGCATGTCCATCGGCACCCCGCACTACATGAGTCCGGAACAGGCGCGGGCCCAGGCGATCGACGGACGGAGCGATCTCTACAGTCTCGGTGTGGTGGCCTACCAGGCCCTGGTGGGCGAGGTGCCGTATGACGGCGAGGACAGCTTCGCCATCGGCTACAAGCACATCATGGAGCCGATCCCGGTGCCGTTGCTCGATACGTCGGACGAGCGCAGGCTGTTCGAGGTGATCAAGCGCCTGATCCAGAAGGACCCGCTGGATCGATTCCAGAAGGCCGAGGATCTGCTCAAGGTGCTGGAGGGTCAGCCCAGCGCCAGCGCGGTGGCGCCCCGCAAGGTCACTCAGAGCCAGGCGGTGATGGCGGTGCAGTCCACCACGCCACTGCCTGCGCTCCCTGGCAATCGGCCGTCGATGGCGGCCGCGCCGGGGGGTCCGGCCCGACCGAGCACCGCCACGCCTTCGAGCACCAGCGGGCCGGACACGCCTCGGCGGCCGGTGATGCGGCGCTCGGTCGCGGCTGGCGAATCCGATACCGGCAAATGGGTGCCCTGGCTGCTTGTGGCCGTGCTGGTGCTGGTGTTCGTGCTGGGGGGGATCTCGCTCTACCGCCGGGGAGCGCTCGGGCCCGGGCGGGCCCCCGCACCAGCGCCGACGGCACCCGACTCGGCCCAATCGGCCGGCCCGGAGAACGATTCCTCGGCCCTGCACGACAGCACCTTGCTGGCCCCGGCACTGGCCAGGTTCGACTCCACCATGACCTCGGACAGCCAACGCCCGAGACCGGTGGCTCCGGTAACCCACCAACCCGAGACCCCGGCCGACACCGGCGTAGGAGTTCTGCGGTTTGGGAATCTTCCGCCCCGGTCGCAGGTGTTCATCGACTCTCGGCCGGTGACCCAGCCCGGCGCGGATGTCCGGGTGCCCGCCGGATGGCATGAGGTAGGGGTGTCGGCCCCGGGGTTTTCCTTCTATACCGACAGCGTGAAGGTGGAGAACGGCCGTACGCTGATGCTCAACCCCACGATGAGTGCCTCCAACCTGCCTCCGGTCGCGCCTGGCTCGCGGGAGGATCTCCGTCGCCGGGCCCTGGCCCGGCTCGACTGCGAGAATCCCTCTCCGATCAACCGCTTCGGCCGGGAGTGCTATGACACGCCACCGCAGCCGCTGGCGAG
>JBGQJV010000055.1:0-21358 GCA_041499215.1 Gemmatimonadota bacterium | reverse complement strand
CTCACTTCTTACTTCTCACCTCTCACTTCTCACTTCTCACTTCTCACTGCATGCGCTCCCGCGATCAGATCCTCAACAACCTCGAAGCGACCTACCGGGAGCAGTATACCCGGGCCAAGTCCGACAACCAGGCGCGACGGATGGAGGAACTGGATGCCGGCTACCAACGCGACCAGCTGATGCTCGAAGTACTGCTCGATGTCCGCGACCTGCTGGCCACGCGCGTGCTTGCCCCCGGTCCCCAGAGGAAGTCATGACGAGCATATCTCGCTGCGCCTCCGCCGTCCTGCTGCTGGCTCTCGCCGGTTGCGCAGCCACCGATCCCGCCGACCTGGTGGTGTTCGGCCGGGTGTGGACCGGAGACTCCGCGCAGCCATTCGTGCAGGCGGTCGCCACCCGCGGCGATACGATCATCGCCCTGGGCGACAGCGCGACCATCGCCCGGCTGGTGGGAGAGAAGACCACGGTGCTGGCCAACGGCGGCGGCCTGGTGACTCCCGGCCTGATGGACGGCCACGTGCACTTCCTGAGCGGCGGCTATCAGCTCTCCAGCGTGGATCTGCGGCCGGCCGATTCCCCCGCCGACTTCGTTGCGCGGCTCAAGGCCTTTGCCGCGGAGCGCCGCCCGGGTGAGTGGATCCTGGGCGGCGACTGGGACCACGAGCGCTGGCCGGGCAGTCCGCTCCCTCGACGGGATTGGATCGACTCCGTCACGCCCAAGAACCCGGTCTTCCTGAGCCGCCTGGATGGTCACATGGGTCTGGCCAACAGCCTGGCCCTCCGTGCCGCCGGGATCACCCGTACGACCCGGCCCATTCCAGGCGGGACCATCGTGAAGGATCCGCGGACCGGCGAGCCGACCGGGGTGCTGAAGGATGAGGCGATGGGCCCGATCTACGCCGCCATTCCCGCGACTACGCCCGCCCAGGACGACGCGGCGCTAGACCGCGCGCTCGCCTTCGTGGCTTCGAAGGGTGTCACCGCGGTGGCCGCGGTGAGCGCCCCATGGAACGAGGTGGCCGCGTTCAAGCGGGCCCGCGCCGCGGGGGCGCTCACACTGCGCGTGGCGCTCTATCCGGCGCTCGCGGATTGGCATCGGGTCGCCGATACCGTGGCCGCCAACGGTCCGGGCGACGACTGGATCCGGCTCGCCGGGGTAAAGGGGTTTGTGGACGGGTCCCTCGGCTCGACCACCGCGCTGTTCTTCGATCCCTACGAGGACGAGCCGGGAACCACCGGCCTGCTGGTGACGCCGGAGGACTCGCTCCGCAGTCAGATCGGGCGGGCCGACTCCGCCGGTCTGCAGGTGGTGGTGCACGCCATCGGCGAGAAGGCCAATGCCCTGGTCCTGGACATCTACGACAGCGTGGCAAAGGCGCATGGTCCCCGCGACCGGCGCTTCCGGATCGAACATGCCCAGCATCTCCGGCCAGCCGATGTGGGACGCATGGCCGCCCAAGGTGTGGTTGCCTCGATGCAGCCTTACCATGCCATCGACGACGGCCGCTGGGCCGGCAAGCGCCTCGGCAAGCGGGTAGTAAACAGCTACGTCTTCAAGTCCCTGCTCGAGCACGGCGCCCACCTTGCGTTCGGCTCGGACTGGACCGTGGCCCCGATCGACCCGCTCCTCGGCATTTACGCCGCGGTGACCCGCCGTACTCTGGATGGCAAGAACCCCGACGGCTGGATTCCGGAGCAGAAGATCTCCGTGGAGCAGGCCCTAAAGGCCTACACCAGCGGCGACGCCTTCGGGGTCTTCGCCGAGGGGAGCAGGGGGATGCTGCGGAAGGGTTACCGGGCGGACCTGGTGCTGCTCGACCGGGACCTGTTCAACATCCCACCAGAAGAGATCGAGTCCGCCCAGGTCCGGGCCACCATCGTGGGTGGGAGGCCGGTGTTCCGGGCGCCATAGGCCCCCGCTCGCCGCGGATCGAACCTGTCCTCGACAGGGGCCGACCCGGCTCCAAGCCAGGGCCACCGTGAGTCCCGCGGTGGCCGTTGCGCCCCGAATCGGAGCGCTGCATACTCAGGACGTCCCCCTGTTTCCGATCCAGACTTCATTATGCCTCCCATCCCTCGTTCCGGGGCGACCGCCACGCGTGCGGGTCGGCGTCGCGTCCTCGCAATCCTCCTTGCCGTCGTCCTCGTGCCGTTTCCCCTCGCCGCCCAGTATGCGAGGCTGACCGTGCCGCTGGCCGCGATCGAGGAGCAGGTCGCCACCGACTCGATGGACCCGGCGGCCCATTACGACGTTGCCCTGGGGTACTGGCTCAACCGCCGGTACGATGAGGCCGAGCGGCATCTACGCCGGGCGATTGCCATTGAGCCGGGGATGGCCCGGGCCTACCTCGCCCTCTCCTACCTGCCTTACGCGCGGCGCTCGAAACTGTGGGAGGAGGAGAGCAAGCGAAAAGTACCGGCGGAGCTGGTGCCGGTGGTCGAGGAGGCGTCACGGTTCCGCCGCCGGGCGTTCCTGATCGATCCGCTGGTGGATCTCAAGCCCCTGGCGTTGATGATCCCGCCTGCCGGGGTGCTCGGTCTCAAGGGCAACGCCGAGGCGTTCTATACCTACCTCATGAACGGCCTCGGCAGCTTCTGGGATGGGCAGTATGACCGGGCCTATCAGTTCTTTCGCGATATCGTCGGGAGCACCCCCGAGGCAGAGCACCAGAAGTTCGCCGCCTGGTTTCTGTGGTACGAGGCGCTCGCCGCGGCCCACTCCAATGACTACGACCGGGCGACGACCAACCTGAGAGTGCTCATGGCCCGGACGGACAGCGCGGCGGAAAAAGGCGGAGCCGCGCTGGTATTCTCGGAAGCCAACCACTACCGCTATACCCTGGCGTGTGTGCTGGACCGCGCCGGAAGGACCAGTGAGGCCATCCAGCTGCTGCAGGAGGCGCTGACCGTGGACGCCGGTCTCTACATGGCACACGTCCGCCTGGCCTCGATCTACGCCGAGCTGAAGCGACCGCAGGCCTCGCTTGAGGAGCGGCGACGCGCGGTGGCGGCCAATCCTGACGATCCCAGTCTGCTGTTCGAGCTGGGGGAGGCTCTCGCGCGCGCCGGTCAGCTGGAGGAGGCGCACACTACGCTGAAACAGGCCCGCGAAGCCAATCCCAACAGCGTGCGGACCCTGTACGTGCTCGGCTGGGCGGCGCAGCAGGTGGGGAACATCGAGGAGTCGCGCGAGGCGTACCAGTCGTTCATCGCCCGCGCTCCCAGTCTCTTCGCCGAGCAGAAGGCCACGGCGGCGCGCCGGCTGCAGGAACTGCGATAGCGAGGAGCCGCGAAGCGGCCACGATTTGCGCATGGGCTCTTCGCGGTGCATTATCGGTTCGGGTGACCGCGGGAGCCTTTCGCCGACTCCTCCCGCCGCCACTCTCCCCCAAGCAATCATCCTGTCCCGAAGGGAACCGCATGATTCCCAGCCTTCGTCATGTCGTGCCACTGCTCCTCGGCGCCGTCGCCCACTACAACGTGGCCCTGGGCTACTGGAACGAGAAGCGGCTGGACGACGCCGAACGCTCGCCCAAGACCGCAATCGCGATCGAGCCGCGCTTTGCCCCGGCGCATCTCCGCCAGGTCGCCATCGCTCGCGAACGCCTGACCAAATTGCAGTAGGTATCCCGTGCGCTACCCATCGCGTCACCCGGTCCTTCGTTGCGCCCTGCTCGTCGGGTTCTGCCTCGCGGGCGCTCCCCGGGGCGCCTCTGCCCAGGCGGCCTACGAGCAGCTGCAGACCTTTTCCAGCCTGCTCAACCAGATCCGAACCAGCTACGTCGATTCAGTGACCTACGCCGAGCTGGTGCACGCCGCCATCGATGGTGTGCTGAGCTCGCTCGACCCGCACAGCCGCTTCCTCCGTCGGGAGGACAGCGAACGGGAGCAGGCTTACGAGGCCGGACTGCTGGCCGGGACCGGCATCGTGTTCGATGAGGTCGACGGCTGGCTGACGGTGCTCACCGTGGTGCCGGGGACGCCGGCGGCGCGCGCGGGGATCTCCGCCGGGGACCGGCTCCTCGCGATCAACGATACCGCCAGCGAGGGTCTCTCGGCGTATGAAGTGGGCAGCCGCCTGCTGGGGGAGAAGGGGACCCGGGTCCGGTTGCTGTTCGAGCGCGGCCCGCACCTCGAGCCGGATAGCGTCAAGGTGACCATCAAGTACGCCCTGCTCGAGCCACGCTCGGTCACAACTGCCCGCCTGGTGGATGCCACGACCGCCTACGTGCGCCTGTCAGGCTTCCACGCCAAGGCCGGAGAGGAGGTCGAGCGGGCGATCAAGGACCTCCGGGGCAAGGGTGCAAAGCGGCTGATCCTGGATCTGCGCGGCAATCCCGGCGGGCTGGTGTACGCCGCGGTGGAGATCTCCAGCCTCTTCCTTCCCAAGAAGTCTGAGGTATTCCGCACCGTGGGGCGGCGCATGAGCGCCATCGGTGAGTTCCAGACCGACCACGACGGGCCGTTCCGCGACCTTCCGCTCATGCTGCTTATCGATGAGGGCAGCGCCAGCGCGTCAGAGGCCGTCGCCGGCTCCCTGCAGGATCACGACCGGGCCCTGGTGCTGGGGCGCCGGAGTTTCGGGAAGGCGCTCATGCAGCAGGGGTTCCCCATCCCGCCGCAGGGTGACTTCGTGTACCTCACGGTCGGCCGCATTGCCACCCCGAGTGGCCGGATCATCCAGCGCTCGTATCGGGGGCTCAAGGCCTCACAGTATTACGCCTTCGCCGGCCGGTCCGGCACTGAACAGGACACGTCGATCGTGTTTCTTACTGACCGGAAGCGTCCGGTCCGGGGCGGTGGCGGAATCGCTCCCGACGTGGCGATTTCCAGATCGGCAGAACTGCCCGGGTGGTGGGGTGCGGTGGCAGACAGCGGCTGGATCGAGTCGGTGGCGGACAGCGTCGCAGCGCTGCTCCCGCGCGACCTGGTGGGCGAGGCCCGTTGGACCGGCTCCCCAGCCGAGTGGGAAGCGGGGCTGGTCACCCCATTGCTCGAACGGGTCCACACCCGGCTCAAGGTAGTGGCCCAGCCGGACACCGCGGTCCGTGGTCGGATCGGACGGATACTGGCATATCGAGCGGCAGAAGTTCGCTGGGGCCGCGAGTCGGCTGAAGCGCTGATCATGCGGTATGACCCCGACCTGCGTGTTGCCATGGGCTACTGGGTTCAGATCGACGGGCTGCTCGGCGGGAGGTAGGGCGCGGGTTTGATGTAAGGCGGACAGGCGGTCAGTGGTTCCGAGTGGGTTTCAGGAACTGTCATGGTAGCCGGATTCCCTGCCCGCCTGCCCGCCCGACCGCCCAGTTTCCCCTACCATCCAGACGTCCCGACTACGATCTTTCCGCCCATGGCGACTCGAACCCGCTCTGGCCCGAAGACGGCCCGAATGCTCTCCAAGGCCGACCTGCTCGACATCTGCCGCCTGATCCTGCTTTCCCGTCGCATCGACGACCGGGAGATTCAGCTCAAACGCCAGAATCGGATCTTCTTCCAGATCTCCGGCGCCGGCCACGAGGCGGTACTGGCCGCGGCCTCGAAGGTGTTCCGCCCAGCTTACGACTGGTTTTACACCTACTACCGCGACCGCGCGCTGTGCCTCGGTCTGGGGATGACGGCCACCGAGATGCTGCTCTCGGCGGTGGGAGCGGCGGACGATCCGAACTCAGGGGGGCGGCAGATGCCCTCCCACTTCGGGCACAAGGACCTGAACGTGGTGAGCGCCTCGAGTCCCACCGGCACCCAGTTCCTGCAGGCCGTGGGGTGCGCGGAGGCGTGGCTCCGCTATTCCCGGGTGCAGGGGATGGCCGACGGCGTCAACGGCCCCCACGGGGACGAAGTGGTGTTCTGCTCCTCGGGCGATGGCACCACCAGTGAAGGGGAGTTCTGGGAAGCGATCAACAGCGCCTGCAACCTCAAGCTGCCCGTGGTCTTCATGATCGAAGACAACGGGTATGCCATCTCGGTCCCGGTCGAAGTCAACACCGCGGGCGGGTCCATCTCGAAACTGCTCGCCTCCTTCCCTGATCTCTACATCGAGGAAGTGGACGGATGCGATCCGGTGGCGGCTTTCGACACCGTACAGCGGGCGGTGGACTGGTGCCGGGCCCGGAAGGGTCCCGCTCTGGTGCACGCCCATGTGATCCGGCCGTACAGCCACTCGCTTTCCGATGATGAGGTGCTCTACCGGCCGCCATCGGAGCGCAAGGCGGACGCGGAGCGCGATCCGGTCACCCGTTTCCCCCGGTACCTGGTGGAGCAGGGGATCGCCACCGAGGCCGAGATCACTGCGATCAAGGAACAGGTGGAGGAGGAGGTCCGGCTCGCGACCGAGACAGCGCTGGCCGCGCCCCAGCCGTCTACCGATACGATCTACCAGTACGTGTATTCCCCCGACGTCGACCCGACCTCCGATCAGTTCGACACCGAGGACGACCCGCGCTTCTCCGGCGATCCCACCACGATGGTGGACCTGCTGAACGCCTGCCTCAAGGACGAGATGGCGCGCGATCCGCGCGTGCTGGTCTTCGGTGAAGACGTGGCGGATGTGAGTCGGGAGGACAACCTCGGGCAGGTGAAGGGGAAGGGTGGGGTGTTCAAGGTGACCTGGGGGCTGCAGCGCGCCTTTGGCAGCGACCGGGTGTACAACTCCCCGCTGGCCGAGGCCAACATCGTCGGGCGGGCCATCGGGCTGGCAGCGCGGGGCCTCAAACCCGTGGTCGAGATCCAGTTCTTCGACTACATCTGGCCGGCGTACATGCAGCTCCGCAACGAGCTGGCCCTCATGCGCTGGCGCAGCAACAACGCCTTCGCCGCGCCGGTCGTCGTACGGGTTACCTATGGCGGCTACCTGAAGGGCGGCGCGGTCTACCATTCCCAGACCGGGGCGGCGGTGTTCACCTGCGTCCCCGGACTCCGGGTGGTCTGCCCGGCAACCGCGCTGGACGCCAACGGCCTGCTCCGTACCGCGATCCGCTGCGAGGACCCGGTGCTGTTCCTGGAGCACAAACACCTCTACCGTCAGACCTACAACAAGGCGCCCAATCCCGGCCCCGGCTTCATGATCCCGTTCGGCAAGGCGAAGGTGGTCCGCGAGGGCGCCGACCTGACCGTGATCACCTATGGGGCGGTGGTGCAGCGGGCCCTGATCGCGGCCAAGGAAGCCGAGCAGAGCCATGGGCTCTCGGTCGAGGTCATCGATCTCCGCACCCTCGCCCCGGTCGATTGGGAAACGCTGTTCCGCTCGGTGCGGAAGACCAGCCGGGTGATCGTGGCCTACGAGGATTCGCTCTCGTGGGGCTACGGCGCGGAGATCGCGGCCCGCATCGGGCAGGAGGCCTTCGAGTGGCTGGACGCGCCGGTGCAGCGGGTGGCGGCCACCGACACCTTCGTGGCCTACGCCCCGCAGCTCGAGGACGTGATCCTGCCGCAGGTGGAAGACCTGCGCGATGCGATGATAGAGATCGCTTCTTACTAGGCGGAAATGTCGGGAAAGGCGGCGGGAAGGAGAGGATGACGCGGCCCCACAGTCTCCTCTGCCCTTCCCGCCCTTCCCGCTAGTCCCGTCCCAGCGCCTCCCGGATCTCACTCGCGGCCACAATCGCGTTGTCGACGTCGCGGGAGAGCGCCCGGGCCTGCTGTGTCGCCATGGTCAGGTCACCCAGAGCCGACCCGGCGTCTGCCGAGCGGAGTCGGAGCAGGTCGAACCGGACGTTCTGCATGGCCAGGATGCAGCTTTCCAGCTGGCTTGCGATCTGTTCCCGCCGGCCCCGCAGATCTTCCAGGGTCTTCTTCTGCCGCTCCAGCAGCCCCATCCGCCTGGCCCGCTCCTCGTCGTCCGGCTCGCGCTGGAGGGCCTGGATCCGCTGCTCGATCCGGTCCTTGCTCTGCACGTCCATGTTAGTGTCCATGGCGTGCAGCGTCTTGGCCAGGTCGGTGGCTCGCTGGTACAGCCCGTCGACCGTCCCCTGTACGTCTTCCGGAAGCATCTTGCGTTCCGAGGGGCTCATCCGTTCCAGCAGCTTGAGGATCGCCGTGCGGTCGGCGTGGGCCTGCATGATCTGCGAAAGCTGCTGGCCGTAGTCGTCCATGCGGGGCGGAGCCAGCTGCCGGGCCAGCTTGGCGCCCTTGGCACCGGCGCCGAGCAGCGCGTCAGGGGCCGGCGGCCGGTTGAGCACGTCGCGCCAGGTATAACCCGCCTGCCAGAGCTTGGCGTAGTTGTTGAGCAGCCCGAAGCCCATGCCCACCATCGGGAAGAGGAACCAGGGCGAGTGGATCCCGGTAGCCAGATTGATCATGAACAGGCCGCCCGAGACCGCGGCCCACCGGGCGAACTGGGCCCGGGTCTTCTGCACGATCATCGGCTCGCCGGTGTCGGGGACCGGGAGCGGGGTCTCGTTCGAGCTCACCCGCTCCATGCGGCGGCTGGCCCGGTCCATGTGGCGGTCGAGTCGGTTGCGCCAGTCCTCCGCGCCGCCCGAGGCGCGGGAGGGCCGCTGGGCGAGCGGGCGCGGCGAGAGGGGTGGCATCCCGGCGCCGCCCTGCTCCGATGCCCCCGACGCCCGCCGGGACGGCGCTCCGCCCGGGGACCGGCTCCCGCCCCGGGTCTGTCCCGTCGGGCGATAGCCGGTCACGGCCCGGGCCTCGAGCGACCGCCTAAGCGCATCGGCGGACGGCCAGCGGTTCTCCGGATCCTTCTCCAGACAGCGGGTGACCGCCAGTGCGAGGTCCTCCGGGCAGTCGGGCCGCTTGTCCTGCACCGATGGGGCCAATTCCGTGATCTGCTTCATCAGGATGCCGGCTACGGTGGGGGCGGTGAACGGCAGCTCCCCAGTCAGCATCTGATAGCTCACGATCCCGAGGCTGTAGAGATCGCTGCGTCCGTCGATATCCTTCTCCCCGGCCGCCTGCTCGGGACTCATGTATTGCGGCGTGCCGATCGCCACTCCGGCGCTGGTCAAGGTGGCTCCGGTGCCGCCCGACATCGCCTTGGCGATCCCGAAATCGGTGACCATCACCCGGCCCCGGGTGCCGTCGAGCAGAATATTGTCAGGTTTGATGTCGCGGTGAATGACCGATAGAGCGTGGGCGGCGCTGAGCGCGTCAGCGGTCTCTTTCATGATGCGGCGGACTTCTTCGACCGGCAGCTTGCCGCGCCGCTTGAGCCGGCCGGCGAGCGATTCCCCGTCCACGTACCCCATGACGAAGTAGACCAGTCCGTTGCCCTCACCGACGGTGTAGATCGGGACGATATGGGGATGGGACAGGCGGGCCGCGGTCTCCGCCTCCCGGGTAAAGCGAGCCCGAATCTCCGCCTGAAAAGCCAGTTCGGGCGGGAGCACCTTGATGGCTACCCGCCGCTTGAGCTTCTCGTCGCGGGCGCGGTAAACCACACCCATACCCCCGCGACCAATCTCGCCTTCGATGGTAAAGGCGGTGCCAAGAGCTTCGCTAAGACGTGGCGCGAGGGTCGATGTCGGTTCGGTCATCGGTTATCCGAATAAGCGTCATAGATTTAGCAGCCAAAGACGGGGTGGACAAGCGGTCACCCGGGGCTCGGTCCCAGCCGCCATCGACCCGGGGACAGAAAGGCAGACCTAACCCCCCACCCCACGCCGCGTTGGCAGCGGGACGTTCCCGGCCGCTACGCGGATTTCGCCCCCTTTGGGTCGCGCTCGCAGACTCTCCCTCCTCCGCGGGGGCCCGGCCAGACGGGCTCTGCGTCAGGCGGGCCATTTCCATCGTGGCACAACCGGTGCACCTTCCAGCGGGAACGTCTGAGCGGACTGCCATTCCGCCAGTCAGAAAGGGAGCAATTCATCAAATGTCTGAACGCACCGAACGCCTGGTCTTGCCCGTCCTGCCACTCAGGGAGGTCGTCCTCTTCCCCGGAACCACCGCGCCGATCGGGGCGGGGCGACCGGGTACGCTGCGCGCCATCGAGGCCGCGCTCAACACCCCGGAGCGCCTGATCTTCGCAGTCTCCCAGCGGGAGAATACCGAGCAGGTGGAACCGGAGGGGCTGTACACCATCGGCACCATTGCGCGGATCGGCCAGATGCAGCGCGGGCTTGCCGGCATGCAGCTGCTGCTGCATGGCGAGAAGCGCGGCATCGCGATTCACGTCGGCGACAAGAACGGTTATCTCGAGTCCATCGTGCGGGAGGCAGAGGAGATGTCTCCGCTCAACCCCGAGGACCCTGCCTTTGTTGGGCTGTACCGCGAGGCGCGCACCCGCGCGGCCGAGCTGGGGCAGAAGTCCGGTCTGCCCGAGGAGGTGGTACAGCAGGTTCTGTCCGGGGTGCATGAGGCCGGCCGGTTCGCCGACCTGGTCGCCGGATATCTCGATATCACCCCGCCGCAGCGCCAGGGGCTGCTGGAGACGCTCTCTGTCGAGGAGCGCCTGCGCCGGGTGCTGGTGCACGTACAGCGCCAGATCTCGGTGCTGGACGCGCAGGAGGACATCAAGTCTCAGGTACAGGAGGAGCTGGGAGAGCGGCAGCGGGAGATGTTTCTGCGCGAGCAGCTCAAGCAGATCCGCCGCGAGCTGGGCGAGGATGACGAGCGGGGCGACCTCGAGGAGCTGCGCGAGAAGCTCGAGGCCCTCAATCTGCCGGCCGAGGCCCGGAAGGAAGTGGACCGGGAACTGGGCCGGCTGGAGCGGATCAGCCGCGAGTCGATGGAATCGCAGGTGATCCGGACCTATCTGGACAACATCGCCGAGCTGCCGTGGAATACCCGGAGCGAGGAGTCGCTCGATCTCAAGAAGGCCGAGACTATCCTCAACGAGGATCATTACGCCCTCGGGGATGTCAAGGACCGGGTGCTGGAGTTTCTCGCCGTCCGGCAGCTGAAGGCCGAGGCGGACCGGCGGACCCGCGGACCGGCGGACGGTCAGCCCGCGGAGTCGCAAGGGTCCGTGCCGGTAGCGGAGACAACTGCGCCGGCAGCTGAGACAACCGCGGAAACCCCGACCGCCGGTCCGACGGACGGTCTGAAGGGCAACGAGGACGAGAAGGCGGCCAAGGGACCGATCCTGCTGTTCGTCGGGCCTCCCGGCGTCGGCAAGACCTCGGTGGCCAAGTCGATCGCGCGGTCCATGGGACGGAAGTACGTCCGAATCTCGCTGGGTGGAGCGCGGGACGAGGCGGATATTCGCGGACACCGGCGTACCTACGTCGGCGCCATGCCCGGACGGATCCTGCACGGGATGAAGCAGGCGGGGACCAAGAACCCGGTGTTCCTGCTGGATGAGGTGGATAAGCTGGGGGTCTCCTTCCAGGGCGACCCGGCCAGCGCCCTGCTGGAGGTGCTCGATCCGGCGCAGAACGACAGCTTCGTGGATCACTACCTCGGGGTGCCGTTCGACCTGAGCGAGGTGCTGTTCATCTGTACCGCGAACTTCCTGCAGAACATCCCCGGTCCGCTGCTCGATCGAATGGAGGTAGTGGACTTCAGCGGCTACACCGAGCGTGAGAAGCTGATGATCGCGCGGAACTACCTGATTCCCCGGCAGCTCAAGGAGCACGGTCTGACGACCGAGCAGATCGAGCTGCCCGATGAGGCGGTGAGCGAGGTTGTCACCGGGTACACCCGGGAGGCCGGCGTGCGCCAGCTGGAGCGGGAGATCGGCAAGCTGGCCCGGAAGGTGGCGCGCAAGATCGCCACCGGGGAAACCACCCGCCTGACGGTTACCCGGGCGATGGTGGACGAGCTGCTGGGCCGGCCCAAGGTGCACCCGGAGCGCGCCGCCCGGGAAGACCAGATCGGCGTGGCCACCGGCATGTACTACACGCCGGTCGGAGGCGACATCATGTTCGTCGAGGCGTCGACGATGAAAGGCAAGGGCGAGCTGATGCTGACCGGCCAGCTGGGCGACGTCATGAAGGAGTCCGCCCGTGCCGCCCTGACGTACGCCCGGTCACACGCCGCCGGCCTCCACATCAAGGAGGATCTGTTCGGCGCCAGCGACCTGCACGTCCACGTGCCCGCCGGCGCCATCCCGAAGGACGGCCCCTCGGCCGGTGTTACCATGGCGACCGCGCTGGTGTCGGTACTCTCGGGCCGGCCGGTGCGGAACGACATCGCCATGACCGGCGAGATCACCCTGCGGGGTGAGGTGCTGCCCATCGGAGGGGTGAAGGAGAAGGTGCTGGGAGCGGTGCGAGCCGGCATCACCCGGATCGTGCTGCCGAAGAAGAACGAGCCCGATCTCGAGGACCTCCCGGACGAGGTGCGGAAGACCCTCGAGGTCTACCCGGTGGAGAACCTGGGCGAAGTCCTCGCGCTGACGCTGCGGGGTGCCCGGTTCAAGGAGGGCCGGCTCCTCTTCGGAGACCAGACCCCCGGAGATGTCGCTCCACTGCAGGCGTTTCACCACTAGGGCGGAACCAGGCGGGAAGCGCGGCAAAAGCAGCGGGCCCACACGGTGTGTGGGCCCGCGTCGCTTCCGCCGCCCGGCCTTCCGCCTGCTAGCTCTTCAGACCTCGCAAGTAAGCCCACACCGCCTGGATCTCCTCATCGGTCATCAACCGCGTCAGGCGCCAGGGCATGAACGGGTTGATGGTTGAGCCGTCGGGCCGCTGACCGGTGTGGAGGGCCGCGGCGAAGTCCTCCTCGCGCCAGGCTGCCGTAGGACCTGTGGGCCGAAGGTCGGCCGAGGCGGGAGTGCCCGGCGGGCCCTCCTGGATGCCTCCGGCGAGGTTGTCCCCGTGACAGTAGGTGCACCCGCCGACGACGGTGAGATAGCGGCCGTACTCCGGGGTCGGCCCCGGTGGCACCGCGGCGGGGATAGCCGCGGCGTGATCGATCCCGGCCGCCGCGACCAGCCGGCCGGGGTTCCGGGCGATGAGCAGCCGGCCGATTGGCCCGATCGACAGCGGCCGCAGCTCGCGGTCAACCGGGGGCACCGACCTCGCCCAGGCGATAATGGCGCCGAGGTCCTCCGCGCTCAGCGCGGCATACACCCCCGAGGGCATGAAGACCAGCGGCCGGCCGTCCCTGGCGACGCCATGGCGTATGGCGCGGACCCAGTCGGCATCGGTCCGCTGCGCTCCTCCCCTGCCGGTGGTCAGGTTGGCCGCCGGGAATGTTCCCATTGGACCCATCTCCATCAGCACGCCGCCGAGATCCTCGCCGTGACAATCGGTGCACTTGGAGATCGCCGAAGCGAGGTGCTGGCCCCGCGCGAAGGTGGCGGAGTCGTCCGGGATGGTGATTGCCTCGGGCGCCACGCTGTAGCGCCGGGCCAGCGTGCGGCGAGTCAAGCCAACGATAGCGGCGGCGAGCAGGAGCAGCGCTCCGACCACAGCCAGCGCGCCGATCAGGATCCGGCGCGTCCAGGTACCTGCCATTGCTACCTCCTCGAGTAGAACCGGACGGGCGCGGTTACCAGCTGCACCCCCGCACGATCAGTTCCGCCGTCCGGTCGCGCCACTGCGCTGGCTCTCCCCAGCGTGCCGTCATCGGACGCACCGCGAAATAGCCGATGGTGAGCAACAGGGCAAGCCGGGCGTGGGTAGCGGGATCCACGTCGTCCCGGAAGAATCCGGTCGCCTGGCCCTCCCGGAGCAGTTCGGCGACCGGCCGGATGGCGAGGTCCGCCCAGTCCACATCCCGCTCGGCGCCCACCAGCACCGCGGTGTGGTCGGGATGATTGAGCAGGAAATCGAATTGACCGCGCACCAGACGGCGGAGCCGCTCCACTGCCGTGAGGCCGACCAGTGGCAGCCGACTCAGCTGGTCCACCACCGCCTTCGCCGCGTGGGCCAGTGTGGCCTGGTACAGACCAGCCTTGTTCCGGTAGTAGTAGTGGATGAGCTGCTTGTTGACCGCGGCACGCCGGGCGATACGCTCGGTGCGGGCCCCGCCTTTTCCGTGGCTGGCGAACTCCGCGAGCGCCGCGGCCAGCAGGCGCTCGGGGGCCGGAGGAGAGCGATGGGTCATGACAGGAGGACCGACGGTCCGGGCCGAACGTCCCTGCCGCGGGGCTACGCCGTTCGGGCCCGCATCTCCCGGGTGAACTCCACCCGGTCCCGCCCGCCGGCCTTGGCACGGTACAGCGCGCCGTCGGCCAGCAGAGCGAGATCACTGGCGGTCGACGCGTCGTCGGGATATGCGGCGATGCCGATGCATACCCGGACCGGGATCTGCTCTCCGGCCCCTACCACCGCTGGCTGCTCGGCCAGCGCGGTCCGGAGCTTGTTCGCAAGGATGCCGGCGCCGGCGCGATCGGTCCGGCGCAGGATCATCCCGAACTCCTCCCCGCCGTAGCGGCCGATCAGATCGCTGGCGCGGGCCGTGGTCTGAAACACCCGGGCGACGTGCAGCAGGACCTGGTCACCGGCCAGATGCCCGTACCGGTCGTTCACCCGCTTGAAGTGATCCACATCGATCATCATGAAGGCGAACGACTCGCCGTGGCGCCGGGCATACTCCACGGCATGCTCCAGCTCCGCCATCAGGGTCGCGTGGTTGAGCAGCCCGGTCAGCCCGTCGCGGTGCACCATCTCCCGCAACCGCCGCCCGCGCTCCGCGCGGGTCACAACCAGGTGGATGAGCAGCTCCCGGTCCACCGGCTCGGTGAGGAAGTGATCGGCCCCCGCGGAGAGGGCCTCGATCTGGTCGGCCACGCTGTCGTGATGGGTAAGGAAGACGATCGGGGTGAGTGCGAAGCGGGCATCCTGCCGCACCAGGCGCGCAAGCGAAATCCCGTCGAGGCCCGGGAGACGGGTGTCCATCAGCAGGATGTCCGGCGTTTCCCGGACCATGGCCTCGCGCGCCGAGTTGCCGTCAGCGCAGTGGGTTACCCTGGCGTTGGCCTGTTCCAGCCACTGGGTGAGTGTCTCCGCCTGGGCGGGCTCGTTCTCGACCAGCAGCACCCTCGGCGGCGGGCTCCCGATCCGGGCCAGGGTCTTGGCGTATTTGGGCAGGTCCACCGCCACCCGATCGGCGGGAAGGATGGTGTCGATGCCGGATGCCAGTGCCCGGACCCGGTCGGTCACCTCCGACCGGGCCACCAGCACAATCGAGCGCGGCCGCACGGGACCGGCGCCGGACCAGGCGGTGGCGGTAGCGTACGGATCGGGGCCGGCGGGTTCTTCCAGCACGACCACCAGGTCGGGACGCTCGCTCAGCTTGAGCTCCCGGGGCTCACCCTCGCCATTGTCGCTGCGCACCACGAAACCCGAGTTCATCAGTGCGTCGGTCACGTCCTGGCGCAGCCGATTGTCCAGCCCGACTACCAGCGCCCGCCAGCCGAATTCGGTGACCGCCGGCCCGCGCGCGGGAAGGCCCAGCTCGCGGGCGGCGGTGTCGAACGAGGCCGCCAGCCGGTCCACCAGGGACTCCAGCCGGGCCACCGGGCTGATCTCGGACCCGGGCGCGCCCGGGCTCAGCAGCTTCTCACCTTCGCGGGCGAGCGCACTGATTTCCGGGAAGCCGTACGAGCCACCCGAGCCTGCCAGCCGATGGAACCGCCGGAGCAGGGAGGAGGCCGCATCCGTCTCTCCCGCCCGGAACGCCGCCACGTCCTTGCGGAGCTCGGCGAGCCGTCCTGGGGCGTCGAACAGGTACTCCCGTCGCAACTCCGCCAGGGCGTCGTTCAGTGCATCGCTCATGGCACCGTCCGCAGGCGTTCGAAGGTGACTCGCGCCGCCGCCACGAACGGCGGTGCACTGCTCCAGTGACCCAGGACCTCCACCCCGTCCCTGGCCCCGATTACGGCGCTGGCCCCATCGAGAATGGCCACCAGCGGCAATCCCGGCCAGTCGAAGCCGCTGGGGATTGCCTCAATCCGGACAAAGGGCAACTGCACCGGCACCTGTGCCGCCAGGCGGACATCGAGCCCGGCCGAAACCGCCCGCCGCAGTGCCGGCCCCAGGATCGGGTACGCTTCCGCCGGCGCGATCAGATGGACCGCCTCGCGGGCGCGGCCGATCTCGTGGGTCAGCAGCTGCAGCAGCCCCTTGGGGCTGGTGAGCTCCACCATGCTCGGAGACACCGCGGCGCCGAATCCATCGATCGCCCTGCTCAGCCGCTCGATGGCCTCGCCCTGGGTATTCGCGATCCGAGCGAGGACCCCGCCGGGCGGTTCGGCCCGAAAGCGTTTGGGCTGGCCGTCCTCCACCCGCGCGGCCCCTTTGGTTACCAGACCTTCGAGCGCGCTGTACGCGTTGGCTCGCGCCAGGCCAGCGCTCCGCGCCACGGCGTAGCCTGTCCCCGGGCCACCGGAGAGCAGGACTTGGTAGACGCGACTTTCAGTAGGAGTGAAGCCGAACGGTGTAAGATCGAGTCCGGGCATACGTAGTAGTATGCGCAACTGTGCAGGCGCGGGCAAGGAGGGCAAGGAGGGCAGTGAGGAGTGAGGAGTGAGGAGTGAGGAGTGAGGAGGAGTGCACGGCGGCCTCCCCGCTCACTTCTTACTCCTCACTTCTCACTTCTTGCTTCTTACTTCTCACTTTCTAGACGTACTCCAGGCTCCACCCCATCAGCTTGCTGATCAGCGCCAGCCTGAAGGTGACATCGACCTGACGCCACTCCGGGGCCTTCGATTCGAGGTCGAGCGGGAAGGTGTGATAGCTCACCTTGCTTGCCGCCTTCGGTGCCGAGCGAAGACCTTTGGGGTTCCAGACACCGCTCTCGTCGGTGTCCTTGAGCAACCGGCTCAGCACCCGGGTCGCGTTGGGCGAGGCGCTGAGGCCACCGATCCGGGCCAACAACTCGAGAAAGTGGAGCGCCAGCGGGAGGTCCTTCGGTACGCCCTTGCTGTCCGCCTCGATGGGATCGCCCAGCAACAGGTGCACCGGCTTCACTTTCTTCTTGCCCACCGCCAGGGAGAACTCCTTCTTGGGCGCCGGCTGGGCGAGGTAGTGCCGCAGGCGCTCGGTGAACCCGGCGCGCTCTCGCTGCAGATTCGGCATCGCCGCGACCATGGAGATGGCGTGCCAATCGGGCGGGTTCGCCTCGGGGTGCAGCACCGTGGCGCTGCCGGATCGCACCAGCGGCTTCTCGGCAATCGGGCTCCTCAGGAACTCCGAGATCTCCGATGCGATCTTGTGAGCCGACCCGCGTACCCGCGGGTCTTCCAGGTTACCCGATTCGGCGAGCGCCGCAGTCGCGGCCTCCCGGATCAGGTTCCGGGCCCAGGCGGTGTAGCCCTCGTCGCCCTTGGCGCCCTTCTGGTACTCGAACAGGAGTGCGGGATCCTCGTCCCGTGACAGCAGCCGGAACAGCAGCCGGTCCGCCAGCTTGAACGGCCGAGTGGTCGATGGCAGACCGAGTTGCACCAGCCGCCGGTACTGGGGGATGGTGCCCACATCCTTGATCCCCTGCGCGGCGGAGACCGCGATGCCCAGCAGGTTGCCGCCCCAGGTACCAGTGTCCTTTTGCTTCTTGGTGATCGCCTGGACCGCCTTCGAGCCCTCCAGCGCCGCCCGGGCGTGCTCAACAGTCTCCGGCGCGATGCTCCCAGCCGGGGCCAATTCGGCGAACGTCCGAAAACGGACTGATTCACCTCCGTGGGCCAGCAGCCAGCCTATCGGAATTCGGTGATTGTTCGGGAGATCCAGGGTCGCCCCCCGGTATAGGATGGGTCACGCCGGGCGAATCGGGGGGTGAAAATAGTCCGGGCAGGCAAGTTACGCCACGCCCGGACTTGAGATCTTCCGGCCAGGAGGTTTGGAGCGCCTCTACAGCGCTGGCAGGGCCGTCCCCTCCTCACTCGAGGGTTACTTGAGCCGCGCTTCCCCGGCAGCCTTGAACTCGGAGCCTGCGCTCCAGGTGGGCTGCGTCGGGGCGTCGGCGACGCCCAGCGCGGTCCGCAGGATAACCCGCAGTTGCTGCACCGCTCCAGCCATGGTGAACCAGGGCAGAAGCTCGTCCTGCGGCTGGTGGTAGCGCTTGTCGGTGTACTCCTGCTGCTGTTCTTCCCCCCACCCTGCGGGTCGGCCCTCGAAGTCATGCCCGCTCTCCAGCGACAACGCGGGCACCCCGGCCCGGGCGAAAGGAAAGTGGTCCGAGCGGAAGAAAGAGCCGCGGATGAGCGACCCGGAATCGACGGTTACCCTGAGTCCTTCCGCTGCTGCCGCGGAGCTGAACACCGCACCGAGCGAGGATTGATCCACCCCGAGCGCCGAAACGTCTCGGGTCCGCCCGTACAGATTCATCACGTCCATGTTCAGCACCCCGGCCAGATTTCGCAGCGGGATGGTGGGTCGGGTGGCGTATGCCTGGGAACCGAGCAGGCCGCTCTCTTCCGCCCCGAAGGCCATGAACAGGACGGATCGCTGGGGCTTGACCCCGCTCCGGACGAACGCCTCGGCCGCGGCCAGCACCGCCGCCGTGCCCGAGGCATTGTCTTCGGCCCCGTTGTAGATCGAGTCCCCATTGACCGGGGCACGCACTCCGAGGTGATCGTAGTGGCCGCCGATCAGCACTGCGTCGGAAGCCAGCCGGCCCCGGCCCGGGAGTCGGCCCACGACGTTGGCGGTCGAGGAGCGGCGGATGGCGCTGGCAACGCTGGCGTCCAGGCCGAATGGCAGGGCCATGCCGCCGAAGCCCTTCCTGGCCGCCTTCTCCATGAGATCGCCGAGGTTGAGGCTCGCCTGGGCAAAGAAGGGAGCGGCGACTTCGTCTCGCATCCATCCGGCCACAACAAGGGAGCCCGCGGGCCGTTCCAGCCGCACCTGCTCCCCGGTCCAGGACCCCGTGACGGTGGTCCAGGGATAGGTGGCGCTCTCCGTCGTGTGGATCAGGACCAGGCCCGCTGCTCCCTGCCGTTCCGCCTCCTCGATCTTGTACGTCCACCGACCATAGTAGGTCAGGATCTTCCCGCGGAAGATGCTCGGGTCGCGGAGTCCGGGATCGTTCACCAGGCAGAAGACGATCTTACCCTTTACATCGAGGCCGGCGTAATCGTTCCAGCCCCACTCTGGCGCAACGATACCGTAGCCCGCGAACACCGCAGGCGCCGCCACGTTGACCTGTTCCTCATCGCGCATCGACCACAGCACGTAATCGTCCCGGTACCGCAGGGTCGCCGGCGTGGGCCCGGTGACCTTGAGGACAGGTGATGGCGTCAGCGCGATGATCGGAACCCGGTGAAAATAGGTTCCGCTGTCGCCGGCCGGCTCGAGTCCCAGCCTGCGGAACTGGGCGGCGATGTACTTGGCGGCGAGGTCGCCGCCACGGGTGGCCGGCGCCCGGCCCTCGAGCGCATCGTCGGCAAGGAACTCGAGGTGAGCACGGTACACCTCCGGGCTCACGGCTCGGCCCAGCCTGGTGGCGGCGGTCGGCGCCTGCGCGGAGACCGGACCAGCGGCAAGGAGGAACGGCAACGCCGAGACGAGGAATCGGGCGCGCATGGGGGCCAGGGTCATGGGGTTGGGCGGTGAGCGTGGTGACGGGTAGACGGTGAACGGTGAACGGTGAACGGTGAACGGTGAACGGTGCACTCGGGGAAAGGGCCGAAGTATCCAATCTACTCCGCCGGTCCGCGGCCTCCAGTCCGGCGTTCCCAGTGCACCCACCATTCACCGTCGGCCGTTCACCCCCTTCGCACATTCAGGATGGCCGAGAAAGGCTCTCATCTCCGCCGCCACCGTATCAGGCAGCGTCTGGTGCGGGCGATGCAGCGTGAACAGCTGCACGAATCGACGGCAGGGAAGCGCTGCCGCGATGCGGTCGCCGATCTTGAGCGGAATGGTGGGGTCCTGGCGGCCCCAGATCAGCAGTACCGGCTGCCTGATTTCCCCGAACCGGTGCTCGAGCGCCGCAAAGTCGAAGCGCTGCAGGATCAGTCGGGCCGCCGCCAGGTTCGCGGAATCCGCCGCCGGATCGGACGCGAGATCGGCGGGGGACTCCCTGAGCCAGGCGGAGTCGTGCGCCGGCATCACGTAGGAGAACGCCGAGGCCACCCAACGCGCCGCGGGGGAGACGATGCTTGTCGTGTCGGAGAACACCGGATTGACCCCGGCGCCGGCCGGCGCGAGGAGCACCGCGGCGACCACCCGATCCGGATGGGCCAGGGCGAGCCCCGCGGCCAGCTCGCCGCCCATGGAGTGCCCCACTACCACGACCGGCCCGCTGGTGTAGCGCGCCAGGACCGAGTCGAGCCAGCGCTCGTAACTCGGGAAGTCGTAGCTGAAATCGCGACTGCGGGCCATGCCAAATCCGGGCAGGTCGATGGCAATCACCCGATAGTGCCGGGTGAACCGGTCCAGCAGCGCCCGCCAGGAGAGGAGCGATTCTCCGTATCCGTGCAGGAAGACCAGCGTGGTATCCCCTCGGCCCGCGATGACGGCCCGGGTCCGCACGCCATCAGCATCGATCCACCGGGCATCGTGAACCGGGCGGGCACGGTGTGGCTGGCCCAGGCCCACCCAGAGCAGGACGGCGGCGCCGAGCGCCAGGAGGAACCCGCGCCCCACCCGTCGAAGAACCGGGTGAACGAAGTCAACCACCGCAGGTCACGATGTGAATGGGCCCGGCCGTCGTACCCGGCGGAGCCTCGCTGGTGAAGATCAGCCGCCGGTCATCCAGCCAGGCGACCCCTTCGCCCTGCGGCTCGAGGCCGGCCACGTTGCACGAAACGGGTTGGCCCAGCCGACCGCCCACTGTAAGCGGGAAGAGGTAGAGCTCGGTGTAGGTGCGGATGGCCACCCGACGGCCGTCGGGGGAGCGCGCCGCATCGGTGACCCACCTGCCAATCGAGCGATCGGCCTCGATCGGGACCATTTGCACCAATACCGCGGACGCCGGCCTGCCCGATCCGAAGGCGGCCGCCGGAACGCGGAACAGTTTGATACCCCCGGTCCTGCCCTTGGTGACGATGAACAGGTCACCCTCGTCGCCCACCCAGGTAGCCTCCGCGTCGTGCGGCCCGTCGGGGTAGCGCACCACCGCGGAGTCGAGTGCCACCGGCCGCGAGTCCACGGCACCGCGGAACACCTGCGGGCTCACCGGGACGGTGATCCGGTAGACGACCACCTCCGGCTGCTGCTCGAGATTGTCGCCGATGTCCCCGATGTAGAAGCAGGTGCCTGATGGACACGGGCCGATGGAGAGGGCTTCCCAGTCCCGGTTTCGCGCGACTGGAACACGCCACCGCCCCGCCGCCCGCCCGCTCGAGTCGGTCGCGAAGATCTCCGGTGGGTTGCCCGAGTCGTTGATCGTGAAGAGCAGCCCGGCGTGCGCCCGGCTCAGCGCGACGCCGGAGCTCTCACGCAGGTCGGGATCCTGGAACCGGCCGGTCAGGACCGCCTGGACCGGCCGGGGCGCGAGTGTCTGGGCGCAGGCGGCCGATGTGCCGAGCCGGAGCGCGGCACAGCAGGCGAGTGTCCATCGGAGCATCCCGAAGTGT
>JBGQJV010000054.1:0-21455 GCA_041499215.1 Gemmatimonadota bacterium | reverse complement strand
GGCGGTCCCGAAGCCCGAATCGAGGGCGCCCGCGCCGGTGTAGCGGGCGACACCGAAGTCCGAGGTTCCCAGGAACGCGACCCGGCCGCCGACCACGATCTTGCCGTCAGCCTGCAGGGCAATTGAGCGGCCGACGTCGCCCTGCGAGGTGAATGCCGTCGTCGTCACCCCGACAGTTCCGAACCCCTGATCCAGCGCTCCGGTGGCGTCCAACCGCGCCAGCAGAAAGTTGAACTGACCGGTGATGCTGGCCTGGCCCGCGATCACGATCTTGCCGTCGGATTGGACCACCAGGTCGAAGGCCTCCTTCCAGCCGCTCCCCAGGCCAAGATCGGTCTTCACCACGCCCGCCGAGCCGAAGCCACCGTCGGGCGTCCCATCGGTGTTGTAGCGGACCAGCGCAATGTCAGGATCGGATCCGCCGTCGACCGCCGAGCGTCCTGCCAGCACGATCTTCCCGTCACCCTGAATCCGGAGTGCGTTGGCCCAGTCGGCCTTGCCGCCGATGTTCGTGGTAACCTTGCCCCCGCTGCCGAAGGTCGGGTCGAGGGTCCCGGCGCTCGTGTATCGCGCGAGTGCGAAGTCGTTGTCCGGGCTGACGAGCTGGCCGAGGGCCGCCTGGCCGGCGATCACGATCCGGCCATCGTTCTGCAGCGCCACCGCCCAGGCGCGGGCGGAGAGGCTGGCGAAGTCGGTAATCACCTGGCCGCCGCCGCCGAATCCGGTGTCGAGCGAGCCGTTGGCGTTGTACCGGACCACGACGAAGTCGTCGCGTGCATTGCTGCGGATGTATCCCGCGACGACGATCCTCCCGTCCGGCTGAATCACCACGCCCTGGGGCGAGTTGCTGAACGTGCCTGGGAAGGTGAAGTCCGCCTGACCGCCACTGCCAAAGCCCTGATCCGGGCTGCCGTCGGCGTTGAAACGCTCGACCTTCGACTCCCCAACGACCACGATCTTCCCGTCCGGCTGGAGCGCCATCGCGGTGGCTCCGCCCAGGAGACTGGCCGCGACTCGGCCGCCGCTCCCGAAGGTCGGGTCGAGGGCGCCCGATGGCGAAGGCGTCGCGCAGTCCACCGCGACGTCGGTGACGTTGGCCCCCGCGATTCTGCCGCTGCCATTGGCCACGCTGCACACCTGGAGCGGATTGGTTGGCTGGGCCGTCACCCGAACCTCGTAGTCCGCGCCGTCGGCACGGCTGGGGACGATAGTGAAGGGGCCGTTGCCGGGAGTCAGCTGGAAGCCGCTGCGGGCCTCGAGCAGCTGCAGGCCGGTGCCGGCGAGGCCGGTGACGGTGCCGCCCACCGAATAGGTGGATGGAGGGGGAGGCTGGTTGTCATCATCCCGGATGTGGAGCACCGTGACCGCCTGCGAGCCGAGGGCGGCGCAACCCCTCGGGTCCGAGAGGGTGAGATTGACGGTCTCGTCCGGTTCGATCACGTGATCTCCGTGGAGCGGAATCCTGACCGTGCGAGTCCCGCCCTGGCCATCGCCGAATCGGACCACGGTCGTCACCGGGCTGTAGTCGACCCCCGCCGTCGCGGAACCACCTCCGGTCGTCACTGCCGCACTGACCAATCCGGTGGTGCCACCGGTGCGGCTGACGGTCACTTTGCCGCCAAAGAGGCCTCGCTCCCCCGTGAAGAATTGCGGCGCCGAGAACTGAAGCGTGCCCGCGGTGCCGGTGGGAGCGCCGGAGCATGCGGGGGCCGGCAGCTGCACGTGCCTGGTTGAGGGTAACGAGGCAATGCGATGGACCCCATGCAGTTCGATGTCGACTCCGAGCGGACTCACCGGATCCCGGAAGTACACCCCGCTGAAGTCCTCCGCCTGGCGCCGGTCCTCGGCCCAGGCGAGAACCGCGGTTTCCACCACCAGGGTGTCGCCCGCGACCATGCCGTCCAGAGGGATCGGGATGGGGATGGGAGACTTGAGCTTGAGCTGCGCGTGGGTCCCGGTTCCCGGACCGTCCAGGTCGGTGGTGAAGTCGAAGTCCTCAGCCGAGAATGGGGCGTCATCTCCGTCCTCGGTGCCGACCGAAAAGGTCCAGTCCTGGATGTATCCCTGGAGCACGACGGTACCCTGCTGCGAAAGCACGACCGGCTTGAGGTTCGGAAACGCGTATATCGAGAAGAGGTCGCCGGCCAGGATCGGTGGAGTGCAGGATTCCTGGTAGTTGGAACCCGGGATCATCATGCACTCCTCCGGCGTGGGCAGGTGTGGGTTGTAATCCATGCCGTCGAGAGTGATTGCCGTGATGGTGAACTTCACGGAGGGATTGCCGGAGTCGATGACGAAGGCGTACTCATGACCCAGGATGGCGCCCGCCCCTTCGATGAAGTTGTTCGTGGCCCTGGCGAACGGCGACTGCGCCTCGACCCAGTAGGTTGAGCCGGTCGCGTTCGAGAAGACTTCGGCCTTTCCGATCGGATCTCGGCCTGCGACGTGGACGATCGTGCTGCCAAAGTCCTCCAGATCGCTGACAACGCCGACATCCTGACCATGCACCCCGCCCACCGATACAGTGTCCGCGTCGTGCGGCTGGACGATGAACTCCCACTCGCGGTCCAGTGCGACAGGGCTCAGCCTGGTCGGCGGTTCGGTCGGCTCGGGACATCCTGCTGCACCAAGGAGTGCCAGCAGCGGCAAGCATCTTGAAAACCTCGACGTAACGGGCACGGCGGCCTCCTCGGGGTGTATCGGCGGTGAAGGAGTTCCACCGCTGCTATCCTGAGTGGCGACGTCTTGCCCACAAGCTGGACACTGCCTCCATTCGCCCGGCGCCTTGAATCGCCGGGGGTAGTCCGCTAAGATATTGCGCCTGTTTCTCTTAGGACGCTGCTGACGATGCCTACATATGAGTACCTCTGCCCGGAAGGGCATGAGTTCGAGCTGATCCAGAAGATGTCCGAGAAGCCCCGCGCCAAGTGTCCGGTGTGCGGCCGGATGGCTACCCGGCAGATCTCCGGGGGGGCCGGGCTGGTGTTCAAAGGCTCCGGCTTCTACATCACCGACTACGGCAAGGACGGCAAGGGTCCGCGGAAGGAGACCGAGGCGGCGACGGGCGATAAGGCATCAGGGGACAAGGCGTCGGGCGACAACGCGCCAGGCGACCAGGCGACGGGGGAGAAGGCGACGGGCGACAAGACGACAGGCGACAAGACGACAGGCGACAAGGCCATGGGAACCGGGTCGGGCGCCGACAAGCCCGCCGCCGACAAGTCCCCCAAAGCCAAGTCTCATTCCAAGAAGGCCAGGGAGTGAGCGAGGCCGTCATCCGGGCCGAGCTCGCCCGAGTCGCGGCGGCGCTCGGCGGCGACGGCACGGGCGTCGTCCTGGAGCGGCCGCGCGATGCGGGCCACGGGGATCTCTCGACCAACCTGGCCATGATCCTGGCCCGGCAGCTCAAGACCAACCCCCGCGCCCTCGCCGAGCGCGCGATCGGCATGCTGCAGATTCCCCCGGAGGTAGTGGCGAAGACGGAGATCGCCGGGCCGGGGTTCATCAACTTCTGGCTGGCCCAGGACGCGCTGGCCAGCCTGCTCTCCACCATCATCGCCGCGGGCGGGCGCTACGGCCGCCAGGACTTCGGCGGCGGTCAGCGGGTCAACGTCGAGTTCGTCTCGGCCAACCCAACCGGGCCGCTGCATGTCGGGCACGGCCGCGGCGCGGTGATCGGTGACGGCATCGCCGCGCTACTCGAATGGACCGGCCACGGGGTGACCCGCGAGTTTTACATCAACGACGCCGGCGTCCAGATCGAGCGGGTAATCGAAAGCCTCTGGGCCCGGGTGAAGCAGCAGGCGGGCCGGCCGGCGGAGATTCCCGAGGGCGGCTACCATGGCGCATACCTGGTGGAGCTGGCCCAGCAGCTGCTCAGGGAACAGCCCGACCTCGGCACCCTGCCGGACGCCCTTGGGCTGGCCCGCTGCCGGGTTGCACCCGGACTCATCCGGCAGGAGCAGGAAGATCTGCTCCGCGGCCTCAGGGTGGTGTTCGACCTGTGGTCCTCCGAGCAGGCGGTGCGCGACGCGGGCAAGGTGGAGTCGGCCCTGGCCCTCCTCGCAGAGCGCGGCCTGACCGAGGAGCGGGAGGGCGCCCTCTTTCTCAAGACCAGCGGCTTCGGCGACGACAAGGACCGGGTGCTCCGGAAGAGCGACGGGGCGCTCACCTATTTCGTGCCCGATATCGCCTATCACATCGACAAGCACGACCGGGGCTTTGCCCGGGTGATCGATGTCTGGGGCGCCGACCACCACGGTTACATCCCCCGCATGCGGGCGGCGCTTCGGGCGCTGGGATATGGCGACGACTTCTTCGAGGTCGCCCTGGTCCAGCTGGTGAAGGTGGTGAAGAGCGGGGAAGAAGTGCGGATGTCCAAGCGCTCCGGGGAATTCGTCACCCTGGGCGAGCTGGTGGACTGGGTGGGTGTCGATGCCACCCGCTACTTCTTCATGATGCGGCCCGGCCAGTCGGCCTTCACCTTCGACGTCGACCTCGCGCGCAAACAGACCGACGAGAACCCGATCTTCTACGTGCAGATGGCCCACGCCCGGATGAGCGGCATCTTCCGGGTGGCTGGCCGGGCGCCGGAGTCGGCCACCGGCGAGGTGGCGCTCGAGGCGCTGGTCGCGGCCGAGGATCTGGAGCTGCTCAAGAAGCTGGCGGTGTTCCCCGAGGTTGTGGCCAAGGCTGCCCGGGTACGGGAGCCGCACCGCGTCACCGACTATCTGGAAGACCTCGCGCGGGTCGCCCACGGCTGGTACCACAAGTGCCGGGTCCTGGGCGAGCCCCCGGCGACCGAAGCGGCCCGGCTCGCGCTGGCGCGCGCCGCGCGTATCGTGCTCGCAAACGGCCTCGGCCTGCTCGGTCTCTCCGCCCCCGATCGGATGTGACGGATGAAACTGCTCGTGGTGGGTAGCATCGCTCTCGACTCGATTCACACGCCCTTCGGTGAGGTTACCGACGCGCTGGGCGGGTCCGCGGTGTACTTCAGCACTGCCGCCTCGCTCCTGACCGGGGTGCGGGTGGTCGGCGTCGTGGGGGATGACTATCCCATAGCGGAGCTGAAGCAGCTCGCGTCCCGGGGCGTGGACCTCTCGGGCGTCGAGCGAGCCAAGGGCGAGAGCTTCCGCTGGAAAGGCAAGTACTCCTTCGACCTCTCCAGCCGGGAGACGCTGGAGACCCGGCTCGGCGTCTTTGCCGACTTCAAGCCGAAGCTGCCCCACGGCTTCGCCGAGACGCCCTATGTGTTCCTCGGCAACATCCATCCCGACCTGCAGCTCGGGGTGCTCGACCAGATCCGGCAGCCCAAGCTGGTCGCCTGCGATACCATGAACTACTGGATCGACAGCGCGCGCGACCGGCTGCTGGAGGTGCTCAAGCGGGTGAACCTGCTGATCATCAACGATGAGGAGATCCGCCAGCTCTCGGGTGACTGGAACGTGCACCGCGCCGCCCGCTGGGTCATGGAGCGAGGCCCTCGCCGGGTGGTGGTCAAGCGTGGCGAGCATGGGGCGCTGCTGGTGGAAGCGGGCCGAGCGTTCTATTGCCCGGCCTATCCGCTGGAGGAGGTGTTTGATCCCACCGGAGCCGGGGACGCCTTCGCCGGGGGATTCCTCGGCTACATCGCGCGCACCGGCGACACCAGCAGCGCTGGCCTCCGGAGAGGCATGGTGTACGGCGCCGCGATGGGCTCCTTTGCGGTTTCCCGGTTCGGCATCGGCGGGTTCGAGGGCGTGACTCCGGCGACGCTGCACGAGCGGGTCAGCCGGTTCAAGGACCTGACCCACTTCGAGATCGCGGAGGCCCTGGCATGACCGACCGGCAATACGCCGCGGCCGGAGTCGACCTGCACAGCGCCGAGGCAGCGAAGGCGCGGATCGGGGAACTGGTCGCCGGCACCCGCACGCCGCTGTCGGTCGGCCATGTCGGAGCGTTCGGCGGGATGGTGCGAGTTCCGACTGGAATGCGGAAACCGGTGCTGGTCATGAGCACCGACGGGGTGGGCACCAAGGTGCTGGTAGCCTTGCAGGCGCAGCGTTTCGATACGGTGGGCGAGGACCTGGTCAACCACAGCGTCAACGACATCCTGGTTCACGGGGCGCGCCCGATCGCCTTCATGGATTACGTCGCCGGGGCAGCACTGACCGTGCAGCAGATCGCGGGCATCGTCGAGGGGGTGGCTCGCGGATGCAGAGTCCACCAGATGGCGCTCGCGGGCGGGGAAACTGCACAGATGCCCGGACTCTACCAGCCCGGCAACTTCGACTTGGCCGGCACGATAATCGGCGTAGTGGAGGAGGACGAGGCGCTCCACGGTGATCGCATTCAGCCGGGTGACACGTTGCTCGGGTACACGTCCACTGGGCTGCACACTAACGGATACACCCTTGCCCGGCGCGTGCTTTTCGATGTCATGAAGATGCAACTGTCTGACCAGCTTGGGGATACGGGACAGACGGTGGCCGACGCGCTGCTCGCGGTTCATCGGAGCTACGGCGCGGCGGTGATGCCGGTCATGTCGCGGTTGCATGGCATCGCACATATCACCGGGGGCGGGATACCCGGAAATCTGGTCCGCATCTTGCCCGAGCAGTGTGAGGCGGTAGTGGAGTCCGCGAGCTGGACCTGGCCTCCGCTCTTCCGCCTGCTCAAGGAGGCGGGGAAGGTATCGCTCGAAGAAATGCGCGATGTCTTCAACCTCGGAGTCGGCCTGATCGCCGTGCTCCCGAAGGCCGCGGTGGACCAGGTTCAAAGCGCCGCCCGTGCCGCCGGCGTACCAACCTGGGTTCTGGGCGAGATTCGCCGGGGCCCGACGGGGGTGCGCTTCACCACTTAGCCTTCACATACCGGGGTTCCGATGCGTCGTTCCCTCGTTGTCCTTGCCGCGTTTGCCGCGGCTCCGGCCGTGCTCCTGGCCCAGCAGGCCTATCCGGAGTGCAATCAGGCCCTGATCATCGTCAGCCAGCAGAACGTCAACGTCTGCAACGCCGCGGTCGACGGGGCACAGCTGTTCCACCCGGTGGCCGGCCTGCTGGTGAGCGGTGGCAACCCGGTCCTGGGCAGCGTGAGCGGGCTGGGGGGCTTCGGCCATTTCTCCTTTACCGCCCGAGTGAACGCCACACGGCTGCGCACCCCGGATCTGAACTATGACGGCAGCGGTGGCACCACGGTGGGCCAGGCCGACAAGCTCATTGCCCCGGCGCCGCTGGTGGAGGCCGCGATCGGCATCTTCAAGGGCGTAAACGGCTTCCTCTCGATCGATGCGCTCGGCTCCGCGCAGCTGATTCCGGTCAACGTGGTCGACAACCTCTCGGTCGACAAGAACGCCCGGAAGATCGGCGACATCGCCCTCGGACTGGGATACGGCGCGCGGGTAGGCGTGCTCCCGGGCCGCGCGATCATCCCTTCTGTCGTGGTATCGGTGATGCGCCGGGACATTCCCCGGATCACCTACGGCAACACCAGCGGGGGCGACAACTACTCGTATGGAATCGACCTGCACGCCACCAACCTGCGGGCGGTGGCCGGATACCACCTCTCGATGTTCAACGTCGGGGCCGGCCTGGGGTGGGATAAGTACACCGGGAACGCGCGAATCAGCTTCGAGGACCAGGCCGTTCCGGGCACCGTGCTCAGCGTGAAAACCGACCTGGACAACAGCCGGACCATGGCGTTCCTGACGGCGGCGCTGGATCTGGCGGTGGTGAAGATCGGGGCCGAGGCCGGGTATCAGTTTGGCAAGGACCAGAACCTCAAGACCACGTTCACCGGCAACGATCCCTCGAAGAGCCGGTTGTTCGCCGGCGGCGGGGTGACGTTCGCCTTCTAGCCCGAGGCTGGGCCGCGCGAGAGCGACAAGGGATCCCTCAAGGCGCACACCTGAAGGGATCCTTCGTTGCGCTTGGGATGAGCGCGATCGGCCGTCACGTCGTTGGACGCTCGCCCCTCAACTCCGCGCCGCATCCAGCCGATAGTTGGGCTGATGCGTGCCTCTCGTCTCCTCCTGCTGCCCCTCCTGGTTCTGGTCGCCGCGCCGCTCGCGGCCCAGACACCGGGCTGTCCCGCCGACACGACCCAGAGTGGGCGGATCTGCCAGGCCGGGGCCGACGCCCTCACCCTGTTCCTCCCCATCGAGGCCGCCCTGGTCGGCGGGGGCAATCCGGTGCCCGGCTCCGCGCTGGCCCTGGGGAAGTTCGGGCGATTCCGGGTCTCCGGGCGTGTCGGCCTGGTCCGGGTCACGATTCCCGATGCCTCGTTCGACGGGACTTCCGACACCGTGCCCGCGGACACCCGCCTGCTGGTGCCGATGCCGAGGTTCGACCTCGACGTCGGGATCCTGAGCAAGAAGCTGCCGCTCGGGACCGCCGCGGTGGACCTGCTGGGCTCGGCCGTGGTGGTCCCGATGGGTGCCTCGAGCCGTTACCGCCTCGATGAGAACGCGCGCCGGATCGGCGGACTCGGTCTGGGATTGGGATTCGGTCTACGCGCCGCGCTCAGCATGGCGGGGAAGAAGCCTACCGTCTCGCTCAGCGTCATGAAGCGGGACATGCCCGCGATCCACTTCGGCGACCTCAGCCAGGGCGACCGGATGTCGGCGTCCACCACCCTCTCCGCCATCAACGCCAGGCTCCTGGTGGGGGGACGACTCGGACCGGTGCAGCTTACCGGCGGCGGGGGCATGGATCTGATCAAGGGGAAGGGGCGGGTGACTTTCGTGGACCCGGTCACTTCCACCGACTCCACGATTACCCTCGACCTCAGTACCTCGCGGATCAATACACTGATCAACGTCGCGTTCGACGTCGGCCCCCTGACCATCTGGGGTGAAGGCGGGTTCCTGGTCGGCAAGGCGGAGGCGGTCGTCACCACCTTTCAGCGCATGGATCCGGCCGGCGGCCAGTTCTACGGCGGGTTCGGCGTGGCACTGGGCTTGTAGGAAGTTCCGAGTTTCGAGTTGTAGCGCCGCACAGCTGTGCGGCGACTACTCGGAACTCGGAACTTCTTACCCCGCCAGCTTCACCTTCCCCCCCGTCCGCTCGAACACTACGCCATCACTCGCCCGGTACACGGCCCGGTAGTAGTGCGCGAGATAGTCGCGCAGGAAGGGGTAGCGCGCGATCGGGTAGATCGGCGGCTGCAGGATCCCGTCGGTGTCGATGATGTAGCGCGGCGGATGTTCGCTGAAGTCGGCCTGGAGCCGGTCCCATGACCCGGGCACGATCCTGCCGGAGGTGTCGAGGTTCGGGTCCCACACCCCGAATATGTGGCCGGTGAGGGGATAGGTGGCGATGTACCGGGCCGCGGGTCGGCGCTCCGCGTCGAGATACAGCCCGGTGTACCGGTCCCCCTGGCCCCAGACGAAGATCCGGTCATTCGCGTTGGAGTGCTCCCGGACATAGACAGCGGACGCGCTCGGGGCCCGGTGCCGCACGATGCCGACGGTGTCTACCACCAGGTAAACCACCGCCGCCAGACAGAGCCACACCCCCAGCGGCCGACGGGATGGCAGGATCGCGGGAGAGAACGCCACGCCCTGCCAGGCCAGGGCGAAGACCGGCGCGGCGAGCAGGACCAGCGGCGGCAGCAGTTGCAGGAAGTAGTGATACAGAAACTGTCCGCTCGCGGCGACCCCGATCAGCGACACGCCGAGCAGGAGCAGGAGGCCGATGAACTCGGCGCGCCGTCCCCGCCAGATGCCCCGCTCCCGCATCCCCTGACGGACGGACTCCGCGGCGCCCAGCACGAGGGGAAGGGTGGAGAGCAGAAAGAAACCGCCCCGTTCCAGCGCGCCCTGCCAGAACCTCCAGCTGCCCGGGCCCAACGGAACGTCGTGATTCAGCACCGTCCAGTAGATGGCCTCGCGCAGGATGCCGTCCCACCGGAGCCACAGGGCCGTCAATCCGAACACGGTGGTGAAGCCGATGGTGAGCAGTGCCCCATGCAGCAGCGAATGGCCCCAGTGAAGTCCCCGGTTGGTCCGGTAGTCGCGCAGGAGCAGGTACAGTCCCAGGGCCAGCGCGGAGATGCCTGCGGGCTGCTTGAGCAGGAAGGCCAATGCCACCAGCGCCCCAGCCAGGAGCAGCTCGGGCCGGACCTGGGAACGGCCGCGAGCAAACGTAAGGGCCAGCGCCGCGGTGACCGGGAGATTCATTAGCAGCTCACCGTTCAGCGCGAGATTCCGGTAGTCTGCCCAGAGCAGGAACAGGCCGTAGAGCAACGCAGCCCAGAACCCGGCCGCCGGGTCGAACAGCCGCCGGGCAACGAGATACATCAGGCCCATGGTCGCGAGGGTCCATAACAGCATGACGCCGTGGACCGCGGGCCAGTCGTAGGCGCCACCGAGCTTGAAAACCTGCTCGTATAGTTCGAACAGGAGCGGCGGCTTCCGCTCGATGGCCTCCACGTACGGCCGGCCGCCGTGCAGCATCTCGGTCGCCACGACCGAGTAGACCTGCTCGTCGTCGATGGCCTTGGGGGCAAGCAGGGCGGGGAGGCGGGTGACCGTAACGAATAGGACCAGCCCCAACATCGTGACGATCCAGCGCCGGCGCGTGTCGAAAACGCCCGGCCAGTTTGTCCCGCTGGGGTTTCTGTCTCCTTCTCTGCGATTCACGAATCCCTCAGGCTGGCGCGGCGGCGGTGTGCGGGTGCCGTCTGTTTCGCCCGGGTGAAGGAACCCACGAACTCCATGGATGTGACATCGGTTTCTCATTCCTCTCGGATTAGCGTAAATTCCTGCTCGTGAACCACTTCGAGGCGATGGGCCGGGCCCTCGACCTGGCTTGGCGGGGGTGGGGGCGAGTCGCCCCCAATCCGCTGGTCGGGGCCGTGGTGCTTCAGGGTGAAGCGGTGGTCGGGGAAGGGTGGCATGCCGAGTTCGGGGGTCTGCACGCGGAAACCGCCGCACTTGCCAGCGCCGGCAGCGCCGCCCTGGGCGCAACCGTGGTCGTCACGCTGGAGCCGTGCAACCACCAGGCCAAGCAGCCGCCCTGCACCGAGGCGCTGCTCGCCGCCGGGATTGCCCGGGTGGTGGCCGCCGCCGCCGACCCGAATCCGGTTGCCGCCGGCGGCATGGAGCGGCTCCGCGCCGGCGGCATCGAGGTGGTCCTCGGGGTGCGGGAGGAAGAGGCCCGGACGCAGAACGCAATCTTCTTCCACCGCTTTCGAAAGCCCGACCGGCCGTTCGTGGCGCTCAAACTCGCCACCACCCTCGACGCGCGGATCGCGGACCAGACCGGCCGTTCGCGGTGGATTTCCGGCGATCAGGCGCGCGACTATGTCCATTGGCTCCGGGCGGGCTTCGACGCCATCGGCGTGGGCGCGCACACCGCCGTGGTGGACGACGCGTCGCTGACCGTTCGCGGGTCGGTCGAACCGCGCCGGCCTCCGGTGCGGGTCTTGTTCAGCCGGCAGGGAGAGATTCCCGAATCGCTGGCCATGGTGCGGAGCGCCCGCGATCTCCCGACCCTGTTGGTTACCGAGGCGCATCGCCCATCTCCCCGCTTTGCCGAGCTGGCAGAGGCAGGCGTGGAGGTCGAGCGGGCTACCTCACTACCGGAGGCGCTTGGCATGCTGCGCCGGCGGGGTATCGACTCATTGCTGGTGGAGGGGGGCGGACGCCTGGCCGGAGCCCTGCTGAGTCACGACCTGGTGGACCGGTACTACTGGATTCAGGCTCCGGTTTGGCTGGGCGACTCTGGTGTTCCCGCCGTCAGCGGATTTCCGGGAACCACATTGGTCGAGGCCGAGCGCTGGCAGGTGGTGGAGCGGCGGGCGTTGGGACAGGACACCCTTCTGGTGGTGGATCGGGAGCCATGTTTACCGGAATCGTGACCGCGGTCGGCACCGTGCGAGAGGCGCGGTGGGCCCCAGCGGGGCTGACACTCAGACTGGGGGCGCCCTACAAGGGTCTCAAGCGGGGGGAAAGCATTGCGGTGGACGGCGCCTGCCTGACCGCCGAGAAGATCGGCAAGGGCTGGTTCCAGGTCCATGTGGTGCGCACCTCGCTCGAGCGGACCCTGTTCGGCGAATACGCCCGGGGGCGGCAGGTGAACCTGGAACGGGCGCTGCGGGTAGGGGACCGCCTCGGCGGACACCTGGTGCAGGGACATGTGGACGGGATCGGGGAAGTCCTGGCGGTGGAGCCTCACGGGGACGCCTGGCTCATCGACGTCCGGGTCCCCGCCGAAGTGGCCCGAGTCTCGATTCCGCTCGGCTCGATCACGGTCGACGGCGTGAGCCTGACAGTGAATGCGGTCCCCCGACCGGGAGTCATCCAGCTCTCCCTCGTCCCGTTTACCTTTCAGCATACCACCCTTGGCCAGCGGCAACCCGGAGACGGGGTGCATCTGGAGGGGGACGCGATTGGGAAGTACGTCGATGCACTGCTGCAGACTCGACGGGACGGCATGACTTGATGTTCAGAGTTCGGAGTTCCGAGTTGAATGGCGTCTTCGCTCGAGCTTCAACTCGGAACTTGGAACTTTGAACTCGGAACTGGGACGCATGACTTTCGGCGCTATCACACAGGCTATCGAAGACCTCCGCGACGGCAAACCCATCATTGTGGCCGATGATGAGGACCGGGAGAACGAGGGCGACCTGATCTGCGCGGCGGAGCTCGTCACGCCGGAGATGGTCAACTTCATGATCACCCACGCCCGCGGCTGGGTCTGCCTCGCGCTCATGCCCGAGCGCTGCGAGCAGCTCGGGCTGAATCAGATGGAGGCGCAGAACACCGAGGCACAGCGGACGGCGTTCACGGTGACCATCGACGCCTCGACCCGGTTCGGGGTGACCACCGGCATCTCGGCCTCCGACCGGGCCAAGACCATTCACGTGGCGATCAACCCGTCCACCGTGGCCTCCGACCTCCGCCGCCCGGGCCACATCCAGCCGATCCGCTCGCGACCCGGCGGCGTGCTGCAGCGGGTCGGTCACACCGAAGCCGCCGTGGATCTCGCGCGGCTGGCAGGGCTGTACCCCGCGGGGGTAATCTGCGAGATCCTCACCCAGGACGGCTCGCCCGCCCGGCGGCCGCAACTGGAGGAGTTTGCCCGGCAGCACGGCCTCACCTTCGTGACTATCGCGCAGCTGGTGGCGCACCGGCTGACCAACGAGCAGCTGGTGCACCGCGACGCGGAGGCGCGGCTGCCCACGGAATTCGGCGAGTTCCGCATCATCGCCTACGCCAACGATGTCGACCGGGCGCAGCATATCGCCCTGGTGATGGGTGACATCGCCGGGACGCCGAACGTACTGGTCCGGATGCACTCGAAATGCCTGACGGGAGACGTCTTCGGGTCGCAGCGCTGCGACTGCGGGCCGCAGCTGCACGCGGCCATGAAGCGGATTGCCGAGGAGGGCGGCGGGGCGATCGTCTACCTGGACCAGGAGGGCCGCGGGATCGGGTTGCACAACAAGATCCGGGCCTATGCGCTGCAGGACGAGGGCCATGACACGGTCCAGGCCAACCAGCGTCTGGGCTTCGCGCCGGACCTGCGGAACTACGGCATCGGCGCCCAGATCCTGCGCGATCTCGGGCTCTCCTCGATCCGGGTGATGACCAACAATCCGCGGAAACTGGTAGGCCTCGAGGGTTACGGACTGGAGATCGTCGAGCGGGTTCCCCTGCTCACCGACCCGCATGCCGAAAACCGGGCCTATCTCGACGCCAAGCGCGACAAACTCGGCCATTTTCTCGCCCACTGACCGCATGCCTGAAATCCGCGGCCAGCTTCGGCCCACCGGTCGCGTGGCCATCCTGGTCAGCCAGTACAACGAGCGGGTCACCGCCCGCCTGCTCGATGGGGCCCTCGCCTGCTGCCGGGATGCCGGCCTTCCGGAGGGCGATGTGGACGTAGTGTGGCTGCCCGGCGCCTTCGAGTTGGGCGGAGCCGCCGCCGCCGCCGCCGGCACCGGGCGGTATACCGCCATCGTGGGGCTCGGCGCGGTGGTCCGGGGCGAGACGGCGCATTTCGAGTTCGTCGCGGGCGAGGCCGCCCGGGGGCTCACCGAGGTGGCCGTGCGCCACGGGCTCCCGGTGGCGTTCGGCGTGCTGACCACCGACACCATGGAGCAGGCGCTGGCGCGGGCTGGCGGAGCGGCGGGAAACAAGGGTTACGAGGCCGCCGAAGCGGCGCTTCGGTCGGCCGATGCGCTCGCCCAGCTCAGGAATCGTCATGCTCCGGCCTGAGACCAAGGCCCGGGCGCGGGCGCTCCAGATCCTGTATGCCATGGAAATCGGTCACGGGTCGCTGGACGACGCGGTGACCCGCTTGGCGCTGCTCACCGGCCCGGATCCGGCGGTGTACGACGGGGCCGAGGCGCTGGCCGATGCGGTGATTCGTGAGCGTGCCGATCTTGACCGACACGCCACCGAGGCGGCGGACAACTGGCGGCTCGACCGGATCGCCCCGGTGGAACGCAACATCCTTCGCATCGGGGTGCACGAGCTGCTCCGCGGCGCGGTGCCGCCCAAGGTGGCGATCGACGAGGCGGTGCAGCTGGCCCACTGGTTTGGCGGAGCCAAGGCCCCTGCGTTCGTGAATGGAGTGCTCGACCGGGTGGCGCACACGATCGGGCGGCTGTGAACATCCTGGTTGTGAACTGGCAGGACCGGGTCAACCCGCAGGCCGGCGGGGCCGAAATCCACCTGCACGAGATCTTCGGCCGGCTGGCGGCCCGCGGCCACCGGGTGCGCCTGGTGTGCTCCGGCTGGCCGGGTGCCGAGCCGAGGGCCATGGTCGACGGCATGGCGGTGGAGCGGCACGGCAGCCGCAACTCGTTCGCGCTGGTCGGACGGGGCGCGGTGCGGCGTGCGTTGCGCGCCGAACGGCCCGACATCCTGATCGAGGACGTCAACAAGATCCCGCTGTTTCTGGCGGGTCTCACGGACCGACCGGTCGGAGTGATCGTGCCCCACCTGTTCGGGAGCACGGTGTTCCAGGAGGCCGCGCTTCCCTCGGCCACCCTGGTCTGGCTGCTGGAGCGCCCCCTGCCGTGGGCGTATCGTCGCGCGTGGTTTCACGCGATCAGTGAGAGCACCCGGGCCGATCTCATCGCCCGCGGCGTGAATGAGTCTCGCATCACGGTGATCTACCCCGGCGTGGATGCCCGGGCCTTCACCCCGGATCCGGCGGTGGCCCGGACAGCGTCACCTTCCTTTGTGTACGTGGGCCGGTTGCGCCGGTACAAGGGGGTCGAGTACGCTCTTCGGGCGGTGGCGGTGGCGCGTGCCCGGCGGCCCGATGTCCGGCTGGACATCGCCGGCCGGGGCGAGGATCAGCCGCGGCTCGAGGCGCTGGGCCGGGAGCTCGGTTTGCAGGATGCGGTGCGGTTTCTGGGGTTCGTGAGCGAGGTGGAGAAGATCCGGCTGTTCCGGAGCAGCTGGGCGAACGTCTTCCCGTCGCCCAAGGAAGGGTGGGGCATTACCAACGTCGAGGCGGCGGCGTGCGGAACCCCGTCGCTCGCCTCGGACAGTCCCGGCCTCCGCGATTCGGTGCGGCATGGCGAGACCGGATATCTGGTGCCCCATGCCGATGCCGGTGCCCTCGCAGAGCGGATGCTGGAACTCGCCTCCGACCCGGCACTGGTCGAGCGGCTCGGCCGCCAGGCCCGGGCGTTTGCGGAAGGGCTGTCGTGGGACCGCGCAGCCGATCAGACGGAAGCGTGGGTGGCGGGGCTGGTGCAGGGGAAGAAGGGGGAAGTGAGAAGTGAGAAGTGAGAAGTTGAGAGTGGGAGAGTGCGAGAACGAGAACGAGAACGAGACAATGGGGTGAGTGAGCTCCAGGCTGCCGGCTCATAGCCCATAGCTTTCAAGTCATAGCCCGAGGAGGAACCCATGCGCACCACCGTCTCCGCCCGCCACTGCGAGATCTCCGAGGAGCTGCGGGAACGGGCCCAGTCCGTGCTGCAGCGACTCACTGCCCTGGTGGACCGGCCGGTGGATGGGACTGTCGTGTTCGATGTCGCTCCACAGATCGCGACCGCCGAAATCCGGATCCACAGCAGCGGCGGCGAGCTGTTCGTCGCCTCGGCGGAAGACAAGGATCATCGCTCGGCTCTGGACCGGGCCGAGGACAAGGTACGCCGCCAGCTGGAGAAGAGCGCCGGCTCCAAGCATGGCCGGGGTGCCAGGGACGCCGTGTGAGTCTGACGCTCCGGGAAATCCTCGCCCGCAGGGGCGATCCGCTGCAGCTGGAGCCCCTCACCGGGGAGGTGGGCCTCGATCGCCCCATCCCCGATCCCGAGGTGGCGTCCCCGGGGCTGGCCCTGGCCGGGTATACCGGCCGGTTCATGCCCCGCCGGCTGCACGTGCTGGGCGAAACCGAGATCAGCTATCTCAACGCCCTGGACCCCGGAGAGCGGCGCAGCCGGCTGGAGAAGTTCTTCGACTTCGATCTTCCCTGCGTCTTCGTCACCAAGGGGCAGGAGGTCCCGACCGAGCTGCTGGACCTGGCGCGGGTGCGGGGCATCCCGCTGCTCCGGAGCAAGCTCAAGACCGCCGAGTTCTACCGCCGGATCAAGCCGATCGTGGAAGAGGCGTTCGCGCCGCGTACCACGCTGCACGGTTCCCTGGCGGATGTGTACGGCGTGGGCCTCCTGTTCATCGGCCAGTCCGGGATCGGGAAGAGCGAGTGCGTGCTGGACCTGGTCGAGCGTGGCCATCGGCTGGTCGCCGATGATATCGTCCAGGTGGTGCGGCGGGGCAGCGACATCCTCATCGGATCGGGACACGAGTTGGCGGCGCACCACATGGAGATCCGGGGCGTGGGCCTGGTCGACATCCCCGCGTTGTTTGGCATCCGATCGGTGCGGCAGCAGAAGCGGATCGAAGTGGTGGTGCAGCTCGAGGCATGGGAGAAGGCCAAGGACTCCGATCGCACCGGTCTGCAGCAGCTGGAGACCACGATTCTCGAGGTCACCATTCCGCGGGTGATCGTGCCGCTGAACCCCGGCAAGAACATCACCGTGATCTCCGAGGTGGTGGCGATGATGCACCTGCTCAGGTTTGCGGGCGTGGATGTGGCCGCCGCCTTCAACCAGCGGCTGATCCGCAAGATGCGGGAGAAACAGGGGCTCCGCGAATACCTGCAGGAGGATTATGAGTGACGGGTTGCTGGGCGTCGTAGTGGCCCATGGCGCCCTGGCCCTGGCCCTGGTCCAGGAGGCGGAACGGATCAGCGGAGTGCCGGGCGTCCTGCGGGCAGTGTCCAACGAGGGAGGCGGCCGCGAGGAGATCGAGCGCCGCATTGCCGACGCGGTGGCGGCGGAGCCGTCGGTGGTGTTCGTGGACATGCCCTGCGGGTCGTGCTTCTTCGCCGCGATGCACATCGCCCGGCAGACCGCCGGGATGCGAGTCGTCACCGGCGTGAACCTCCCGATGCTGCTCGACTTCCTGAACAACCGGACGCTGCCGCCCGACGAGGTTGCCGCGCGGGCGGCGGTCAAGGGCACCGACGCAATCCGGAAACCCTGATGCCGATCGTGCTCTATCGGGTCGACGACAGGTTGGTACACGGTCAGGTGGTCATTGGCTGGGGCAAGCCGCTCAACCTCGGGTTCATCGTGCTGCTGGACGACACCGTGTACGGCAGTGACTGGGAGCGGGACCTGTACCGCATGGGTACCCCGCCGGAGATCGAGCTGCGCTTCTCGGACCTGGCCGAGGCCGCGCGGCAGCACGCGGCGTGGCGCGCGGAGCCGGCGAACGGCCTCGTGCTGACGGCGGACGTCGCCACCATGGCCGCGTTCCGCCAGGCGGCGCCGCCGGTGGAACGGATCAACCTGGGCGGGATCCACCATAAGCCCGGTCGAACGCCCAGACTGCCCTACGTGTACCTGTCGGAGGAGGAGTACCGTGCCCTGGATGCGTTGCAGCAGGCCGGTACCGTGGTGACGGCGCAGGACCTGCCTACCACCCGGCCGGTCGCGCTGGAGGCGCTCCGGTGAGCGGGCTGTCGGGGATGACCTTCGCGCTGCTCTCCGCCTGGGGCGCACTGACCGGAATGGACCTGGTCACCTTTCCCCAGGCGCTGCTCTCGCGGCCGCTGATCGCATGCGCCGGCGCGGGCGTGATCCTGGGTGATGTGGCCACCGGGCTCCGGGTCGGTGTCCTGCTCGAGCTGTTCGCGCTCGACGTCCTGCCGGTCGGGGCATCCCGCTATCCTGACTACGGCCCCGGAGCGGTGGCGGCCGTGGTGCTGGCGTCGGGCGGCCCCTGGGTGGAGCACCTCGGGATCGCGGCGCTGTTCGCGCTCGGCCTCGCGGTGGTGGGCGGCTGGAGTCTGCTCTGGATTCGGCAGGTCAATGGCCGGATGATTCAGCAGGCCGCCGCGGGCCTCGCGGCCGGCGACCCCGGCACGATCGCGGGGCTCCAGCGCCGAGGTCTCGCGGGCGACCTGATCCGGAGCCTGGGGCTCAGCGCGGCCGCGCTGCTCCTGGCCCAGGCGCTCCACCCGGTGCTGCCCGGCGGGCCGCGCTTTGCGCTGGTCACGGCGGCCGCGGTGGGGGCGGGAGTGGCCGCGGCGGCGGGGGGCGCGATCCGCGCGGCGGGACGCGGTGCCCGGCTGCGCTGGCTGGTGGTCGGCACCGGCATCGGGCTGATCGCGGCGGTCCTCACGTGACTTCCGGATTCCTGCGGGCGTTGTGGCGCCTCTGCTCGGTGCAGGGGGCATGGAACTACGAGCGCATGACCGGTGTCGGCATGGGCCACGCCGCCGAGCCGCTGCTGGAGGACCTCAAGTCGGCCGACCCGGCCCGGCACGCGGAGGCCTCGGTCCGGTCGGCGGAGTACTTCAATTCTCACCCGTACCTCGCCGGGCTGGCGCTAGGTGCACTGGTGCGGGCGGAATACGATCTGGTTCCCGGGCCGCAGATCTCGCGGCTCCGGGCCGCGCTGACCAGCCCGCTGGGGGCGCTGGGGGACCGGTTCTTCTGGGCGGGGGTGGTGCCGACCGCGATCGGGCTGGCCATCATGGGCGTGGTCGCGGGCTATGGCCTGTGGACGATCGCGGTGGTGCTGCTGCTCTACAATGGTCTTCGGATCGCCACCGGGGTCTGGGCCCTGCGCACCGGGCTCGCGAGTGGAGCCCGGGTCGGTACCGCGATCGGAGAGTCCTGGCTGCCCGGCGCCGCCAGCCAGGCCGGACTAGTGGCGGGGCTGATCGTCGGGCTGGCGGTTCCGCTGGCAGCCGACTGGCTGCTCGATCCCCAGGGGCTCGCCGCGGTCGGCGTTGCAGTCGTCACGTTGCTGGCCGGGCTGGGAGCGGCATGGAGGCTCGGACCGCGGATCACCGCGGTCAAGTTCGGACTGATCGCCATCGGCCTTGCCCTCATCCTCGCGTGGGGACTGCCATGATCGAGCGGGAAGCCAAGATCGTGAATCAGCTCGGCCTCCACGCCCGGCCCGCGGCGCAACTGGTGAAACTGGCCAGCGGTTTCAGGGCCGAGATCGAGGTCGTCAAGGACGGCATGGCGGTCAACGGCAAGAGTATCATGGGAGTCATGATGCTGGCGGCGGAGTGCGGCAGCAGCGTGACGGTGCGGGCCGACGGGCCGGACGAGCACGAGGCGGTGGAGGCGCTGCGGGCGCTGGTGGCGGGAGGCTTCGGAGAGGCATGAGCGACGACCGGCTGATCAAGGGCGTGGGTGTCTCTCCCGGTACGGGGTTCGGACCGGCGGTCATCGTGCGTCTGGATGTGCCGGACGTGCCTAACCGGTTCGTGACCGACGCCGAGGTGGAGGGCGAGGTGGCCCGGCTCCAGGCCGCCGTGGAGGAGGTGGCTAAGGTGCTCGAGGCGCTGCGCGACCGGGTGCGCGAGCGGGCGGGCCGCGAGGAGTCCCACATCTTCGACGCCCAGATCATGATGGCCAAGGACGCCGACTTCCTGCGGGGAG
The DNA here is from genome assembly GCA_041499215.1 of Gemmatimonadota bacterium. Taxonomy (GTDB): domain Bacteria; phylum Gemmatimonadota; class Gemmatimonadetes; order Gemmatimonadales; family GWC2-71-9; genus JADJOM01. Next base: position 1,550 of record JBGQJV010000054.1, on the reverse strand, counting down.
TGGAGCAGCTCATCCGGGAGAGCGGGATGAGCGCCGAGACCGCCTATGAGTTCAAGGCGCTGGAGATCCGCAACATCTGGAGCGGCTCGGGCAATACCCTGCTGCGGGACCGGCTGGCCGATCTCTCCGCGATTCACAACCGGATGCTGCACCGGCTGCTGGGTCGGACCGAGGACGAGCTCTGGGCCCAGCCGCAGGACGAACAGGTGATCGTGGTGGCGCGAGAGCTTTCCCCCGGCCTCACGGTGCAGCTGGACCGCGACCACGTGGTCGGACTGGTGAGCGAGGAGGGGACCCGGACCTCCCACGCCGCCATCCTGGCGCACTCCCTGGGGATTCCCGCGGTGATGGGCGCGGTCGGCGCGCTCGATCGGATCAAGCAGGGCACCACCCTGCTGATCGACGGTCAGACCGGCGTGGTCCTGCTGGAGCCGACCCGCTCCGAGATCGAACGGGTACGGGTGCAGGTCTCCCGCCGACAGAAGCTGGAGCTCGAGTTCGAGGCGGCCGTCACCCAGGCCGCGGTGACGCCCGACGGGGTTGCGATCACGCTCATGGGCAACGTGGACCTGCCGGACGAGATCATCCTGGCGGCGAAACACGACGCCCATGGCGTCGGGTTGCTGCGCACCGAGTTCCTGATCACCGGTCGCGCGGCGCTCCCGACGGAGGATGAACAGACCGACTACTTCCGGCGGGTCAGCGACTCCTTCCCCAATCACCCGGTGATCGTGCGCTCATTCGATCTTGGTGGCGACAAGTTCCCCGCGGCCTTCCGCGCGCCTCCGGAGGCCAACCCCTTCCTTGGCTGGCGCTCGATCCGGGTGTGCCTGGACCATCCCGAGATCTTCCGGCCGCAGCTCCGGGCCGTGCTCCGGGCCGCCTTCGACCGGCAGATCCAGCTGATGCTGCCCCTGGTGACCCGGGTGGAGGAGGTCATCGCCACCCGGGAGATGGTGCTGGAGGAGGCGCTGGCCCTGGCCCGGAGTGGAGTGCGGGCAGCGGCGTCGGTGCCGGTCGGGGTCATGATCGAGACCCCCGGCGCGGTGCTGCTGGCCGACGAGCTGGCCAAGCACAGCGCCTTCTTCAGCGTGGGAACCAATGATCTGGTGCAGTACACCCTTGCGGTCGACCGGGGCAACGCCCGGCTGGCCGAGCGATTCACGCCGTTCCATCCCGCGATCGTGCGCCAGCTTAAGATCGTGCTGGATGCCGGCCAACGAGCCGGGATCCAGGTGAGTGTGTGCGGCGAGATGGCATCCGACCCGCTGGCGGTGGTGCTGCTGCTGGGTCTGGGGTATCGCACCCTGAGCGTGGCGCCGCCGGCGCTGCCGTTCCTCAAGTGGGTGGTGCGCACCATTCCCGTCGCCGTGGCGGCCCGGGCGGCCTACGCTGCGCTGGACGCCGACCGGCCCTCGGAGGTTACCCGCGCGCTGCGCGAGGCGATGCAGGAGCATTTCGATCCCCGCATGCTCGAGGCGCTCTCGGCGTTGCCGCGTCAGACCGGCGCCGCTACCTTGCGCCTGTAAAAGTCGCCCGGCCGGACGGCC
>JBGQJV010000053.1:0-21665 GCA_041499215.1 Gemmatimonadota bacterium | reverse complement strand
GCGGCCCACAAGTTCGACGAGACCAAGGGCATCAAGTTCATTTCCTACGCGGTCTGGTGGATTCGCCAGGCGATTCTGCAGGCACTGGCCGAGCAGAGCCGAATCGTCCGGGTGCCGCTCAACCGCGCAGGGACGCTGCACCGCATCGGTAAGCGCTCTTCGATGCTGCTCCAGGAACTCGGCCGGGAGCCCACCCCCGCCGAGATCGCCGAGGGCATGGATATCTCAATGGAAGAGGTGCAGAAGACCCTTTCCATCAGCCAGAATCACCTCTCACTGGATGCCCCGCTCACGCCGGGCGAGGACAACAAGCTCCTCGACTATCTCCCCGACACCCAGAACGCCGGGCCGGACAGCGATACGTTCGAGAAGGCGCTGACCGAGTCCATCGAAGAGGTGCTGTCCACGCTCAAGGAGCGCGAGGCCAAGATCCTCCGATTGTACTTCGGGCTGGATGGGCCCGAGCCGATGACGCTGGAGGAGATCGGCAGCCAGCTGGGGATCACCCGCGAGCGGGTGCGGCAGATCAAGGAGAAGGCCCTGACGCGGCTCCGGCACGTGAGCCGGGCCAGGGCGCTGGAGAGCTTCCTGTCGTAGGCCATTGGCCGTTAGCCGTTGGCTGTGCTCAGCAAGACGACCCTCCTTGACCAGTATCAGGGAGGGTCGATTCATATCAGGCGACCAACGACCAACGGCTAACGATCACCACACCTAGCCCCGCAGGATCCTCCCCACCTGCTCGAACTCGATGAGAAACGCATCGTGGCCGTAAGGGGTCTGAATCTCCTCGTAGCGCGCATTGGCTCCACCCCGTTCATACTCTTCCACCCAGCGCTTTACTTCCCAGGGGTAGTAGAGAATGTCCGTGTCGACGCCGACACCGATCACTTCGCCGACCCGCCTGGCGGTGTGGAGTCCAGCCACCTCAGCCGGGCCGACGTCGTGGGAATCCATCGCGCCCATCAGGCTGACATAACACCGCGCGTCGAACCGGTCAACCAGTTTTTCCCCGTGGCGCCGCAGATAGTGCTCCACGTCGAACCGACCGGGGGTTCGGGTCTGCTGGCGGGCGAACCGCTGGTCGAACTCCACCACCGACCGATACGTGATCATCGCGATCGCGCGCGCGGCTGCCAGTCCCGCGGCCGGGCCTTGTCCGGCGATGTACCGCCCAGCGGCCCAGCGAGAGTCCGCCTCGATGGCCAGCCGCTGGGCGGCGTTCCACGCGATCGCCTGCGCGCTGGTGCGGGCCGGTGCCGCGAACACCACCAGCCGGTCCACCTGGACCGGAGTGAGCAGCCCCCACTGCAGGGCTACCATCCCTCCCAGTGAACCGCCGGACACCAGCGCCAGCCGCTCGATCCCGAGGTGGGCAAGCAGCGGAACGTGCGCCCGGGCCAGGTCAGCCGATGTCAGGGCGGGGAAGCTCCCGTCGATGATCTCTGCCGGGCCCGAGGAGCCGTAACAGCTGCCGAGCAGGTTGGCCGAGAGGATCGGACGACGAGAGGTGTCGAGCGGCAGATCGGGACCGATGAGGGGTCCCCACCAGTCCTCGATGCGGGCACTGCCGGTGAGAGCGTGGAAGACCAGGGTCCAGCCCGCTCGCCGGCCCGCCGCGGGGTCCCCAAGGACTTGATAGCGGATCAGGGCGTCCCGAACGACACCGCCGCCCTCGGTCCGGAAGTCGCCCAGCCGGAGCTCTCCGGTGAAGCTGTTGGTGGTGGGCAAGGCGATGGAGGTCACGGTCAGGATGCCCGGCGGGTGCTGTGATCCGGTCGACAGCTGACGAAGACGGCGTGCAGGGCCCGAGTAGCCTCCGCGGCGCGGGTGCCAGGCACGACGAACCTGAGACCGTTGGCCGCCGGCTGGATCTCGCCCGGTGTGATCCCCAGGGCGGCGAGCGCCGCGCGCAGGGCATCTGCTTCATGGACCAGCTCAGCCGCCGAGCCGGAAATCACCGTGACTCTCGCGGAGTCTTCGCCCGGGAGTGTTGCGACCGCCCTGAGTCCCACCGGATCCGCTCCCTGGACCACCACGCTGTCCGCCGTTTCCCCCTCGAGCGACCAGAACTCGAGCGGCAGGCCGTGGGCCTCCGCCAACGACGCGGCCTCGGCCTGGACCACCTTGGCGCCCGCCGCCGTCAATGCCGACAGAAAGGCGTGAGGTGCCGCGGGGATTCGGTCGGCCTCCGGCACCAGCTTTGGGTCGGCGGTGCGGAGACCATGCGCTTCCTTCACGAAGATGGTGCGCTGGCCCCTGAGAGCGACCGTCAGCGCAACCGCCGAGGTGTCGGTGCCGCCCCGCCCCAGGGTGGCAACCCGCCCACGCTGCCAGCCCTGGAAACCGGTCACCACCGGCAGGATGCCTCTCGCCAGCAACCGCTCCAGTCGCCGCGTCGTGACTTGCCGGATCCGGGCATCGCCGAATTCCCCGCGGCTCACGACCCCGGCTTCCCGCGCGTCGAGGGAGACTGCGGGAACACCGAGCTCGTTCAACGCCAGCGCCAGCAGCGCCGCCGACACGACCTCGCCCGTGGCCACCGCGCGGTCGCCCTCGGCCCGGGCCGCGCGGCGGGTCGCGGCTCCGGCAAGAGCCCCGCGAGCGGCCGCAGAGGCCACCTCCTCCGCCAGCCCAAGCAGGTGGTCGGTTACTCCGCGCCGGGCGCTGGCCACGGCCAGCACCGGGCCCTGCGCTGCCCGTCGCGCGAGCCGGCAGGCCTGCGCCACGATGCGCTGGGGGGAAGCCAGCGCGTCCCCCCCCAGCTTGATGACCACTAGTCGATCGCTCATCGACCTGCTCCGACTGCGTCCCTGGCATTCGCCGCGGTCGCGCCGGCGGAGCCCAGGGCCTGATCCAGGTCGGCGATGAGATCGCGCACGTCCTCCAGGCCGGCGGAGATCCGGATCAGCTCCGGAACCACACCGGTCGCCCGTTGCTGCTCGGGGGTAAGCTGATCGTGCGTGGTGGACGCCGGGTGAATGATGAGCGACTTCGCGTCCCCGACGTTCGCGAGCAGCGAATACAGCTTGACCCGGTCGATGACGGCACGCGCGATGGCGTGGCCGCCCTTCACGCCAAAGGTGAGCACGCCGCCGAAGCCGCCCTCGAGGTAGCGGATGGCATTCTTGTACTCCCCGTGCGATTCGAGACCCGGGTAGGACACCCACTCGACCCGCGAGTCCTGCTGCAGCCAGCGGGCCAGGGCGAGGGCATTCTCCGAGTGGCGCTTGATCCTGAGCGGCAGGGTCTCCAGTCCCTGCAGGAACAGAAACGCGTTGAACGGGGAGAGGGCCGGCCCCAGATCGCGCAGCAACTGCACCCGGAGCTTGAGGATGAACGCCAGACTCCCGAACGCTTCGGTGTAGACCAGGCCATGGTAGGATGGGTCCGGGCTGCTGAACTCCGGAAAGCGGATCCTGGCCCGGGGGCTGGCCCAGTCGAACTTGCCGGCATCGACCACGACACCACCGATCGCGGTTCCATGGCCGCCGATCCACTTGGTCGCCGAGTGGACCACGATGTCGGCGCCGTGCTTGATGGGGCGGGCGAGTGTAGCCGCTCCGAACGTGTTGTCTACCACCAGCGGGATGCCCGCCTCGTGGGCGATATCCGCCAGCGCGGCGAAGTCGGGGACGTCCAGCCGGGGATTGCCGATCGTCTCCACGTAGAGCAGACGGGTACCGGCGTCGATTGCGGCCTTGACCGATGCGAGGTTGTGGATGTCCACGAACTTCGTGGTGATGCCCCACTTCGGGAGGGTGTAGGCGAAGAGGTTATAGGTGCCCCCGTACAGGGTCTGGGAGGAGACCAGGTTGTCACCCGCGCGGGCCAGGTTGAGAACCGTAAGGGTTTCCGCCGCCTGTCCACTCGCCACGGCCAGGGCTGCGACCCCGCCCTCGAGTTCGGCGATCCGCTTCTCGAACACATCCGAGGTGGGGTTCATGATCCGGGTATAGATGTTCCCGAATTCCTTCAGGCCGAACAGGTTCGCGGCGTGCTCGGTGCTGTTGAAGACGTAGCTGGTGGTGGCGTAGATCGGCACGGCCCGCGCGTTGGTGGCGGGATCGGTGACCTGGCCGGCATGGATGGCGAGGGTGTCTGGGTGGTACGTCACGGTCTGGCTCCTTGCGGTCAACGGTGGTGGACGCCGCTCTGCGGAATGCAGAAGGGCCCGGTTCACGTTGGGTGAACCGGGCCCGGGCTCTCGTCTGACGGTCTGCTGGCGGCTTGAATCAGTGCGCCGGACCGGGACGTGCGCTGGCACAGTCCACCCCGCGGGGGGTGCACTTGCGCGGACAGCGACACATCATCGGGCAGCGCTTCATTCCTGAAACGTCTCCCTCGGGTCGCGCGGCGGTGCCAACGAAAAAACCCCCGCGGCCACGAGCGCGGGGGTTATCCCACGGCTCTTTAGCTCTTTGTTTCGGGGATACTCCCCCCAGGCGGTAGCAAGTGGCCCTAAATCCATCCGCCATGGTCAACCTACGGTACCGGCCCGGAACCGTCAAGGGGCCGGAATCACAACTCAGAACTCTCCCAGATCCTCCATATCCTCCACCGTGTCGGTCTCGGTCACCGGATACATGGCGATGCTGATGTAGCTGCCCGGGTGCGACCGGACCCAGGTCCGAAACGCCATCTGCTGCTGCAGCGCGGCCTCCACCTCGGCAAGCGCCCGGGTCGAATAGTCCTCCGGCAGCCCCCGCTTGTGGCGGTGGATCTCCCGGATGCTCGCGGAGAGCAGCGAGACCAGCAGGTCCCGGTTGATGCACAGCTCCACCGGCATCAGCATGTTGATCCCGTGCGGCATGCCCTGGCCGCTGGCCTGAGGCTCGGGCTTCTCGGCCGCCTTCGGCTTGGCCACTTCGGGTTTCCAGTCGTTCAGCAGATGGCGGATGCGGTTCTGCATCGATAGTTCCCTGTGGGAGTGCTGTCCTAGGCATCGGACAAAACGGTGAAAACTTGAGGGTCCCGGCTTACATTCAAACCGCAAGCGCTGTCGGTGGTTACACCTCGTTCTCCGGAAAGCCATGGCGAGTAATCCCTCATTCGACGTCTCAACCGGTGCCGATCTCCAGGAAGTGGACAATGGGGTGAACCAGGCACTGAAGGAGATCGCCCAACGCTACGACTTCAAAGGCACTCACTGCACTATCGAGTTCGACCGGGCCAAGGCCGAGATCCGGCTGAGCGCCGACGATGAGTTCCGCATGGATCAGCTCCTGGAAGTCCTGCGGACCAAGCTGATCAAGCGCAACGTCCCGGTGAAGAACCTCCAGATCGGAGATCCGGTGGCCGGCACCGGCACCACGGTGCGGCGCACTATCGGTCTGACTCAGGGCATCCCCCAGGACGCGGCCAAGAAGATGGTGAAGGCGATCAAGGACCAGGGGTTCAAAAAGGTCCAGGCCTCGATCCAGGGCGACGAGCTGCGGGTGACCGCTCCCTCGAAGGACGAGCTCCAGACCGTAATTGCGTTCCTTCGCGGGCAGGATTTCGGCATCGAACTGAAATTCGGCAACTATCGTGGCTGAGCGGTGACCGCCCGGCGATTGAAGAGCGGCGTACTGCTGGCGATAACCTTCGGCAGCGGCGGGCTCCTGTTGACCTGTACGCCTCAGGAGCCCCCAGCGCCTGGACCCGTGCCGGAAACCCTGGCCCCCGAGATTCGGGTCGGAGTGGTGATCGGGGCCAGCCGGCTGGAAGTGATGGGAGACAGCGGACTCAGCGTGTTCGATGCCGACAGCGCCGGAGCGGGCACGGTGGGTCCGGGTGCTTCCTTGACCGTGCGGGTCGACGGGTCCGGGCTGGGCGCGGCTGGCGCAGGCGGGTGGCGGGTGGACGGCCAGATCTCCCTCAGGTTTCTCCCCCGGATGGCTGGGGGACTTTTCTACCTCAATGGCCGTCCATACCGTGGGCGCCTCACGGTGACCCGGGACCGGACCGGCGTCACCGCCATCAACACCGTCGCATTCGAGGAGTATCTGACCGGGGTCGTACCGGCAGAGATGGGCCGCCGAGACCCGGCAGAGGCCGAAGCTCTGGCGGCGCAGGCCATCCTCTCCCGCACCTTCGCCATCCGGAACCTGGGGAAGCGCGCCAACGAGGGGTTCGACCTGTACGCCACGGTGGTTGACCAAGTTTACGGTGGAGTTGCGGCGGAGAACCCGCTGGCCACCGAGGCCGTCCAGCGGACCGCGGGGCAGATCATCACCTGGCAGGGCAGCCCGATCGACGCGTTCTTTTTCTCCACTTGTGCCGGCCGGACCGCCGAAGGCACCGAGGTTTATGCCGCCGCGGATCGGCCCTATCTCAAGTCCGTACGGGATGTGGATGGAGCGGGGCAGCCCTGGTGCAGCATCTCCCCTCGCTATCAGTGGCGGGAGGAGTGGACCGCCGACCAGCTTCGGAGCGTGCTCCGGCAGTCGCTGCCTCAGGCGACCGGGACGCCGGCCGAGGACGCGGCCACCGCTACCGGGGTATCGGTGGCGAGCCGGACCGGCTCGGACCGGGTGGCCAGCGTCACCGTGCAGCTCCGGCGGGGTTCGGTGGATGTCAGCGGCCCAGCGGTCCGCCAGGTTCTCCGCCCGGTCAACGAGCCGTTGCTCCGCAGCGCGCTGTTCCGGCTCCAGGAGTTCCGCGCGAACGGCCGGCTGGAGCGGCTGGTGGCCGAGGGCAACGGCGCCGGTCACGGAGTGGGATTCTGCCAGTGGGGGGCGGTTGGACGGGCTCGCGGTGGACAGGATGCGCTCACCATCCTGTCCGCCTACTTTCCCGGCACCAGCGTCAGTCGGGCCTACTAGGGCCTCATCTCGGCGAGGAGATCCGCATGTCCGACCCGATCAGACTCGGGATCATCGGAGCCGGTGCCATCACCCAGGTGGCCCACCTTCCCGTCCTGCGCAAGCTCAAGGGAGTGCAGGTCGTGGGGATCTGCGACGCGGATCTGCCCAAAGCTCGGGCCCTGGCCGACCGCTTCCAGGTGCGCGATGCCTTCGCCGACATCGACGAACTGCTGGAGTTCGAGCAGCTCGATGCCCTGGCGATCTGTACTCCCAACCACCTGCATGAGCCGCACGTGGTCGCCGCCCTGTCCGCCGGGCTCCACGTGCTGGTCGAGCGCCCGCTGGCGCTCAATCTGGCGGGGGCGCAGCGGCTGCTCCGGCAGGCCGAGAAGAAGGGCAAACTCCTGGTGGTGGGGATGAACCACCGCTATCGGACGGATGTTCAGCTGGTCCGGAGTTTCCTGCAGAGCGGCGAGCTCGGAAAGCTCGAGAGCATCCGTGGCAGCTGGCACGTCTTCCGCCCAACCCGCGCCCAGCTGGGGTGGCGCCAGCGGCGGGATGAATCTGGCGGCGGTGCGATGCTCGACCTGGGTCACGCCATTCTGGATCTGGGGCTGTGGCTGGCGAACAACCCAAAGCCGGTGCGGGTCAGCGCCAGCCTCCAGGGCTCGGAATCGGCGCGAGGGGTGGAGAACTCCGGCAGCGCCTTTGTGATCTGCGAAGGCGGCCTCTCGATCTTTCTCGATGTCACCTGGCACCACGTGGGCGAGGGCGAACGATTTGGCCTGGGGCTCCGGGCGACGAAGGGCACTGCCGGCATCAACCCACTCCACGTCTGGAAGGAGCTGCATGGGGTGCCCACCGATGTCGCTCCAACCGGAGCGATCAGCCGTGAGAACGCCTTCACCGCCTCCTACCGCGCCGAGTGGGCCCACTTCCTCGCGGTCCTGAACAGCGAGGCCAAACCCTTCGACAACGCCGAGCAGCTGACCTTGCACCGGATCCTGGACGCGATCTACAAGTCCGCGGCGGAAGGCAAGGACGTGGATCTGTGAGCGCCGGCGGACGGGCGGACGGGCGGACCGGCGGACCGATGGTTCGGCGGGTCATCGCACTCCTTGCTCTGACCATCTCTCCGCTCGCGGCGCAAGCTCGGTCCGCCGGTCCGCCGGTCCGCCCGTCCGTTCGTCCCGCCATCCCGCCATCCCGCCTTCCCGCCGCCTCAGTCGGTCCGCCGGTCCGCTCATCCGCCTCTCCCACCGTGCCGGGCTCGGAGCTGACGATCTACCTGATGACCATGGGCGTCGGCGCCGAGGTGTGGGAACGCTTCGGCCACAATGCCATCATCGTCGAGGACCGGAGCCGCGGCACGGCGATCGCCTACAACTACGGGATGTTCAGTTTCCGGCAGGAGAGCTTCCTGCTGCGCTTTGTGCAGGGCCGGATGGAGTACTGGATGGCGGGATACCCTGCCGGGGATGAGCTGCCTAGATACCGCGCCCAGCGCCGGTCGGTGTGGCGCCAGGAGTTGAACCTCACGCCGGCCCAGCGGGTGGAGCTGCGCGACTTCCTCGCCTGGAATGCACTCGACGACAACAAGTTCTACCGCTACGACTACTATCGCGACAACTGCTCCACCCGGGTGCGGGACGCCATCGACCAGGTGGTGGGCGGCGCGGTACAGGCTGCGAGCCGTGGGCCGGGCAACGGCGACTACCGGTTCCATACCCTGCGGTTGGTGGCCGCGAACCGGCCGCTCTACCTGGGACTGGCCCTGATCGAGGGGCAGCCGGTGGACCGACCCATTACCCGGTGGGACGAGATGTTCCTGCCGGTGAAGCTGCGCGACTACCTCCGAGACGTGAAGGTCCCGGACAGTTCCGGAGCCCTGGTGCCGCTGGTCAAGCGCGAGGAAACACTCTACGAGAGCCAGGCCTATCCGGTCCCCGATGTGCCGCCCAGCTGGGGCCTCGCCTTCCTGGCGATCGGGGCGGTGATGGGCGGGGGCTTCTGGTGGGGCGGCTCCAACGGCAGGAGCCGTGCGCCGGCGCGGGCCCTGCTGCTGGTCGGCGGCAGCTTCTGGGCCCTGCTCACCGGTGTGGCCGGGACCATCATGGCGGGAATGTGGGCCTTCACCGATCACGCCGTCGCGGCCCGGAACGAGAACGTGCTGCAGTGCTCGGTCGCGGCGCTGGTGCTTGCCGTCGTGCTCCCCTTCGCCCTGGGCGACCGCCCCTGGGCGCTCAGGACCGCACGGGGATTTGCCCTGCTGGTAGGTGGGTTCTCCCTGCTGGGCCTGCTGCTCAAGGCGTTGCCCTGGTTCGGGCAGCTGAACTGGCAGGTGCTCGCCCTGTTCGTGCCCGCAAATCTCGGCCTGATGGCGGGGGCGCTGGCCTGGGTGAGACGTGAGACGTAAGACGTGAGACGTGAGACGTAAGACGTACGAGACCTCCGACTGCCGACTCGCCTCGCCCGCAGCACGTCTCACGTCTTACGTCTCACGTCTTACGGTCTGTTCACCGCAATACTCGCCCTCGGCTTCTCAGCCCGCTCCTCGAACACTCTCGCCCCCACGAACACTCGGAAGAGATCCGCGTCCAGCTGGCCACGCTCGACCTCATCGACCATGATGTCGAGCGCCCGATCCATCGGGAGCGCGTGCTTGTAGGGTCGATCCTGCGCGGTCAAGGCGTCGTAGATGTCGGCGATGGTCATCATCCGGGTCTGCAGCGGGATGGCGTCCCCGTGAACCCGGCGCGGGTACCCCGTACCGTCCAGCTTCTCATGGTGTCCCCGCGCGATCTCCGGCACCCGGGCCAGGCCACGGGTCCAGGGGATCCGCTCCAGGAAGGCGAAGGTGTGGTTCACGTGACTCTCTATCTCCAGCCGTTCACGCTCGTCCAGGCTGCCCTTGCGGATAGAGAGGTGCTTCTGCTCCGCGGGAGTGAGAAACGGACGCGGAGTGCCGTCGATGTCGAGATACTCCCGGGCGGCGAATTCACCCAGCTGGGCGAAATCGCCCTCGGCCAGAATCGTCGGTTCGTTGGAGGCCAGCACCACCTTCAGAAAGCGGCCGGCTGTCTCCAGCGCTTCCCGCTGCCGCTCGGTGATTTCGCGCAGGAACGCGTCGTAGCCGTCCCGGCCGTTACGGAGCAGGAATTCCGCCCGCTCCCGCTCGAACACCCACTCCGCGCTGCGCCGGATGAACGCGTGCCGCTGCTGGATGAGTGCCAGCTCCCCCTCGTACAGCTTCTTGGCCTTCACCAGGACCTGCTCCCGCACGCCCACCTTGCCGAAATCGTGCAGCAGGCCGGCGTAACGCAGCTCCCGCACCTGCTCCCGCGAGAAGTTGATCAGGCGGAAGGGGCCGTCCTGCAGCCGGTCGATCGCCTCGGCCAGCGCCACGGTCCGCATCGCCACACGCTCGGAGTGGCCTGAGGTGGTCGGATCACGCTGCTCGATGGCGTGCACGGCCGCCTTCACGAAGCCCTCGAACAGCCGCTCGATCGCCTCGTACAACTGGCTGTTCTCGATCGAGACCGCCGCCTGCGAGGCCAGCGCGCTCACGATCTTCACGGTGTGGGGGCTGTAGGCAATGATCTCGCGACTGGCATCCTCCGGCCGGATCAGCCGCGCGGCCACGTCGCGCTTGCGGTTGATGAGCTGGAGCACGCCGATGACCTCGCCGTAGTGGTTCTGCATCGGGATGACCAGCATGCTCTTGGTGCGGTACCCATAGCGCTCATCGAACGAGGGGTTGAACGAGTACTCGACGTCCGGCGGAAGCACGTACACGTCTTCGATGACCAGGGGCGCGCCGTCGCTGGCCGCGTAGCCCGCCAGGGAAGCGTGGTCGATCGGGATGCTGAACTCGACGAAGGGGATGTCGGGCCGGCTGTGATTCTGGCTGAGCTTGAAGCACAGCCGGCGATTACCGTCGGGGTCGGTCTCGGCGATATAGAGGCTGCCGGCGTCGGATTGGGTTACCCGCCGCGCCTGGGTGAGGATCAGGTCCAGCAGCGTCTCGAGGTTCTTCTCGGTAGTGAGCAGCACGCCGATCTCGGCCAGCTCGGTCAGCTCGCTGAGCCGGGCCGCGCTTTCCGCCCGGGTGCGGATATGCTCGCGCTGCGCGGCAGAGACCCTGAAGGCGGCGCGCAGCGCGACCAGCAGCTGGCGGGGACCTCCCGGCGCGGGGAGGAACCCGCTCAGCAGCTCGGCGGGCAGCTCCGCGGGCACGTCTACTTCTCCCGGTTCGCCCAGGGCCAGGATGGCCACGCCACCGTCTCGCAGTGCGGTCAGCCCCTGAGGCGTCACCTGCCGGCGCGCGGCTCCATCCAGGAGATACACCGCCGGCCGGTCGGCCACGGGGATGTCCGCCGGAGATCCCACCAGCCGCCGCTCCACCTGCTCCGCCGCCAGTGCGGTCTCGACCGCGCCGACCGACCAGGTGGGCGGGTGGTACAGCAGATACTTCACGGGACGGGCTGCTCCAGAACCGAGTCGCGGGAGATCTGCCGCACACCGGTGAGCAGCCGGTGCGGCCGGCGGCTCACCTGATCGATGAAGTACTCCAGCTTGGCGCTGACCGCCCGCATTGTCCGCAGGGTCTGTCGGATGTCGGGGCTGAGCTCGCCGGTGAGATCGGTGACCGACGTGGCGAGGGTGTCGGCGTGGTTGATCAGGCGCCGGGTATCGGCCAGTACCAGGATCAGCGAATCCTGCATCTGGCCCAGACCGCTGTCGGCGCGGGTCAGCGTCGTGCCCGCCTGCGTCAGGAGCGGTTCCAGCCGGTCCAACGCCACCCGGGCACTGGCAAGGGTACGCCGCACCTCGGGGACGGTCGCGCTGAGCTGCTGGTCCGCCGACTGGGCGGTCTTGTCGAGGCTGGCGAGGAGCCGGCGGGTGTCCTTGAGGATGCCGGACACCTGGGTCCTGAGGGTGTCAGCGACTTCCTTGACGACGTCGGTCCAGCCCTGGGTCAGCTCCCCGCGGATGGTGTCGCCGGGTTGGAGGGCGGCGCGGATATCGTTGAGCGGAACGACCAGCGAGATCGAGGCGTTGCCGATGAGCCCGGTCGAGGCGATCTCCGCCCGGGTGCCCAGCGGCAGGCGGATGGGTACGCCATTGGCGTACCGCTCGCGAAGACGCAGGGCCACCACGAATTGCGGCGGACCCATGCGGCCCCCGGTATCGGCCTTGGGGGAGATGTCCTTCACCTCGCCGATGACCAGCCCCTGAAGCAGGACGGGGGTTTCCTGCTTCAGGTCCTGCACCGAGGGACTCAGCATGTACATGATGATCCGCCGCTCGGTCCAGCCGCGGGTCACCACCAGGACGGCGGTGAGCACCACGATGGTGCCGAGGACCAGCGCGCCGATCAGCGCGTCGGCGGTGCGGGGTCGGAGGCTCATGCCGGGATCTCTATCCGTCCCCGCCGGATCCGCACCTGCCGGTCCACCCGGCGGCGGAGCAGGGCGGGCAGGTCCTGCCCGGTGATGAACACGGTGCGTCTGCCTCCCTCGGAGACTTCGCCTCCGCGGGCGAGCTCCAGCAGTTCGGCGGCGGCCCGTTCGGTGAGGCCGTCGAACGGCTCCTCGAGGATCACCAGGTCGGGATCGAAGGCCAAGGCCCTGCCGAGCGCGGCGCGCCGGCGGTCCTCCGCGTTGGTCTGGGCCGGACGCCGGTCCGCCACGCGGGTCAGGCGTAACTGGGCCACGATCACGTCCACGCGTCCCTCGATGTCCCTGGGGCGGTAGTCGCTGCCGAAGTGGAGCGGGAGCCGGATGTTGTCGCGCAAGGAGAGATTCTGCAACAGACCATCGCCGGCGGGAAGGTACCCGAGCTTCCGGCGGAAGGCGAGTTGGGCGAGCCGGTCCAGGACGGCGACCTCGGTTCCCAGCACCAGGACGCGCCCCTCGGGCACCCGGTCCAGGGCAAGCACCAGACCGCCCAGCAGGTTGACACCGCTGGTCTCGTCCCCGACCACCACCACGGTGCTGTGGGCCTGCACCTCCAGCGAGAAGGCTCCGTCCGCGTCCACTGGCAGGTGGGCCGGGCCGCCGATCGTGCTGCGGCGGATCCGCCCGAGGGGGACATTCTCGAACACCAGCGGCGGGGTCATTGGAGCGCGGCCACAATGAGGGCGGCGAACAGGAAGATCACCACGATCGAGCCGACCGTCCCGCGAATCACCGCCTGGGGGATCTCGGTCGGCCCCTGCCGCACGGAAAGACCCTCGTAGCTGGGAATGACCCCGATCACCGTGCCGAAGATCAGGCCCTTCACGACCGTCAGCACCACATCCTGGGTGGTGAGGTTCGAGAGCACGATGCCCAGGTAGCGCGCTCCACTCATGCCACCGAAGGCGACGGCGGCGAGGAACCCGCCGAAGACCGCGATCACATCGAACAGTACGATCAGGATGCACACCGAAAGCACGCAACCGAAGAGGCGAGGCAGTACCAGGTAGTGGTAAGGGTCGATCCCCAGTCCCTCCAGGGCCCGGACCTCGCCCAGTACCGTGTTGGTGGCCAGCTCGGCTGTGATGGCGGTGCCGCTCCGGCTCACCACCGCGAGGGCGGTCAGCAGGGGGCCCAGCTCACGCACGATGACCACCACCATCAGCTCGCCGATGAGCTCGGAGGCGCCGACCCGGGAGAGCTGGGTAATGGTGGCGGAGATGGTGAGGTAGCTGAGTACCCCGGACAGGAGCACGATGAGACCCACCGCCTGGAGCGCGGTGAAGCGGAGCTGGTTGAGCAGCACCCGGGCGGCAACCCGGCGGCCGGCCCCCGGCAGGGTGGGCAGCGACCCCAGGGCCTCAAACGCGAAGCGCGCCAGCGCGCCCACCCGGGCGAGCCAGCGCGCTGTGCCGCGTCCGACACCGATCAGTAGCCCGAGCACCGGCTCAGGCAGGGTTGACCTTCTTCAACCCTTCCGCGGCCTCGGAGTACTCGGGGAAGACCGCCAGCGCTTTGTTGAAGTACTCGGCCGCCTTGCTCTTGTCGCCCTGGTCCTGGTACAGCAGCGCCCGGCTGTAGTAGGACAGCGCCTCGGTGGGGACGTTGCGGGCCTTGACCGCCCTGGCCTGCTCCTGGGTCAGCGGCGGCAGCTTGGTCTCGGCCATCAGCTTCTCGGCCACCGACTGGAGCAGATGGAAGACCTCCTCCCGCTTCTCGAGCTTCGGGTCGCCCCGGACCACCTTGAGGATCTCACTGGTCTCCACGTCGACCAGTCGGGCATCCACCCGGAACTTGCCGTAGAAATCGGTGAAGGTGCCCATGACCATGTACCGCGCACCCACCAGCTTGCCGATCTTGGCCGCGGTGGCGGCGTCCACCCGCCCGTCCTTGGCGAGGTTCTGCTCGTCGATGATCCGCTGAACCCCCTCACGGTCCACCAGGCGCGCGGCGGGATTCTGGCTCAGCTCGCTGATGAGCATGCCGGCCAGACCCTTCTCCAGCGCCTGGAAGTCCTGCTTGTCCTGGCCGTAGGACCCCCCGTTGGTGAACGGCATGACGGCGATGCCGGGCCGGGAATCCTGGGCCCGCAGCGCGGCGGGCAGGGTGGCCAGCGCGGCCAGAGTCAGGGCGAAGAACAGGGTACGGCGTCGCATAGGGTCCACCTTGTCAGAGAGTCAGCGTCATGCCTTCCATGGCAGCATCCACCGCGAGCCCTGGCGCGTGCACGGCCGCGTTGCTCCGGGCGCCCAGCAGCAGGGCGTCGATCGCCGCGTCGTCGTGTTCCGGCTCGTGATGGAACAGCACCAGCCGACGGCATCCTGCATCCCGGGCCAGATCGATCGCCTGCTCGGGAGTCGAGTGCCCCCAGCCGGCCCGGGATTCGATCATCGCCTCCGAGTACATCCCGTCATGTATCAACGTGTCCACACCCTCCAGGAATCTCACTAGCTGCTTCCGCCAGTCCGGCGGGACCTCGTAGCTGCCCCCGGGGCCCAGCTCGTTGTCGGTCAGGTAGGCAATCGTGCGCCCGCCCGCCACCGGGACCAGCTTGTACCCGAGCGTGTTGCCGGGATGGCGGAGCCGGAACGCCTCCACCAGGAAGCCGTCGATCTCGAACGAGCCGGACACGACCTCGGTGATCTTGAGATCCGCCGCCAGCGCCTTGAGCGGGACGGGGAACACCACCGGGTCCATCTGCCGGTCCAGAATCTGTTCCAGCGGTACCCCGGCCTGCGGTGCACCGTAGATCCGGACCGAGTTGCCCCGGGTATTCAGTGGCTGGAAGAACGGCAGCCCCTGGATGTGGTCCCAGTGCGTGTGCGTCAGCAGGATGTCGAGGTTCATCGGTCCATTGGCCACCCGCGACAGCTCCCGGCCCAGCGGCCGGATGCCGCTGCCGGCGTCCAGGATGACCAACTGCTCCGGCAGGCCGGAGACCGCGACGCAGGAGGTGTTGCCGCCATACCTTGCGGTGTGGGCGCCCGGCGTCGGGATTGAACCCCGCGTTCCCCAGAACGTGACCGTGTAAGCCACGGCTCCCCTTAGTAACTGAGTTTACCACAGTGCAAGGACCCTGCCAGCAGGACGCGGGCGCGCATCACGGGCGGAGTGTGGGCGGCATCACGAGCGGCCGGCGGCGCGCTCCAGCAGTGAGCGGTTGGCGATGGCTATCTCCCGGCGGGTGACCCTGATCAGGCCCCGCTCGACGAAGTCGCGCATGGTCCGGGAGACCGTCTCCCGGCTGGAACCGATCATCTGGGCGATCACGTGGTGGGTGATCTTCTTGGTGATCTCCTCGCCGCCCTCTTCTTCGGCGAGGCGGAGCAGCAGGTCGGCCACGCGGCCGTTGACGTCGAGCAGGACCAGGCTGCCGATCTTCTCGTCCGCCCGGCGCAGCCGGCGGGAAAGCTCCCGAAGGAGTGCGATGGCCACCTCGGGTGAGCTGCGGAGTCGGGCCTGAAAATCCTCCCGCCGGAGGACCAGCACGGCGGCATCGGTCATGGCGATGACCGTCGCGGAGCGTGGCTGATCGTCGATCAGGCTCATCTCGCCGAAGAAGCTGCCCTCGGCGAGCACGGACAGGATCACCTCTCTGCCGTCCTCGCCGATGAGCACTACCTTCACCTGTCCGGCGGCAACCAGGTACAAGGCGTCGCCTGGGTCGTCCTCAAAGACGATCACGCTGCCTTTGGGATAACTTCGCTCCCGGACCAGCTCCGCAAAGGCGGTAGTGTCTCCTTCCCGCATGGTGGCGAAGAGCGGAACCTTCTTCAGGACCTCAAGCGGGGTAAGCGACACGGGCCCTCAATATGGTGGAAGTGACGGTAGTTACGATAGTTAGGTCGCTTCCCCATGTCAAACCGGCGGGCTCAGTGCTGGCCGGGGTACCGGCGGCAGCGCCTCCCACCTCCCTCACTCGAGGTGCCCGCCTCTCGACCACGTCATCATGCATACTGCGGGAGTGAGTTCCTTGAGCCAAGCCGCTGCCAAGCCTGCGGGGTTGATCCCAACCCGCTGTGTGGGCTAGATTTGCAGGCTATCTGTACACCGTCATCAATGCCGCGCCACTCACGGGCGGGGCGTCGAAGGAGAGTCACATGAAGGCCAACCTCCATCCCGTGTACCACAAGGTGATGGTCCAGTGCGCATGCGGGAATCAGTTCGAGACCCGCTCCACCAGCCCATCGGTGCACGTCGAAATCTGCGCTAAGTGCCATCCCTACTTCACCGGGAAGCAGCGGCTCATCGACACCCAGGGCCGGGTGGACCGCTTCCGCAAGAAGTACCAGACCGAGAAGGCGCCCGCCGGCTCTTCGCAGGGCTAAGTCATGGAGGCCCGACTCCGCCAGGCGCTCGCCCGGGCGGAGGAGGTCGCCAAGGCGCTGGCCGACCCCTCGACCGCGGCCGATCCGGCCAAACTCCGGGCCTTCGGTAGAGAACACACGCAGCTCGCACCGGTGGTGCGGGCTGCGGAGCGGCTGGAGAAGCTGCAGGATGAACTCTCCCAGGCCCGCGAGCTGGCGGAAGAGCCTGATCCGGAGCTGGCGGAGCTGGCCCGGGCCGATCTCGCCCGGCTCCCCCTCGAAATCGAGCCGCTCGAAGCCGAGCTGCACGACCTGCTCCTTCCCCGCGACCCCCTGGACGACCGCGATGCCATCGTCGAAATCCGCGCCGGCACTGGCGGAGACGAGGCGGCCCTGTTTGCGGCCGACCTGCTCCGGATGTACCAGCGGTTCGTGCAGCGCAGGAGTCTCACGATCGAGCCGATTTCGTTGAGCGACGGGACCGGGGGAGGCCTCAAAGAAGCGATCTTCGCGGTGCGGGGCCCGGAGGCGTTCGGACTGCTCCGGCGGGAGGCCGGGGTACACCGGGTCCAGCGGGTGCCCGCCACGGAGTCGCAGGGCCGGATTCACACCTCCGCGGCGACCGTGGCGGTCCTGCCCGAGGCGGAAGAAGTGGACGTGGTGATCCACCCGAACGATCTCAAGATCGACGTCTTCCGCTCCTCCGGCCCGGGGGGACAGAGTGTCAATACTACCGATAGCGCGGTGCGCATCACCCACCTCCCCACCGGACTGGTAGTCTCCCAGCAGGACCAGAAGTCGCAGCTGCAGAACAAGCTTAAGGCCATGGAAGTGCTGCGGGCGCGGCTGCTCGACCGGATGATCGCCGAGCAGGAAGCGGCCCGCTCGCGCGATCGCAGGGCGATGGTTGGAACCGGCGACCGCTCGGCCAAGATCCGTACCTACAACTATCCGCAGAGCCGGGTGACCGATCACCGGATCAACCTCTCGGTGCACAATCTGCCGGAGGTGCTGGATGGCCGGCTTGAGGAGTTCGTCGACGCGCTCCGGATGGCGAGCCGGCAAGAGCAGCTGGGTGCCTGAGGCCGGGGCCACGGTCGCCGCGCTGCTCGAAACAGCCGCGACCCGGCTCCGACAGGCCGGGGCGAGCGAACCGCGCCGCGAGGCCTGGCGCATCTGGGCGGATCTCGAGGAGCAGGCGGGGCGCCGCGCCAATCCGGCGGAAAGGGAGCGAAACGCCGCTCCAGATTCGCGCGAGCGATTCCAGCGGGCGGTCGCCCGACGCGCCTCCGGCGAACCCCTTGCGTACGTCACCGGGCTGGCCGGCTTTCGCCGTCTGACCCTGCGGGCGGACCGGCGGGCGCTGATCCCCAGACCGGAGACGGAGGGTCTGGTGGAGCTCATGCTGGCGAGGGCGCCGGCTGGGCGCATAGCCGATGTGGGAACCGGCAGCGGCTGCGTTGCGCTCGCGCTGGCAGACGAGGGACGGTACGATCTGATCGTCGCAGCGGATCGTTCGCGGGAGGCGCTCGGCCTGGCCCGGGAGAATCGCACCCGGACCGGCCTGCCGATCTCCCTGGTGCTGGGAGACCTGCTGCTGACCTTCCAGGATCGGAGTCTGGACGCAGTGGTCTCCAACCCCCCCTATCTTACCGAGGCGGAATACCGAGCCCTGGATCGCTCGGTTCGGGATTGGGAGCCGGGCGACGCGCTCGCGAGTGGTACTGACGGCCTGACGGCGACTCGGCGGCTCATCGAACAGGCCACTAGGGTGACCCGGCCCGGAGGGTGGCTGGGGTTGGAAGTGGACTCGACCCGGGCGCCGGAGGTGGCGCGGTTCGCGGGTGAGTCGGGCTGGATCGACACGACGGTACACATGGACCTTTTCGACCGCGCGCGGTACGTGCTCGCGCGGAGGAGCGAGGCGGAGTGATCTGGGACAAGGCGGAGGAACTGGGACGGCTCATCGGCCAGACGCCGGAGTACAAGGGGCTTCGGCGGGCGGAGAGCGCGTTGCGGGACGACCAGGACGCGCAGGCCAAGGTGGACCTGATCCAGCGACTCGCGCGGCAGATGGACGAGCAGGTGGCCCAGGGGCAGATGCCCGACCAGGCTTCGGCGGAGACCTACGAGCAGGCGGTTCGCGACCTCGAGGTCAGCCCCTCGGGTCAGGCCTACGCCGTGGCCCGGGCCAACTTCGAAAAGGTCATGATCAAGGTCAATCAGTTGATCGCACAGGGGATGGAGAAGGGCGCGACGAGCAGCATCATCACCCTGGGATGAGCCACGGGTTCTTCCTCGTGGTGGAAGGACCCGAAGGGGCCGGGAAGACCACCCTGGCGAACGGGCTGGCCGGGAAGCTACGCACGGCCGGCATGGACCCCGTGCCAGTGCGGGAGCCCGGCGGTACCCCGGTGGCCGAGCGGATCCGTACCGTGCTGCTGGATCCGGAGCATCACATCGAGCCGGTAAGCGAGCTGTTCCTGTTCCTGGCGGCACGCGGGGATCTGGTGGCCCGGGTGATTCGCCCGGCGCTGGCGGCCGGGCGGACGGTGTTGGCGGACAGATTCCAGCTGTCGACCGAGGCCTACCAGTGCGGCGGACGGGGGGTTGAGCCGTCCCTGTTCATGCAGGCCAACCGGGCCGCGACTGGCGGCCTCGATCCGGACCTGACCCTGGTCCTGGACCTGCCGATCGAGGTCGGCTTCGAACGGATTCGGGCCGCGGGTGCCGGGCTTGACCGGATCGAACAGGCGGGACCGGCTTTCCACACCCGGGTGGCGGAGGTCTTCCGCCGGGCGGCTGGCCCCGGCATCGTCCACCTCGATGCGACCCTCCCCTCGGAACAGGTCTTGCTGACCGCATGGGGGGAGGTCATCGCGCGCCATCCTGGCGCGCGAGGGGCGCATCGAGATTAGCTTGCAGCAGGCGGCCGGGGCTCCCGCAAGGTCCCGGCGCAGGTCACTGGAGGATTACATGCGACAGCGGTGGGGATTGGTTGCCCTGGTGGCGGTCATTTCGTTCTTCACGGGCGGATGGCTGCTCCAGCGCGGGACGTCCAGCGACGGCAACGTGTATCAGCAGGCCCGGCTATTCGATGATGTGCTGTCGCACATCAGCGCCTACTACGTGGATTCCATTCCCCAGACCGATCTGTATCAGAAGGCGACGACGGGCCTTCTCGAGCAGCTCAAGGATCCCTATTCGGTCCTTCTGGTGGACGACGATTACAAGGCCCTGACCGAGACCACCACCGGCAACTACGGCGGCCTCGGGATCCAGATCGACGTGCGCGACGGCTGGATTACGGTGGTCGCACCGCTGCCCGACACGCCAGCCGAGCGAGCCGGGGTCGAAACCGGCGATCAGATCATCTCGGTAGACAGCAAGTCCACCGAGGGCTGGAATAACGACCAGGCGGTGAAGGCGCTCCGAGGCACCCCTGGAAGCGAGGTGCAGCTGCGCATTCGCCGGGCAGGAATGGCGGCGCCGATCGCCTACAATCTCACCCGCGCCACCATTCACGTGCGGTCGGTTCCTCCGGGGAACATGTTCCCGGGCGGAGTGGGTTACATCTCCCTGAACCCGGTGTCGGAGAGCTCGACCCAGGAGCTGCGGCGCGAGATTACCGGATTGCTGGGCAAGGGGATGAAGAGTCTGGTCCTGGACCTCCGGGGTAATCCCGGCGGGCTGCTCGATCAGGGTGTGAAGGTGGCCGATCTGTTCCTGGACAAGGACAAGGAGATCGTGGCTACCCGCGGCCGGGCCCGGGGGGCGACCAAGACCTTCGTGGACCAGGTGGCTCAGGAATGGCCGAGTCTGCCCATCGTGGTGCTGGTCAACGAGGGCACGGCCAGCGCAGCCGAGATCATCTCCGGCGCGCTGCAGGATCATGACCGGGCGGTCGTGGTGGGTGTGCCCACCTTCGGCAAGGGTCTGGTGCAGACCCTGTTCCCCTTCTCGGACAACACCGCGCTCAAGCTGACCACCGGGCGGTGGTACACGCCGAGCGGGCGGACGATCCAGCGTAAGGCGAGGAACGAGGAGGACCAGGCCAGAATCGCCGCGGTCGAGGCGGGCCAGGTCCACGACTCGCTGGCCCCCGACACCACGGCGCGGCCCGCCTACCGGACCGACAGCGGGCGGATCGTGCGGGGCGGGGGCGGAATCGTTCCCGACCTGGTGGTGCGGCAGGACAGCCTGACCGATCCGGAGCGGGCCTTCGCGACCGCCCTCGCGTCCAAGTTCGCCGAGTATCGCGACGCCCTCACCGCGACCGCGCTGCAGATCAAGAACGACAAGTCGGTAACGGCCGAGGAGTTCAACGTCACCGCGGCGATGCGGGCCGAGGTGCTGCGGCGGATGCGGGCGAAGGGCGTGCAGCTCTCCGACGAGGTCTTCGCCAAGGCCCAGCCGCTGGTGGACGACCAGCTGGGCTACGAGATCGAGCGCTACGTATTCGGCCGCCCCGCGGAGTTCCGGCGGCGCAGCAAGGACGACAAGCAGATGCAGGTGGCGCTGGACCTGCTGCATCGGGCCCAGACGCCTAAGGATCTGCTGAGCCTCGCGACGGTTCAGGGAACGGAAGCGCCGGCCCGCAGGAACTAGCCGATCGCGCCGGCGCTGGAGGTCCCCGCCGCCCTCGCCACCGGACTCCTGGTCGGCGTGCTCTCCGCTCTGGCGGGGATCGGTGGCGGGGTCATCATGGTCCCGTTTCTCTACCTAGTTTACGCCCACACCGGCGTTTCCCTCTCCGCCCAGACCGTGGTGGCCCACGCCACCAGTCTGGGCGTTGCGTTTGCGGCATCCACTGTCGGTACCTGGCGCTATGCCCGCACCAAGGCGATCCACTGGGGTCCCGCCGCCACCTACTCGATCCCGGGCATCGCGTCCGCCTTCCTCACTGCCAGGGTGCTGACCAAGGTAGGCCAGGCCCCCTGGATCCGGGCGGCGTTCGGCGCATTCCTGCTGGTTACTGCGCTGGACATGGCCCGGCGGGCGCAGCGTGCGGCAGAACCGGCAGCCTCGGCTCCGCGGGCGGAGCACTCCTGGGTCTGGCTGGTGCTGGCCGGATTCATCGGGGGTGGTCTGTCGGCGCTGCTCGGCATCGGGGG
>JBGQJV010000052.1:0-21797 GCA_041499215.1 Gemmatimonadota bacterium | reverse complement strand
GGAGCGAGGCGGAACAGATCACCGCCATGGTGCGGAAGCAGGGGACACCGGTCTGGTATCTTCTGGGCCTCGACGAAGGCCACGGGTTTCAGAAGAAGTCCAACGCCGATTTCCAGTTCTACGCCACGCTGGCCTTTGTCGGGAAGTATCTGGTGGGGGAGGCGAGGCCGTGAGGCCGGGTAGGCAATGATGCAGCGGTGAAACATTGCCAGGGCCTGGCCGGCCCGCGTCACTTCATGCGGAAAACATCGCTCTTTCATCCTTCCGCCTCGAGCTTGGGTGTTCCATTCCTCCACCAAGCTGCGAGGCGGAATCATGTCCTCCCCCCGGGTCTCGATCTTCGCCAGTCTCGGCTCCGATGTCCGCATCGCCGCCAGGGGACTGCGCCGTAACGCCGGATTCGCGTGGGCCGCGGTGCTGACGCTCGGTCTGGCGATCGGCGGCATGACGGCCATGCTCACCGTGGCCAATGCCGTGCTGTTCCGGCCGCTTCCGTTCCCCGACCCGGACCGACTGGTGTCGCTGTGCGAGAGCCACCCGCAGGTCGCGGGGTTTTGCGTGGCCTCGACTCCCAACGTCAACGACTGGGGACGCTCGAGCCACTCCCTTGCCGCCATCGGCGTGGCGCGCGACTGGCCGATGACGCTGACGCAGGAAGGCAGGAACGCGGCGGTCCGGGGCGGGCTGGCCACCGAAGGGACCTTCCGTGCGCTGGGAATCCCACCGGCCCTCGGCCGTCTTCTCGAGCCGGGCGACTACCGGGCGGGGAGCCGGAGGGTTGCGCTTGTCAGCCATGCCCTGTGGGTTACCCGCTTGGGCGGCGCGAGCGAAATCGTTGGCCGTACCATTCTGCTTGAGGATTCGGCCTACACCGTTGTCGGAGTTCTGCCCGCGGGCTTCGACGTCCCACTGCTGGAAGGGACCGAGGTCTGGACGCCGCCGCAATTCGACCTGGCGGCGGACGACCAGCGGGACTGGCGAGGATTCCAGGTCTATGCCCGTCTGGCGCCGGGCGTGAGCCTGGCCTCCGCCAGGGATGAGTTGCACAGCATCCAGGCTCGCCTCGGGGATCTCTACCCGGCGGCGGATCGGGGGTGGGGAGTGGAAGTCCATCCGCTGCACGATCGGGTCGTGGGACTGGTTCGCCCCGCGTTACTGGCCTTCCTCGGCGCGACGGTGCTGGCCGTGCTGATCGCCTGCCTCAATGTGGCCACCCTGCTGCTGGCCCGCTGGAGCAGCCGAGGTCGGGAGATTGCGGTGCGCGCCGCACTCGGTGGTGGTCGGGGTGCCATCGTCCGGCTGCTGCTGCTGGAAAGTCTCCTGCTCGCGCTCGCCGGTTCCGTCCTGGGCCTGATGATCGGACCATGGGCGACCCGGGCCTTCCTGGCGTTGGCCCCGCAGAACATCCCCAGGCTCGATCGGGTGGTGGTGGACCCGGTGGTGTTTGGGGTGGCCCTCCTGATCGGCGTGGCCGTTCCCCTCCTGGCCGGTGTGGCGCCGGCGCTCAGGAGTACCAGCATGAACCTGGCGGGCTCGCTCCGCGCGGCCTCGGGAGACGGGCGGCCGGGGCGGGAACTCTTGCGCCGGGGGCTGGTCGTACTCGAGCTCGGACTCGCGGTCGTGCTGCTGGTCGGGGCTGGATTACTGGGGCGCAGTTTTCTCAATCTGCTCGGCTGGTCTCCGGGCTTCGAGCGGCAGCATCTCGTGACGGTCTGGACTCTCCTTCCCCCGGCGCGCTTTCCGCGAGATGAAGACGTCCGCGGTGCCTATCGCGCAATCCGGCAGGAGCTTTCCACCTTCCCCGGCGTGGATGGCGTGAGCCAAGTCTCGGCGGGCCCGCTGTTCGGCGGCCGAGAGACGGATGGATTCCGGGATTCCAAGCGTCCGGCAGCAGAGCCGCTGCCGGCCAGGTGGTACGACGCGGGGCCCGACTATTTCAGGACCCTCGGCACTCCGGTCCTTCGTGGCCGCGGGATCACGGCGGCGGACGTCACCGGAGCACCGGCCGTGGCCGTGGTCAACGAGGCATTTGCCCGGCGGATGTGGCCCGGGGCGGACCCGATTGGGCGGCGCATTACCGCGGTCGAGAGTGGAGGTGACCCGATGGAGGTTGTCGGTGTCCTGGCGGATATCCCTCCATTCCGCGCCGGAGAGCCGGTGGAGGCCGAGGTGTACTGGCCATTCGAGCAGCGGACTCGCTGGGCATCCTACCTCCTCATCCGGGCGGCCGATGAGCCGGAGCGGGTCGGCAGGCTGGCGGCCGAACGGCTCGCGGAGCGCTTCCCGGACCTCCAGGTGTCTCGGGGCAGGACGCTGCCGGAACTGGTCCAGGCCCGACTGGTGAGTCCGCGGTTCTCGCTGCTCCTGATCAGCGCCTTTGCCGGGATCGCGGTCCTGATCGCGGGGATCGGTGTGTTCGGGGTGGTCAACTTTCTGGTGACCCGTCGCCGCCGGGAGATCGGGATCCGGATGGCGCTGGGTGCCGACCTCGGCCAGGTCATGCGGGGGGTCATGCGCGAAGGGATTGGACTGGCGCTCTACGGGTCGCTGCTCGGCGTGGCCGGGGCCATCGGCGCGGGACGGCTCATCGCGTCGATGCTGGCTGGAGTGTCTCCCTTCGATCCCGTCACCCTGGTCCTGGTGCCGGTCGGCCTGGCCACGGTAGCCGCCGTGGCGGCTTTCCTGCCCGCGCTCAGAGCAGCACGGACCGATCCCCTGACGGTGCTGCGCACGGAGTAAGGTGGACCCCCGGACGCTGTGCGGGCCGAGGCGGCTGCGACCGGGCACGAGTGCTTCCGTGTGCCCTGAAACGACCGAGGGATCTCTGGAGGTGGAACCTCAGAGATCCCTCCCTCCTCGCTTCGCTCAGGGTCGGGATGACAGCACCAGGCCCGACCCCGTCGCCCGCCCCTCCTCACTCCTTACTTCTCACCTCTCACTTCTCACTTCTCACTTCTCACTGCTCGCTTCTCGCTTCTCGCTGCTGTCCAGTGCTGTCGGATCCACCGCCATGCCCATGGAGTGGTAACCGTTGTCCACGTAGATCGTGGTGCCGGTGATGGCGGCAGCGAGCGGGCTCGCAAGAAATGCCGCCGTGGCGCCGACCTCCGGTGCATCCAGCTCGCGGGGCAGCGCGGAGTTGGCCCGGCAGTAGCGGATCATCATGTCGATGAAGCCGATGGCGCTCGCGGCGCGGGAAGCCCAGGGGCCGGCGGAGATGGTGTTGACCCGCACACCGAAGCGGCGGCCCGCTTCGTAGGCCAGCGTCCGGGTGTCGGATTCCAGCGCCGCCTTGGCGCTCGACATCCCGCCGCCATACCCGGGGATGACCCGCTCGCCCGCCATGTAGGTGAGCGACAGGAATGACCCACCCGGCCGCATCAGGGGGCCGAAGTTGCGTACCATCGAGACCAGGCTGTAGGCGCTGACACTGAGCGCAGTGAGGTAGCCATTGCGGCTGGTGTCGAGCAGCGGCTTCTTCACCTCGGGAGCGTTGGCAAGGCTGTGGACCACGATGTCCACCGGCTGAGCACCGAAGTCCCTGACCAATGCTCCCGCTAATCCCTCGATGCTGAAGTCGCCCCGCTCCTTGTACCGCCTGTTCTCGCGAATGTCCTCGGGCGCGTCGGCCAGGGCATCGTAGGCCGCATCGAGCGGATAGATCTTCTCGAATGCGAGCTTGCGGCCGTCCTTGAGGGCGAGGGAAGCGTCCATCCTCCCACGCTCGATCAGGTTCAGAAAGATGTTCAGGGCAGGGGGCCAGGTGCCGACGCAAATGCTCGCTCCCGCCTCCGCCATGGCCTTGGCGATCGCGAAGCCGAACCCGCCGTCATCGGCCACCCCCGCGATAAAGGCTCGTTTTCCTGTCAAGTCGATGGGCAGCATGGAAGTCAGGGAAAAGGGATGGGGTAAACTATCCGAACCGGTGCCGGAGGGTAGGGCTCACTAGGCGGTCGGGACGGTCGGGACGGACGACGGTCGGGAGAGTGAATAATCGGGGTCTGTCTCGTCCGTCTCGTCCGTCTGTCCGTCTGGTCCATCTCGTCCGCCCCAGCCCATCATCCCACCGGATCTATGGCTCCCGCCACCGGTCAAGGTAGGAGGCCAGCAGTGCCAGGCGGAAATCGGTGCTGCCCATCCGGGAGAAGGGCACCAGCCGGGCAAAGACCTCCCGGGCACCGGGGACATCTCCGGTCATCAGGTGCGCGACCGTGACTCCGGCGAGCAGCTCATCCGCCGGAATCCAGCCGCGCCTGCCCCTCGTGGCGGCAATCAGCGGGTCCGCCGCCCGGATCGCCGCGCGGAAGTCCCAGGCGGAGAGCGCGTGGCGAAACTCCACCGCGGCCCGCGCCTCGGGTGGGGCGCGGTGGCGGTCGAGGTATCGAGACAGCTCCTGATAGAAAGCAGGATCGGCGTACCCGCTGGTGCCGCCATAGCGGTCGACGTCGACCGCCGCCATGTGCTGGAGCCAGATCCGCCAGCTGGTCGGAGGGTCCGGGCTGGCCAACAGCGCCCGCCAGGCGCGATCGCGGAACAGCGCGGCTGCCCGCACTTCGTCGCCGGGATTGGAATCGGCCGACAGGTAGGAGCGCGGGTCTCTGAGCGTGGCGCCGAGGGCCAGGCTGTGCATGCGGGGGACGTCGGGGGCCGGCGCATGGGTGAAGCTGGCGGGGCCGACCCGGCGCCCGGTGAGCGGCGCGGTGATGTCGAATCGTTCCGCCGAAAGGCCATAGATGCCAGTCGCCTCAAGGCCCATGAAGCGGGCCCGCTCGGCTCCGAGGTCGAGCAGAGGAAGGAAATCGGAGTTCGGCCGGGAGCGCAGCTCCACCAGCGGTCCCAGGCTGGTGCGGTTACCCAGCCGCGTGGCTTCCAGCGCCTCCGGAGTGAAGGGGATCTGATGGCACAGGTCCTTCGCGACGTCGGGCAGTTGGAACACCCGCCAGTCCGGCTGGGAAAGGGTCCCACCATTGGTGGCGACGACCAGCATGTCGGTCACCGTTGGCATGAAGACCTCGTAGTCCCGGAATGTCCGGTGCAGGGCCGCGAGCACCGTCAGGACCAGCTGATCGTCGATGTCGTACAGGTGGATCCACTGGGCGAACACCCCGTTGGGCTCGAGGTACCGCGTTACCCGACCGTAGAACTCCTGGCTGAACAGGCCGGAGACGCCGCTCACCCAGGGCTGGGATGGCTCGGAGAAGATGAGGTCGTACCGGCGTCCCGCGGCGGCGAAGTAGCTCTTGGCGTCGTCCACGATGTAGTGCGACCGGGGATCGTCGAAGACCCGCCGGTTCACCGGATAGAAGGCACGGGAAGCCCGGATCATCTCCGGCTCGATCTCGATGGTGTAGAGGCCCTTGATGCCGGGGCTGCCAAGCAGGAGGTGAGCCGACATGCCCGTCCCCTGGCCGATGACGGCCACGGTCCGAGCCTCAGGCCGGTGGGCGAGCGCGATGAGGGGCGAGAGACTGAAGGTGGCGACGTCTCCTCGGAGCGGAAGCCTGGGCGCGGTGTCGGCACAGGGTTCGAACCAGTATGCCGGCAACGCGCCGTCCGACTTGCCGTTGGTGGCGATGAAAATCTCTCCCGTCGCCTTGATCCGTTCGGCTGATATCGTGGCGGTACGTCCATCCCGGTAGTAGAGGATATCCCGGCTCCCCGGGGCCGGCACCGCGCCATACCGGTAGACTCCCGAGAGGAGCAGCGGTCGGCTGAAGGCGGGACCGAGCGCGGCTCCCCCGGCCACCACCACCAATCCGGCCAGGGCGGCGCGGGCGAGGGGTCTGGCATCGGCCGAGGACCGGGCGAGTAGGAGCAGGAGCACCACTCCGACCGCCATGTCGAGCAGGGCGCCCGAGACCAGCACGCCTTTGAGGCCGATCAGCGGCAGCAGCACCAGGGCCGCCAGGCTCACGCCGACGATCGATCCGACGGCGTTGGCGGCATAGACCTGGCCGATCGCTTTCTCTCCCACCCCGCCGAGCACCAGGGTTCGGGTGATCAGGGGCAGGGTGATTCCGGCGCAGAACGTGGCAGGGAGGATCACCAGCAGGCAGATGGCGTATCGGGCCAGGTTGAATGCCTGGTATCCGGGATCGCTCCGCGCCACGGCGAGCAGCAGGGTAGAGGTCCAGCCAAAGGAGCGGAAGTAGAACGGCAGCGTCGCGAGCGCCAGGAAGCCCATCAGCCACTGCACGATGCCGAGGGTCCGGAGCGGATCCCGGAACCGGTCCACCCGGGAACGGCACCAGAACGACCCCAGCGCCAGTCCCAGAATGAAGGCGGACAGCATCAGCTCGAAGG
Source organism: Gemmatimonadota bacterium (assembly GCA_041499215.1). Classification (GTDB taxonomy): domain Bacteria; phylum Gemmatimonadota; class Gemmatimonadetes; order Gemmatimonadales; family GWC2-71-9; genus JADJOM01. Next base: position 15,494 of record JBGQJV010000052.1, on the reverse strand, counting down.
CGTGAGTGGCGCTGGAAAGGACCAGCGAGAGCATTCGGGTCCAGGCGATCTCGTAGCTGAACGAGGCGACCGCGGTGGCGAAGCTGAGCCCGAGCAGGAGACGGGCGGCGGGAAGGGCGGGAGAGGCCGAAGAGACGGGAATGCGCACCGACCCTTCCGCCTTCTCCGCCGCTCCCGCCGCTCCCGCCAGCACCGCGCCGATCGCGACCACGAAGTTGATGACCGAGGCCGCAACGACGACCCCGGGGAGCCCCACCGCCGCCACCAGGTAGAACCCGGCGATGAGCACTCCGGCCGCCGCCCCGAAGCTGTTGGCGAAATAGAGTGTCGCGATGGTGCGACCCGGGTCTGGCCTGATCGCCCGCAGGGCGCCAGCGGTCATCAGCGGGAAGGTGGCTCCGAGCAGGACCGATTGGGGCAGGATGAGCAGCGCCGCAATTCCCCACCGCACCAGCATCAGGCTGACGGGCCCTCCGGTCGCGGGGAAGGCGGACGCATAGGCCCACCCGGTGACCGCGAGATAGATCTCGTGGAAGAAGAGGCCGGCAATCCCGACCGCCGTCTCCACCAGGGCGTAGCCGAGCAGTGGTCGAGCGAGTCGCTCCGTCACCCGCCCGACGAGCCAGGCCCCGAGTGCCATTCCGCCCAGGAAGATCGCCAGCACGATGACCTGGGCGTAGGCGGCGTGACCGACGAAGAGACCGAGATAGCGGGACCAGGCCGCCTCGTACCACAGGCCCGCGGCGCCGGAGAGCAGGAAGATCAGGGCCAGGGCAAGGCGCATTGCGGACGTCGTCTGATTTCGGTGTGAACTGGGAGCCGCGACGATAGGGCGGAAGGGCGGGAGGCCGAACTCTCAGGGAACGGATTCCCGCCCGTCCCGCCTTCCCGCCTACTCCGCCCGCAGCACCTCCAGCGGCGGCCTCCGGAACACGTCGAGGCTGTTCCACAGGCCAGTGACGATGGTGAGGCCGATCATCGTGAGCGCGAGAATGCCGAACGCCGTCCATGGGACGGTGAACGGCACCTTGAATATCCACTTCATGAGAGCCCACCCGCCGGCGGCGGACAGCCCGGTCGCAACCACCGATGCCAGCAGACCCAGGGCCGCGTACTCCGTCACCATGACCCGGACCACCTGGCTCCGGGTGGCCCCGAGGGTCTTGAGCAGCGCCGCCTCGCGGATGCGCTGGTAGCGGCTGGTAGCGAGGGCGCCGATCAGGACCACTACGCCGGTGGCGAGGCTGAGGAGCGCCATGAATCGAATGGCCAGCACCACGCTGGCCACGATGCGCTCGATGGTCTGCTGGATCGAAGTGAGGTCGATCGAGGTAACGTTGGGATGCCGCTCCACCACCTGCCGCTGCAGCCGGCCGGTCGCCGCCGGATCCTCCACCCGGGTCATGAGCACGTAACTCTGCGGGGCGTCATCCAGCGGACCGCTGGGGAAGACCGCGAAGAAGTTGGGCTCGAACCGGGCCCAGTTCACTTCCCGGAGATTCCGCACCACGCTCACGATCTGCACGCCCTGGATGTCCCAGGTGAGGGTGTCGCGGACGGTGACGCCGAGGTCGGACGCGATACCCACCTCGAGCGAGACCGGGACGAGAGCAGGGCGGGACGGCGGGATGGCGGAAGGGCGGGAAAGGGTGTCTCCCGCCTTCCCGCCGTCCCGCATTCCCGCCAGGTCGCCCCGCGACCACCAGTCCCCCACGACGATCTTCTCCGAGGCGACCGAGGTGTCCCGATAGGTGGAGCGATACTCCCGCCTCAGGGCCCATGGCTCCACCCGGTCGCCCTCACGGCTCCGGTGCAGGGTGTCCGCCAGCAGCTGACTCACCGACTTGCCGTTGATCGCGCTGAGTCGCATCGGCACGATCGGCACCGGCGCCTGTGCCGGAAGCCCCTCGTCCCGGAGCAGCCCCTCGACGGGCTCGAGCTGGTCCGGCTGGATGTCGAAGAACACCAGATTGGGTCGGCCGAGCCCGCCGTCCAGCCTGAGCTGCCGCAGCAGGTTGTGCTGGCTCACCGCAATGGCGCCGAGCAGAAAGGCGCCGAATCCCAGCGAGAGCACCACGGCGACCGTCTGGTTGGCCGGCCGGTAGAGATTGGCCAGTCCCTGCCGCAGCACGTAGATCAGCCGTTCCGGGAACCAGCGCCGCAGCGCGGCGGTCAGGCCGCGGGCCGCGAGCCAGAGCACCAGCAGCGCCAATCCGATGCCCAGCGCGAATCCGATCCCCTTCCGGAAGTCCCGAACCTCCAGGCTGGCGAGGGCAACGACGCTGACCGCCAGTGCGGCGCGGGCCAGCCAGGTCCAGCGGTCGGCGCGCGGGCGCGGGCCGGTATCGACATCACGCCTGAGCACCGCCAGTGGCGGGACCGTGCGGATGCCGAGCAGCGGCAGCAGGGCGAACACCATAGCCACCCAGAGCCCGACCCCAAGACCCGTGAGCACCGCGGGCAGCGAAGGGCGAATGGCTACATCGAGCGGCATGAAGGCGCCGAACACCCGGGGAAGAGCGAGCTGAATGAGCAGGCCGAGCCCTACGCCGAGTGTGCTGCCGGCCAGGCCCATCAGTGCGGCCTGCAGCAGGTAGGCGGAGAACACCTGGCCGCTGGTGGCACCGAGACAGCGGAGCACGGCGATGGAATCGCGCTTGCGGCGGATGAAGACCTGTACCGCGCTGCCCACGCCGATGCCACCGAGCAGCAGGGCGATCAAGGCGACCAGTCCAAGGTAGCGTCCCAGCTGGTCCAGGTTGCTCTTGAGGTCCGCTTCCTCCTCGGCGGCAGTTCGGAGCCGGCCCGACAGGGGGCGGAGCTTCGCGCGCCAGGCGACGGCGAACCCGCGCACGTCGAGCGCAGGTGGAGTGCGCAGGAACCACTCGTACTCCACTCGGCTGCCGAAGCCGAGCAGCTTGGTGTCCGGCAGATAGCGCGCGGGGATGAACACTCTCGGACCGAAGGCGGCGCGGATGCCGACGTCGCCGGGGAAGCTGGTGACCGTGCCCGCGATCACAAACCGGCTTTCCCCGAGCGACATCGTATCGCCCACCCGGGCGTTGAGCGCGGTGAGAAAGGAGGGATCGACCAGGGTCACCCGCTCCTCTCCGAGCCTGGGCCAGGCGCCGGTGGGCTGGGTGCGGACCTGGCCGTAGAACGGGTAGCCTCCTTCCACGGCGGCGACCCTGACCATGCGGGCACCAGCGGTGCGGAGGACGTAGGCCATTCCGGCGAAGCTGGTCACCTCCGACACATCCCGGGTGCGGTCGGAGCCCGAGGCCAGGATCAGCGAGTCGATGGTCGCCCGGAGGGCGGGAGTGGGATCGCTCCGGGCCCCGAGTGAGAGGTCTCCGCCCAGGAGCGCCCGGGACTGCTGCTCCACCGCAACCCGCAGATTGTCGGTGAACGACTCGATCGCCACCAGGGCGCCGACGCCGATGGAGATCGCGGCGGTGAGCAGCAGCATGCGCCGGCCCGCGGCGCGGGACTCCCGCCCGGCGAGGGCCAGGATGAAACGCAGGGAAGTCACCGTGTGCCCTCGTGGGCGGATGGGCGGACGGGCGGACCGGCGGAACCAGTCCCCCGCCCTTCCGCCTTCCCGCCGTCCCGCCCGGGCTCGGCCTCTCCCGCCGTGTCTCCCACCACGATCCCATCCGCGAGCCGGATCACCCGCCGGGCCAGGCGAGCCAGGTCCATGTCGTGGGTGACCAGCACCGTGGTCGTGCCGAATTCCCGATTGAGCTCGAGCATGATCTCCACCACCCGGGCACCGGTCGCGCCGTCGAGGTTGCCGGTCGGCTCGTCGGCGAAGAGGATCTTCGGCCGGTTGCTGAAGGCCCGGGCGAGCGCCACCCGTTGCTGCTCACCGCCCGAAAGCTGGGCAGGATAGTGATGCTCGCGCCCCTGGAGTCCGACCCGCGCGAGCAGCTCATCCGCGCGGGCGCCACCATCCTCGCCCCGGAGCTCCAGCGGGACCTGCACATTCTCCCGCGCGGTGAGTGTCGGCAGCAGGTGAAAGGACTGGAACACGAAGCCCACCCGTTCACCCCGGAACCGGGCCAGCGCGTCCTCGTCGAGTCGAGTCAGGTCCTGCCCGTCCACGACGACCCGGCCGGAGCTGGGCCGGTCGAGACCGGCCAGCAGTCCGAGCAGGGTGGTCTTGCCGCTGCCTGACGGACCGACGATCGCGACCAGCTCACCCGAGGGGATCTCGAACGTGATATTCTTCAACACCGTGAGCGGTCGCCCGCCCGACAGGTATTCCTTGGTGAGCGACTCGGTCCGGATCATTGAACAGGGCACGCGTGAAGGTGAGCATGGAGCGGACGGGTAGAATCATAGTTGGGGCCTTGGTCGTGGTGCTGGCGGCGTGTGCCAGGCCTGAACCGGCGGGCAAGGCGGGCGAGGCGGAAGCGGCGGGCACTATCGCGGATACGCCCACCCCGCCCGCCATCGTCTTCCTCGGCACCAGCCTCACCGCGGGACTCGGGCTCGACCCCGACCACGCCTACCCGGCGATCGTACAGCAGAAGCTCGATTCGGCCGGCCTCAGGTACACCGTGGTCAACGCGGGGGTCAGCGGGGAAAGCTCGGCCGGGGCTGTCCGCCGGATCGACTGGATCCTGCGGCAGCCCCCGGCAGTGCTGGTGATCGAGACCGGCGCCAATGACGGGCTCAGGGGGCAGGACCCCGACTCGCTCAAGGCCAACATCCAGCTGATGATCGACCGGGTGCGGCAGGGCGCGCCCTCGACCCGGATCGTCCTTGCGGGGATGGAGGCGCTGCCCAATCTTGGCGCTGACTACACCCGCCGCTTCCGCGCGATCTATCCGGCGCTGGCCGCGGCCAACCACGTCGCGTTCATTCCCTTTCTGCTTGATGGCGTGGCCGGCGTCGATTCGCTCAACCAGCAGGATGGCATTCACCCGACCGACGCCGGAGCACGCATTGTGGCGGACAACGTCTGGCCGGTGTTGGTGAAGGAGTTGAAATGAGTTCCGCGTTCCGCGTTCCACGTTCCGCGTTTCTCCGGGGAAGCCGGGCTCATTGCCGAGCAACTCAGCAGGCAGCGCCTCAACGCGGAACGCGGAACGCGGAACTCGGAACACTCGGTTGGCGAGCAGTGGCCTGCCTCATGTCCCTGTTCGCGGTTTCGTTGGTGATCGCCTGCGACGATTCCGGCCCGTCAGGCCCGGCCCGGACGTTTCGCATGGGCTTCTCGCCCATCCCGCCTAAGCTGGACACGACGCTGCTGGGGCAGGTCTTGACGCTCACCGTCCAGCACTCGGATGCCGGGCTGGTGCAGCTTGGCATCCCCTGGACCATCCTGCTGGCGGATACCGCGGCCGCGCGGGAGGTGCGGGTGGTGCGGTTGCCGCTGGTGCAGTACTACCGGGCTAGCGGCCGCGCGGTCACCGTGGCCCTGGATGTTACCGACGGCCTGAATCGGGCCGCCGAGGCTCCCGAGCTGGTCGCTCTGGGGCGGAGCATCGCTGATACGGCGGTGCAGCGCCGGTACCGGGAGTACGTCGCGGCGGTCGACTCGATACTCCAGCCGGATTACCTCAGTCTCGCCGCGGAAACCAACCTGATCCGCCTGTCGGCCCCTGATTCAGTGTACCAGGCGATCGTAACCATGACTGGAGCCGCGGCCCAGGAGCGCCAGGCGCACGGCAGCCGCACCAGGATGCTGATCAGCGTACAGGTCGAGACCGCCTGGGGCGGGCTGCAGGGCGGGAACACCTACATCGGCATCGCCCAGGACCTGGCCGACTTTCCGTTCATCACCGCGCTGGGGCTCTCCTCCTATCCGTTCCTGGGCGGCTTCGCCCTGCCGGAGGATATCCCCCTCGACTACTACCAGCGGCTGGTGTCCGGCACCCAACTCGCCCCGCTGGTGCTGGAGGGTGGGTGGCCCTCCGAGGGGTTCAACAGTACTCCGGAAATCCAGGCGAGGTACATCCGGCAGCACGCACTCATTCTCGGCCGGGCGCGGGCCGTGGCGCTGTTCCAGATCACCTTCACGGACCTCGACCCGAACCTGGCCCCCGGCCTCGGGCCGTTCTCGCACCTCGGACTGGTGGACACGCTGCTGGCGCCCAAGCCGGCGCTGGCGGTCTGGGACAGCCTGCTCGAGCTGCCGCGCCGATGATGCCTCTGCGCCTGCTTGCGTTCGCCGCCTCGCTCCGGAAAAACTCCATCAATCGCAAGCTGCTCCAGGTCGCCGTCGGTATCGCGCGGGCCGGGGAGGCGACGGTCGATGTCGCCGAATTCCATGAGTTCGACGCTGCCTCCTTCAATGCCGATATCCAGGAATCCACCGGGTTTTCACCCGGGCTGGAGGATTTCCACCGCCGGATGAGCGCGGCGGATGGTCTCCTGCTTGCATCTCCGGAGTACAACTTCTCGGTCCCGGGGCCGCTCAAGAACCTGATCGACTGGGTGTCCCGGATGCGACCGATGCCGCTCCGCGGGAAGAGCGCGCTGTTGCTCGCCACGTCCAACGGGCCGATCGGCGGCATCCGGGGACTCTGGCAGCTGCGGATTCCGCTCGAAGGACTCGGCGTCTTCGTGTATCCCGACATGTTTGCCCTTGCCAACGGCAATCAGGCCTTCGCCCCGGACGGTCCCCTGCTGGATCCCCAGCCACGGGAACGACTGGAGAGGTTGATCACCGGATACCTGCGGGCGGCGCGAGCGCTGGCGGCGGGCAGCTGAAGCCGTGCGGGCGGGAAGGCGGGACGGCGGGACGCCGGGAGCATGTGACCGGGCTCGCGCCCGCCATCCCGCCGTCCCGCCCCCCCCGCCTGTCCGCCTTCTTGAGCCCGACTTCCGAGCAGTACGATTTCTCGGTAGCTTGGGCCCATGTCCAGACCATCCGATCAGGTCTCTCCGGCGCTCGAAGCCATGGTCGCCCGCTTCGCCGAGCGGGTGCGCTACATCGGGGTACAGCACGGGCTTGCCGGGTCGGATGTGGAGGACCTGGTGCAGGAGGTCCGGCTCCGGTTGTGGAAGGCGCTGGAGAGCGGCGAGAAGATCGCGGCTGCCCCCGCGTCTTATATCCATCGGACCGCGGTCTCCGCCGCGCTGGATCTGCTGCGCCGCCGGCGGGCCCGGCGGGAAACACCGGCCCGGTTGAGCCGGCCCAGCGGCCTCGCCATGCTGGGCGAATCCGCCAGCGCGGACCGGATGCTGGAGGAGCTGGAGCTGCAGGAGCAGGTGGGACGCGCGGTGGACGCGCTGATTCCTGCCCGGCGCTCCGTGGTGCGGATGTACCTCGCGGGCTACAGCCGCGAGGAGATCGCGGATCTGCTCGGGTGGACCGAGCCCAAGACCCGCAACCTTCTCTATCGCGGCCTGGCCGACCTGCGCGAGCGGCTCACCGCCATGGGCATCGGACCGGAGGCCCTCGGATGAGTGATGAACGTCTCCGTCTCAGCTACGACCGTCTCCTCGCTGTCAGAGCCGCGATGTCTTCCGCCCGCGAAGGCTGTCCCGAGGTGGACGCCATGCTGGAGGTCCTGCGGCGTGAAGGCACGGAAGACGCCCGGCTGGACCTGCTCGACCACATCATGGCCTGTCCGTTCTGCCAGGCTGAATTCGCCCTGCTCAAGACGGCGGGCACCGCCCAGCCGCCGGAATAGCGCCGCCTCAACTCGCCCGGTCCGGCGGGTTGCCCGCGCCGGACCGCGGCGCCCCTCCTCCCCACTGTCATGACCGAGCCCGAGCCGGGCGACCTCAGGGATGAAGCACTGGAGGCCCTGGTAAGCCGCTCGGCCGAGCAGGTGCGGCGGCTGGCCGCACGGTACGGACTGGAGGATCGGGTCGATGAAGTTTTCCAGGAAGTCCGCATCCGATTGTGGCGTTCCGGGGCCGGCCACGGGAATCTGGCGGAGGCACCGGCGTCCTATGTATATCGCACCGCCCTGTCTGCTGCGGTGGATCTGCTCCGGCGGCGCCGGGCCCGGCGGGAGACCCCGGCCAAGCTGGAGCGTCCCAGTGGGGAGGCGGTGTTCGGCGAGGCGCCCCCGGCGGATGCCTCTTTCGAGGACCGGGAGCTGGGCGACCTGATCGAGCAGGAGATCGACGCCCTCGCCCCCGACCGCGCCATGGTGGTACGGCTGCATCTCGCGGGCTATTCGCGCGAAGAGATTGCCGACCTGCTCAGCTGGACCGAGCCGCGGACTCGACACTTGATCTATCGCGGTCTGGCGGACCTGCGCGAGCGGTTGCGGGCCCGCGGGATCGGACCGGAGGGACCGGCATGAACGAAGACCGGATGCGTGAGCTGTACGCCCGAAGCACCGCCCGGAGAGCGGAATCCGATCCGCCGTGCGAGGTATCGCTCGAGGCGATGATCGACGTGCTCGAGCGGCGGGGTTCAGAAGAAGAGCGCCGCAACGTGCTGGCGGAGATTCTCCGGAGCCCGGCGTGCCGCGAGGAGTTCGAGCTGCTCCGGGCGGTGGTCCGGGCCAGTCACCCGGTGGAGCGGCCGGTGATGACGCGCAATGCCTGGCGTTGGGCCGCCGGGATCGTGGTGATCGCGGGGCTCGGGCTCGCGGTTGCGCAATGGCGCGGCCCGACGGAGGAACCGCTCCGTGGCGGGAGCGGTCCGATCGTACTGCATGGCCCCCTGGAGAACGCCAGGGTGAGCGTGGTGCCGGGCTTTGCCTGGGGTGCGGTGCCCGGCGCGCAGCAGTACCGCCTGGACGTGCTGAGCGACGGCGGCCGGGTGGCATTCAGCACCACGGTGCGGGACACCGTCGTCGCTCCCGCCTCCGTGGCCGCCCTCCCGGCCGGTCACTATCTCTGGCTGGTGGTGGCCGAGATGCCGTCGGGTCAACCGCTCCGTTCCGTCACCCGCGACTTCACCCTCGAGGCGCCGCGCTAGCAGCGTTCCGCCGGCGAAGGATGAGGGCCGCGAGCACCGCTAGCAGGCCGGCGCCGAGCCACAGCGGCCAGCGGGGGCGCGGCATGACCAGGGCGAGGCGTACCTCCGGATCTCCCACCAGCGTGAATGCGGCCCAGACCGCGGAGGTCTCCCCCCGCGCCAGCGCCGCACGTTTCGCCTCCTGCAGGGCTTCTCCCACCGTGGCACCTGACGCCATGCCCCGGTACAGGTCCTCGACCAGCCGCGTCGTCCGGCGATCGCCGATCGGCCAGAGCGTCGCCACCACGGCCCGGGCCCCCGCCGCGAGCAGCGGCGCGGTGAGCCCCTGCACCCCTTCGCCCCCGACCACCGCCCCACCGGCCGTCCGGCAGGCCGACAGCACCACCAGGTCGGCGTTGAGATGCAGCTGCCCCAGCTCCCCCGCGCCAACGAATCCATCCTCGCCATTGCCGGGAGCGAGCGCCAGCGAGCTGCGCCCGGGAGACTCTTCGTCCACCAGGGCGTGGGTGGCGAGGTGGATCACCTGGAAGCTGTCGAGGGCTGCGCTCTTGAGGTATGACTCGCTGGCCTCGTCCCGGAGCCGCACGACCGCTCCGGGGGCGAACCGCGCAACAGCCCGCGCTTCACCGCGGCTGCCGGCCAGCCGCGGCAGCCCGCCGCTCGCGGCATACCCCGAGCGGTAGACCTCGGTATCCGGATCAGGGGCGGAGCCGGTCTCCCCGGCAAAGCGGGGATCGGCGAGCGCCAGGAGCCGCGGCGTTCCCGGTGAGGCCGCCCGCGGCAGCAGCTCCAGCGCGATGACGGCGGAGGGCGCCCGGCTCAGCACGAACCGGCTCAGCAGCGGACGGCCGTCCTCGAGGGGGAGAGCGTCGAACGGCAGCCGGTGGAGTCGTCCGTCCGGAACCACGATCAGGTTGGTGACCGCTGCAGGCAGGACCCGCACTACCGGCGTGAGCAGGGCCGCGGCCAGGCGACCGGCCCCCTCGGTGCTTGGCGCGCCCCGCTCGGTCAGCGCGCCGAACCGCTCGAGATCGGCGGTGAGCGAGTCGGCCGGCGGCAGCACCAGGCCCGTCACGCCGGCGGCGGTGAGGACGTAGGCGGTCGTGGCCTGGTTGCCGCGGCCGGTGAGATACTCGACGACCGCGGTTCGCTCGGGGAGGCTCTTGGCCAGTCTCTCCAGGTCCGGCAGACCGGAGGCCCCGCCGTGCGGGGGCGGGGCGCCGCGCAGGAAGGCGGCCTTGAGCAGCTGATCCGCCAGGATCCGCGCGCGGCGCTGCTCCGCCAGCCGGAACGCTAGGGTGGCCCGCCCTCCCCGGACCAGCCGCTCCGCGATCGGGGCCAGCCCGAGGTCGGGCTCATCGAAGGAGGATCGGGTCTGGAACACCAGCAGTTTGAGCTGCCGGTCCGCCAGTCCGTCGCGGAGCGAGTCGAGCTGACGGGCAGCGCTCTCCATCTCGGCTCCCGCCCGATCGAGGTCACCCCGCCGGGCGGCCACCTCCGCCAGCCTGGCGCGGGTGGCGTAGCGGTCCATGTGCTGGTTGGGCACCGTCATCGCCGCCGCCTGGCGGAAATAGCGCTCGGCCCGATCCAGCTCCCCCAGTCGCAGGGCCACGACGCCCAGCGTGTATCCCAGGCTCGGGGTCCAGCCGGCGTGACCGTTGGCGTTGCCATAGGCGATGGCCCGCTCCAGCAGACCCCGGGCCCCCAGCCAGTCGCCTCGGGCCGACTGCACCGAGGCGAGGTTGACCAGGTTGGTGTAGACCCCCTCGGCCACCCCGAGCTGCTCGCTGCTGGCGAGATTCTGCTTGAACAGGCGCTCCGCTTCGTCCACGCGGCCCGTCGCCAGCAGGACCACCGCGCGGGCGGTGCGCAGGTTGTAGATCCCGAAACCGTCGTGCAGCCGGCTGAACAGCGACTCCGCCACGGCGAAGTCCCGGAGGGCCGGCGTCACGTCGCCCGCCTGCCAGTGGATGGCCGAAAGCCATCGAGTGGACCAGGCGACCGCGAAGGTGCAACCGGTGGACCTGCCCTGCCGGATCGACTGTCCCAGCGCCTCCCGGGATCCGGCCAGATCGGAATAGAGCCACCGGCTGTAGCCCCGGTTGTAGGTGGTGATCGCCAGCATCGCGCTGTCTCGGGCGGCCAGCTGCATCGCCTCGGCGCTGTCGGCGTAGACCTCCGGCTGGACGGGATCATCGGTGTCGTTCACCGCGACGACCGAGAGCGATTGATAGCACAGCCCCAGAATCCGGCGGTTGCCAGCCTGGCGCGCGATGGCGAGCCCGCGCTGACCAGTGGCCCACGCATCCGGCTGACCGCCGAAGGAGAGGATCGGCGCCCGGGTGCACAGGACCAGTGCCCGGAGCCACGGTTCGGCAGCCGGCGCCAGTCGCACGGCCGCGCTCAGAGTATCGAGCGCCTGCGGCAGGGCCCCGAGCCTCGAGCCGAGCCACCCGACGATGGCCAGCGCCTCGACGGCCGCGCCGGAGTCCGCGGCCGCCCTGGCCCGCACCGCCACGCCAAGAGCGCGGATGAGGGTCGAATCGAACGGGGCCTGGAGCAACTCGCCCCAGGTCCGGCCGAGGCCGGCGTACAGGGAATAGGGGTCGTTCAGGGTTTCCAGCGGCGTGTACAGCGAGTCCGCCTGGCCGAAGCGGTACTCGAGGCGCGCGAGGGTCGCGAGGCCGAGCCGCGCCGGACGGTCGGATGGGTTCTGCGCCAGTCGCCTGGCCCACCGGTCGCTGACCGCCGCGGCGCTGTCGCCCTCGATCGCGGCGAACGCGGTCGCCACGATGACCCGCGGCGCGTCCGCCGGAGGGCCCTGCAGGAACAGCAGCGCGGCGATACCTGGCAGCAGGGTGAGCATGAACTACCAGATATCGTCCGGCACCGGACTCGGCAAGGGTTACTGCCCTTGGGGCGAGCTGGTGCAGTTCGAGGGATGCTGCTGGCAGTACTGGTCGTTGGTCTGGGTCCTGGTCTCGTTCGGGTTCTCGAAGCAGGCGGCCTCGAGGCCGGCCAGCGCGAGGATGCCAAGCAGCGCGAGCATGGTGCGAGAGCGGATCGACATACGGTTCTCCCTGGTCGTGCGGGGCGCCCGGCGCGCCCCGTCAACTCAGGTACGATGGCGGATCCCCGCGTCTCTCAGTGCGGATGTCGTAGCGGTCGGGGCCCCCGACGCACGATCGAGCGAATCATTCCCACCTGGGGGCCCTTGCCGGTCGAGCAATCGGATGAGAGCGGAGTCGGCCTGGCCAGACGAGTCCGGCCGCCACTCCAGGGAGTGGCGGCCGGTTCGATTTGAAGCCGCGAGGGTTCTGGCTACCGCGAGGCCAGCGCCAAAGCCAGGAAGGCCTGCCACCGCTCCGAGTCGTCGTTCGGCCCGGCGCGCTCGGAGATGGTAGTAAGGTTCGGGGTCAGTGCGTCACTAAGCTCCGTTGCCGAGATCGCGGCGGAGGAATCGCCGGTGGTCAGCCCCAGCCACGGGGCGGGCTGGCCGTAGGCGTAGTCCCCGAAGATCAGTACCGGCGTGCCGTACACCTTCACATGGGAGCCTGGGCCAGGTACCCACTGATCGGCCCAGTCATAGATCCAGCGGGCGTCCTGTTCCAGAAGCCGCACGCACCCATGGCTGGCGGGCCGACCCGGCAGGTCGTACTGGTGGAAGGCCACGCCCTTCAGGGCGATGATGTTCACGTACCAATCGAGGATCCAGCTCGGGTCATCGGTGCTGATGGCCGTGCGCGACTTCCAGTTGGTAAAGAACAGCCCGCTGTCAGTCGGGGTCGAAACCTTGCCGGTGCTGGTCGGTCCCCAACGGACCAGCCGACCGTACTCGTAGGCCCCGAAGGCCTGCACCCGGCGCGACACGGCGATGAACTTCGGCACTTCGGCCAGCTCGCGGGCCTGGGCGGGGAAGGGGGCGTACTCCAGCTCCCCCATGACGGAGTCAGGGACGATGAGATTGCGATGGCGGGCGTGGGCCAGATCCACCCGGTTGAGCTTGAGCACCGTCAGTCGCTCGGTCGAATCGAGGGCGGCGAACCGGCCCCACTGATCGAAGGCGACCAGCCGGAAGGTCGTGGCCAGCGACCAACCGTGCTGGCTGGCGGAGGCGCTCCAGACGCCATCCAGGATCGGGGCGGGAAGCACCTGAGGGACAGGCACTTGCGTCAGGCTGGCATGCCGTTCCCTGTAGTGCGCCCCCAACATGGTCGCTCCGAGCCCCAACACCGCGAGGACCTTGAAGGCGCTGGCACTCCGTCCGATCTTCGACCCAGCCGTCCAGATGCTATACATCTCGCGTCACATTCTCCTGGTGATGAACGCCACCTCAAGCGGTGGAGTTCCATCGGTTTACCGTTGAAGTCGAGGCCACGGGATTCGCTGTCGAATTCGTATGGGTCCCGATTGGTGCAGCGCTGCTCCCACAGCATATACGGGCAACCGACGTACCAATTCTCAGTCCGGGTCCGCCAAACGACCGGCGGTCGTTTGGCAGACCCGGACTGAGAGGCGGACAGGGCGGACGGGTAGGGCGGGAAGCCGGGCGGGGCGGGCGGGGCGGGCGAGGCGGGCGGGGCGGGCGGGGCTCCGAGTTCCTGCGTTCGCGAGTTCAGAGCTCCGAGGTGAAGGTCGGATCCCTCGAACTCGGAACTCGGAACTCGGAACTCGGAACTGAACTCCGTACCGTCAGATAGCGACTATTCCAGTCTGGCATCCAGCTCGATGGCCGCGTTCCCCTTGAACAACTGAGAGATGGGGCAGCCTTTCTTCGCTTCCTCTGCGGCGGCGGCAAACCCGGCCTGGTCCAGACCTGGCACCACGCCGCGGGTGGTCAGCTTGATGGTCGTAATGTGCGGGCCGCCATCCATGCTCAGCGTGACGACCGCAGTGGTGCTCACCCGAGTCGGCGTCTTACCCGACTTTTCCAACCCCGCGGAGAGCGCCATGCTGAAGCAGGCGGCGTGTGCCGCGCCGACCAGCTCCTCGGGGTTTGTGCCTTTGGCGCCCTCGAACCGGGTGGCAAAGCTGTAGGCCCCCTGGATCGCACCCGAGGCACCTTTGAAACTGCCCTTCCCTCCCTTGAGACCACCTTCCCAGCTAGCCGAAGCTGTAGAGACTGGCATGGTCTGGCTCCTGAAGTTCAAAGTTCCAAGTTCAAAGTTCCACGTCCTCCTGCCAAGCTACACCGCGAACTCCAAACTTGGAACTTCGTGCTTGGAACTTTGAACTCTGAACTCTGAACCGTTTACGGCCCAACCTGATGTTCGCCGGTAGCGGCCGTCAGCATCTGCTCGATCGCGGTGGTGCCGAACATCCGCCTGGCCAGGCGACCCAGGGCCTCTCTGGCCTCGAACATGATCTCGTAGAACGTGGGGATCGCGATCAGGGTGAGCAGGGTAGAGGTGATCACCCCACCGATCACCGCCACGCCTAGCGGGGCCCGGAACTGGGCCCCTTCGCCGCGGCCGAGTGCCACCGGAGTCATGCCGGCGATCAGGGCGAATGTGGTCATCAGGATGGGTCGCAGCCGGATGGCACCTGCCTTGATCAGCGCCTCGCGGAGCGGCAGGCCGTCCCGTTCCCGGGCCCACTTGGCGAAGTCGATGAGCAGGATCGCGTTCTTGGCCACGATGCCCATCAGCAGGATGACCCCGATCAGGCTCATGATGTTGATGGTCAAGCCAGTCACTGCGAGCCCGAGCATCACCCCGATCATCGACAGCGGCAGCGACATCATGATGGCCAGCGGGTCGATGAACGACCCGAACTGCATCACCAGGATCAGGTACATCAGGAGCCCCGCCACCCCGAGCGCGACGAAGATGTTGCCGAACACCTCGGTCTGCTGCTCGGCGTCGCCTCCCTCGGTGATCCGCACACCGGGGGGCACCTGGATACCGGCCAGCCGGAGGCGGACGTCGTTCATTACCTCACCGGTGGAGCGACCGGAGACGTTCCACTCCACGTTCACCACCGGATCGCGGTTCAGGTGGTTGATGATCGCCGGGCCCACGCTGCTGGTGATGTCGGCCACCTGGGACAACGGCACCGTGGTCGGGGCCTCGTTGGGCCCAACCACCAGCAGTGGCAGCTGGCGTAGATCCTCGACCCGGGTACGGCTTTCCGGCGTGAGTCGCACCTGGACATCGCGGGTCTCGCCGCTCGGATCCACCCAGTCGCCGGCGTCGAGCCCGGCAAAGGCCGGCCGCACCGACTGGGCGACGTCCCCCACGGTGATCCCCAGGGTTCCGGCCAGGCCCCGGTTGAGCTGGATGGTGACCTCCGGCTTCTGGCCCTTGCTGGAGAGACCCAGGTCCACCACGTTCGGCACCTTCGCCACTTCGGCCATCACCTGCTCGGCCGTGGCGGTGATGCCGGGGACATCGTTGCCCCGGATCTCCAGCAACAGCTGCTTGCGCCCGCCGCCGAAATCGCTGGTGAAGATCGACAGCTTCACACCGGTGATGCCGGCGGTCCGCGCCCGCATCACCGCGGCGAACTGCTCCGCGCTCAGCGACCGCTCGTGCTTGGAGGTGAGCCGGACGTAGATGTTCCCTTCGTCCACCGCTCCGGTGGCCCCGCCGCCGAGGGTGGT
>JBGQJV010000051.1:0-21815 GCA_041499215.1 Gemmatimonadota bacterium | reverse complement strand
GCCACCAGGACCACCACGATGTCGCGCACGACTTCCATGCGGCGCCGCAAGTCTCCGGCTACCTCGGCGGAGAGCACACCCGGCAGCGCGGCGAGCGCGCTCCTCAGTCCCTCGGCCTCCTCCGCGGCGTGATGGGCCAGCTTGAAGGCGCTGGCCTGCCGCAGAAACGCGATGCCCTTGAGGATGTTTTCGGCGGTTTTCTGGCCGAAGCGCGGCAACTTGGCGAGTCGCCCGTCCCGCGCCGCCGCTTCCAGCTCGGGCAGGGAATCAATGTCCAGCGACTCATGGATCTGACGGATCTTGGCGACGCCGAGCCCCGCGATCTGCAGCATCTCCACCAGTCCGGGCGGCACCTGTTCCCGGAGCTCCTCCAGCAGAGAGGAGCGCCCGGAGGCCACCAGCTCCTGCACGATCTGCAGCGTCGCCGGTCCCACTCCCTTGGTGCCCGCCAGCGAGCCATCGGCCAGTGCCTCGGCCAGCTCGCCGGGGAGGGTGGCCACGGCTCGCCCGGCGGTCCGGAATGCGCGGACCCGGAAGGGGTTCTCGCCCTTGAGCTCGAGAAACGAGGCGATCTGCTCGAGCACCTGCGCGACAGTCTTCTTGTCCATGGCCATCAGCTGAGGTCGACCGGCTGGTGCGCACGCTGGGCGGCGCCGGCACATGCGACGGCCTCACGGAGGAGCGGCGCGGTGCGGGCGGCGAGCTCCAGCAGCTCCTCGCCCCCGACCAGTGAGTGAAGTCCCGCAGCGGCCCCGCCGGGTAGCACCGTGGCGAAGAGCGCGGAGCCATCCTGCCGCTCCAGTGGCCCTTCCCGGTAGCCGTCGAGGTCCACTACCGCGAAACCGTCCCTTCCGGGATGAACACCGAAGACCGCCAGCACAAAGTATCCGCCATCGGGCCAGGGCCGGACGAAGAGACCGTCGAGCGGCTGGTGCGGTTCACCCGGACCGAGCTCGGCCCACAATAGCCGCTCGGGAAACTGAACGTAGTAGGCCCGGGGCGAGGCCGGGGCCTGGTCCTCAACGGGAGCCGCGTCGGCCAGGAGCCGGCTGGTGCGCTCCCGGTCGGGGCGAAGCAGCCAACCTCCCTCAGCCCAGTAGAGGTAGGCGTGGTGCAGCAGCGCCAGGTGCTGATCGATCGCCTCCCCCACGCCCTCCTCCGGCACCAGCTCCCGCAGATACCCGACCACCTCGCGATCGAGGACAAAGGCGTCGAGATCATGTGGGTCGCGTCCGGTCTCCGCCAGCGAGGTGCGGATCCGGGTGAAGCGCTCCTCGGCCGGATGCCCGAAAGCGACGTCGTAGGGGGTGGGGCGAGGCACTAGCCGTTAGCCATTAGCCGTCAGCTGCTCGGCGAAAGGATCGGTTGCGGGAATGGACGCCAAAGCTAACCTCGGAAGGTAACGGCCAACGGCCAACGGCCAACGGCCAACGGCCAACGGCCAACGGCCAACGGCCAACGGCCAACGGCTAACGGCCAACGGCTAACGGCCCAGAAACCCACCCACCACCGCCACGAACTCCTCGAACGCCTCCACATAGGGCACGTGGCCGCAGTTGCGCACCAGATGGAAGGTCGCTCGCAGGCGGTCGGCAGTCTCCCGGGCGGTTTCCCACGGGATGGGGTCGTCGTCGCCGTGCAGCACCAGCGCGGGGAGCCGAAGCGTCTCGAGGCTCGGCCGCAGGTCGAAGTCGCCCAGGCTCTGCCACCCCTCGGCACGGGTGCGCTCCGTGATCCGGAAAGGAGTGAGCGCGGTGGCCCTGGCCGGGTCGTGGAAGTAGCCGGCCACCGCGAGCTCGAACAGCCGGGCCGCATGGGCCCCAGGGTCCTTCTCCCTGAGGCCGCTCTCGCGCAGCGCAACTCGCGCGGCCTGGAGTTCGGGGGCCATCGTTCGGGCCTGGAAGCGGCGTTCGAACTCATCGCGGGCCCCTCGCCACGCGGGTGCCGGGGAAACCAGCGCCAGCCGTTCCACCCGGTCGGGGTGTTGAATGGCGTACAACTGGGCCAGCAGGCCGCCCCAGGAGTAGCCCGCCAGGGTAACCCGCTCGAATCCCCAGTGCTCACGCAGCGCCTCCAGGTCGGCGACGTGCTCCCGCCAGCCGACCGGTACCTCGCGCCCCACCGGCGACCGCCCGCCGCCACGCTGATCGTAGTAAATCAGCTCGTGGCCCCGGGTCAGCCCGTCGAACCCGGGTCGCAGATAGTCGTGGTGCGCCCCCGGACCGCCGTGCAGAACTACGACGGGCGCGCCTGAACCGACCCTGCACTCGAACAGCTCGACGCCGTTTACGAAAGGCATCTGCCAGTTCCGAGTTCCAAGTTCGAAGTTTCTCCGGGCGGGTTCATCGTCCCACGACCAGCACACCTGCAACTTTGAACTCGGAACTCGGAACCATCAGCCATAGCATGTCAGCAGCTCCGACAGCGTGTCCGCGTGGATCTCCGCGACTTCGCCCACGTCCCGGGCGTAGCCGCCGGAGAGGGTCATGACGACGGGAAGACCGCGTGCGCGGCAGGCCTGGAACACCATCCGGTCACGCTCCCTGAGACCCGCCCGGCTCAGCCGGAGCCGGCCGAACCGGTCGCCGGCGTAGGGATCCGCTCCGGCGAGATAGCAGACCAGGTCCGGGGCGGAGTGCTCCAAGACCTCATCCAGGTGGCGGTTCAGGGCGTCCAGATAGGCTTGGTCCTCGCAGCCGTCGGGAAGCCCCACGTCCAGACGGCTCTCCTCCTTGTGGAACGGGTAGTTCTTCTCGCCATGCAGCGAGAAGGTGAACACCGCGGCGTCCCCGGCGAAGATGCGTGCCGTGCCGTTTCCCTGGTGCACGTCCAGGTCGACGATCGCCGCGCGGCGGATGATCCCCCCGCGCTGGAGCACCCGGATGGCCACTGCCACGTCATTGAACACACAGAACCCCTCTCCGCGGTCGGAGAAGGCGTGATGCGTGCCTCCCGCCAGGTTCACGCCCGCGCCATCCGAGACCGCGTCACGGGCGGCCTCCATGGTGCCCTGCACGGTGCGGAGCGAGCGCTCCCTGAGCTCGGGGCTCCAGGGGAACCCGAGCCGCCGGGTGGCTGCCGGGTCGAGGGTGCCCTGGTAGATCGCATCGAGGTACGGCCCCTGGTGCACCAGCGCCAGGTCCGTCCGGGCTACGGGACCGGGCTCCTCCACCGCCTCGGGCGGCAGCAGGCCCCGGCGGATGACCTGGTCTCGCACCAGCGCGTACTTCTGGATCGGGAATCGATGGCCCTGCGGGAGGGGAATGGTGAACCGGGCGGAGGACCAGGCGCGCATCTGGGGCGGGCAGGCGGTCAGGCGGACAGGCGGTCAGTGAGCCCGAGGCAGGCCGAAATCTCGAGGTTCCGGGGCGCCACTGACCGCCTGCCCGCCTGACCGCTCACAGCAGTGCTGCGAGCCCGTCGGCCACAGCCCGTACGGCAGACTCTTCGGCCGCACTGAACGGATCCGCCACGTCGCTGTCCACGTCGATCTGTCCCAGGATGGTATCGCCGCGGCGGATCAGAACCACCAGCTCCGAGCGGGTAAAGGTGTTGCAGGCGATGTAGTTGGAGATCGCGCGCACGTCCCCCACGTTCTGATCCTGCCGGGTGGCCACCGCAGTGCCGCAGACACCGCTGCCCAGCCCGATCCGGGCGTGCTCGGTGTCCCGCCCGCTGAAGGCCTCGAGCAACAGCTGGTCGCCGTGCAGCATGTACATGTAGACCGAAGTGTAGGGCGGTCCCGCGGCCTGGATCTTCTCGGCGGCATAGCGGAGCAGCCCCTCGCGGCCGGCATCCCGGCAGAACAACCCGCGCAGTCCGGCGACGATCGGAAGGGGGTCGAGTACAGCGGTCATGAGCTCGCCCGGGTGCCGAGGGTGACGGTCACTTTCTGCTCCACGCTATCGCGCAGGATCCGGATGTCCACCACATCCCCCGGCTGGTGGGCGCGGAGCGCGTTGGTCATTCCCTGCAGGTCGGCGACCGGGGCGTCACCGATCTGTACGATGATGTCGTTGCCCTTGAGGCCCGCCTTTTCGGCGGGGCTCCCCGCCCTGACACCGGTGAGCCGCACTCCGCGAGCCTTGTCCGACATGTCGGGCACAGTGCCGAGATAGGCACCATAGCCCGAGGCGGAGCTGGTCGAGGATGCGCTGAGGACCGGTGGGGGAACGTTCACGAAGGTGAGGGGCTCCCGGCGGTTGGCGAGGGTTCGCACGATGGCCGCGGTGAAATCCGCCACCTTGGCCAGGCCGTCGGCATTGATTTTCTCCCAGTCGTCCGTGGTGCGGTGGTAGTCCTCGTGCAGATCGGTGAAGATGTGCAGCACCGGGAGCCCGGCCGCGTAGAACGAGGACTGGTCGCTCCGGCCCCAGCCGTCCCCCGAGGCCTTGAGGTCGAAGTGGGCCTCGTTGTTGAGCGAATCCAGCAAACCCGGCAGTTCCTTCGCGGTCGCCACGCCATACACCAGCAGCCGGTCATTCCGGAGCCGACCGACCATGTCCATGTTCACCATCGCGTAGGTCCGGGCCAGCGGGAAGATCGGGTTCTTCACGTAGTAGTCGGAGCCGAGCAGACCGGCCTCCTCGCCGCTGAAGGCGATGAACACCACCGTGCGCCCCGGTGGGGTCTGGCGGAGCTTCCTGGCGATATGGATCAGCGCGCTGCTGCCGGAGGCGTTGTCGTCGGCGCCGTTGTGCACGATACCGGCGCTGTCGGGATCGAGCGCTCCGAACTTGCCGGGCCCAAGGTGATCGTAATGCGCACCGACGATCACGATCTCGTTGCGCAGCCGGGAATCCGCGCCGGGCAGGACTCCCACGACGTTCTTCCCTTCCCGCCCGGCGATGCCGGCGTGCACCGCCGCGGGATCACTGAGCGAGACGGTGAAGGACTGGAACCAGCCCTGC
Organism: Gemmatimonadota bacterium; assembly: GCA_041499215.1. GTDB lineage: Bacteria > Gemmatimonadota > Gemmatimonadetes > Gemmatimonadales > GWC2-71-9 > JADJOM01. Next base: position 16,905 of record JBGQJV010000051.1, on the reverse strand, counting down.
GGTGACGGCCGGAGTCCGGATTGCTTGAACCGTCGAGCCAGGTACGCCGCCGCGCTGTCCGCTCCGGGCGTGCCGATGAGCCGCCCACCCAGGCTGTCGCTCGCGAGGTAGCGTACGTCGTTGAGCAGGGAGACCGGGTCCACCACGGTCTGGGCCGCAAGCGGGGCGGCGAGGGCGCCGAGGACCAGACCCAGCGAAGTCATCAAGCGGTATGAGCTGTGCATGGCAGAGAAGCTAGTCATGGCACCGTGGTGGTCCAAGCGGGGCGCGGCGGCACCCGGGGGCGAAGGAATCGGCTAACCCATTGCTGCACTTCAGGGTAGAAGGTATCTTGGGGCTGACGTCCCGAGCCAGCTTCGGGTCTCGGGGCCCCATGATCTCATGACCACTCCCGCCGGCATCCTCACCGAGTTCGCCAACCTGCTGCTCCTCCTCCGCGATCAGCCGGAGCGCAAGGACGAGCAGCGGTTGGCCTTCAAGCGCTTCGCCGCAATGCTCCCGGACGAGGATCATCAGCTCAAGCTGACTCCGAGCGGATTCGTGTGGGATCAGGCCCAGATCGCGGCCGGACCGGAGGAGCTGGGCCAGCTCTATTCCCACCTCAAGGCCCATGGTATCGGCGAAGTCCGGCTCCCGGTCGGGCTGATGACCTCGACGCTCTTGTCCCTGGTGCGGGTCCTCGCCGCCCCCGCCGGTACCTACGGCTCGTTCGATCATCTGGTGGCCCGGCTCGATGCCGCAGGGTGCGGCGTCATTCCGGTCCACCCACTGCCGCCGGCCCAGACCGGCCTGACCCTCGATCCCCGGATGCGTCCCCAGGCGGGGGCCGACGAGGAAGGCCGGCTGACCGCGCTGGGACCGGGCGCGCTCACCGAGGCGCAGGTGGGGATGATGCACTTCGTCACCCTGCAGCCCAACGCGGTGCATCCCACGATGGATGTGATGAACCGGCTGGCGCACGCCGATTCCGGGGCTGCCACCTCCGAGGCGCTCACCCAGCTGCTGGCGGCCGGTGAGATGGCAACCCAGCAGTCGGAGTGGAAGGAGCTGCTGCAGGCGGCGTATGGTCTGGTGGAGCTGGAGAAGAAGGCGGAGAAGGATGGCGAAAACCGGGGCTACGGCATCGCGCTCCGGCGGCTGCTGCCCCGGTCGTCGCTGGAGCGCCTGGCCCGGCTCACCGCCCACGGGAACATGAAGGCGGAGGCGACGGCCGTGCTCCGCCGGATGGGAGCGGACGGAACCGAAGTGCTGCTCAACCTGATGGTGAACTCGGAGGACATGAACGAACGGCGGCACTACTTCAGCGCCCTCAAGGAGATGAGCGAAGGCGGCAAGCTCCTGGTCCACATGCTGAGCCATGACCAGTGGTTCGTAGTGCGCAACGTGGCGGACCTGTGCGGGGAGCTGAGGGAAGAGAAGGCGGTGCACTCGCTGGCCAAGCAGATGACCCACGACGACGAGCGCGTCCGACGCGCTGTGGCCGGCGCGCTGGGCAAGATCGGCGGCCCGGGCGCGGTGGAACCGCTCCGGCATGCGTTCCACGACTCGTCCGCCGCGGTCCGGTTGCAGGCGGCCCAGGATCTCGACGGGCGCCATAACCGCGGGCTTGCGATGACTCTGGCCGTCGCGGCGGATGAGGAATCCCGGCCCGATGTGCAGCGGGAGATGTACCTGGCACTGGGTCGCATCGGGTCGGCCGAGGCGATCCTGGCGCTGGTGAAGGCGGCGGCGCCGGGGAAGCGTGGCTTCCTGAGACGCAAGCCGGTCTCACTCAGGCTGATCGCGGTCCAGGGTCTGCACGCCGCCGGACCATCGGCCGCCAACGCCCTCAAGGACCTGCTGAGCGACGACGAGCCCGAGATTCGGGAGGCGGTTGAGCGGGCGCTGCAGACCTTGTGGGAGTAGTCGCTACCGCGGGATCAGGTCGGTAGTGGGAGTGACCCGCCGGGCCAGCGCCGCCAGCAGCCGCGCGGTGCGATCCAGGTCTTCCAGCATGACCATTTCGTTGGGACTGTGCATGTAGCGGAGCGGCACCGACACCAGCGCGGTGGCCACTCCCTTGAGCGCCGTGAAGATGTTGTCGGCATCCGTGCTGGTGCCCCGGGGTGCAGCCTCCAGCGTGTACGGGATGCCCTCCGCTTCGGCCGCGGCGACCAGCAGGTCCACCACCACCGGGTTGATCGCCGCGCCGCGCGCAATCACCGGCCCGCCACCCAGCCGGTAATCCCCGTGCTTTCGCTTCTCCACTCCCGGATAGTCGGTGGCGTGAGTCACGTCCACCACCACCGCCACGTCGGCCTCGATCACCCGCGCTCCGGTGCGCGCCCCGCCGCCGGTGGAGCTGATCTCCTCGCGGGTCGTTGCCGCCGCGGTCACCCGGGCCACCGGTCGCTCTCCCGACAGGCGGCGAAGCGCCTCGAGCACCACGAAGGCGCCCACCCGGTTATCCAGTGAGCGGCTGACGATGCGTCCGTTGGGAAACTCGAGCACGCTGGAGTCGAGGACCCCGGGATCACCGACCCGAACCCGCGCCGCGGCTTCGGCCCGGTTACCCGCTCCGATGTCGATCCACAGGTCCTCCGCCTTGGAGACCTTTTCGCGATCCTCCTTTTCCATCAGGTGGATGGCCTTCTTGCCGATGACCCCGGTGACCGGCCCGTCCCGGCCCAGCAGCTGGACCCGCTGTCCCACGAAGACCTGGTGGTCCCACCCTCCGATAGTATCGAAGCTGAGGAAGCCGTCGTCGTCGAGGTAGGTGATCATCACCCCGATCTCGTCGACGTGACCGGCCAGCATCACCCGCGGCGCCGCGTCGGGATTGAGCGTGGCGAACGAATTCCCGCTCACATCCGCCGCCACGCCGTCGGCGAAGCCCTGCGCCTCGGCCCGCCAGGCGCGGGCGGGGAGGGTCTCGTAGGAGGACGGGCCGGGAGAATCGAGCAGCTTCTTCAGGAAGGCGAGCGAAGGCGCGTCCATGGATCCGGTGGTGGTTGGGGGAAGGGGGAGACAATTTGGCCGGTGTCTCCGGTTTGTCCAGCGCCCGGAAAGTGACCAGGGTCACCGGGTTCGTGGTAGCCCTCTCCTTGAATCCCCCCCTCCCGCGGCCGATACTTGGCGGGTTCCCCCAACACCGGATTCGAGGTCGCGCTTGCCGTCCTTACGTACGCCCCGCGTCGTCGTTGCCGTATTCCTGGCCGGCTGCGCCGCGCCGAGTCCGACCGGCAATCCCGATCCGACGGCCACCCTGAGTGCGGTGGAGCTCACCCCCACCTCGGCCTCGCTGGGAACAGGGGACTCGGTGGGGTTCCAGGCCATCGGGCGTATGAGTGACGGATCGGCTTCGGCTGTTCCCCTGACCTGGTCCGCCACGGGTGGATCGGTCGCGGCAGGCGGGATGTACCACGCTGGAGGCTCGGCCGGATCCTACCGGGTGGTTGCGGCAACCAGTGATGGCGCGCACGCCGACACCGCCCAGGTCACGATCATGCCGCCGGTGGTGCTGACCGGGGTGGACGTTGCCCCCGGGCTCGATACGCTGGCTCCGGGCGCGACTCGCAGCTACTCAGTCTCCGGCCACTACTCCGACGGCGGCACCGGGGCGGTGAGCGTGACCTGGAGCGCAACCGGGGGCAGCATCACCAGCGCGGGCGTGTATACCGCCGGCGGAACCCAGGGCACCTACCGGGTCATTGCTCAGGCGAGTGGAGCGGCCCTGGCCGACACCGCCACGGTGGTCATCCGGACGCCCACGGCCACACTCACCAGCGTCGTGGTCGCTCCGGCGCTCGATACACTCATCGTCGGGGCAAGCCGGACCTTCACCGCCACCGGTCACTACAGCGACGGCAGCAGCGGAAACGTCAGCGTGACCTGGAGCGCCACCGGCGGGGCCATCACCCAGGCGGGGCTGTACACCGCGGGGGCCACGGTGGGGACCTACCGTGTCATCGCCACCGCGACCGCGGCCGCGGTAGGCGACACCTCGCAGGTCGTGATCAAAGCCGCTCCGGTCACCCTCACCAGCGTGGTGGTGACGCCGGCGGTCGACACCCTCGCCCCCGGGGCCGGCCGGACCTTCGTGGCTACCGGCCATTACAGCGACGGCAGTTCGGGGAGTGTGACCGTTACCTGGAGCGCCACCGGCGGGAGCATCACTCAGGGCGGGGCCTACACCGCGGGCAGCACCCAGGGGACGTTCAGGGTTATCGGGTTGGCGGCGGCCGCCGGCAAGGCCGACACCTCCACCGTCGTCATCAAGGCCGCCGCGCCGACTCTCACCGCGGTCGTCGTCAACCCGCCCACCGCCACGGTGGACCCCGGAGCGACGCTCCCGCTCTCGGTTGCGGGCCAGTTCAGCGACGGAAGCTCGGGGCCGGTCACGGTCACCTGGACCGCCACCGGCGGGACGGTCACCTCGGCCGGGGTGTACACTGCCGGCGCCACCGCGGGGAGCTACCGGGTGATCGCCACCGCCACCATCGCGCCGCGGGCGGACACCTGCCTGGTGACCATCCGCGATACCACGAGTTCCTCGGCCACGGTGCTGCTGACCGAGGACTTCGAGAACTCCAACGCGGGGGCCCGTGGCTGGTACGCGAATACCAACCCTGCCATCAGCACGGTGGAGCATCACGGCGGCGTGGGATCGCTGCAGATGGCCTGGCAGGCGGGCGCCACGAACCCGGTTCAGGGCGTCTCCCTTCGCCACCTCTTCCCCGCGAGCGATCGGGTGTACCTGCGGCTGTGGGTCAAGTACAGCGCCAACTACGTTGGCTCGGGCAAGCCCTATCACCCGCACGAGTTCGAATTCCTTACCGACGTGGACGACATGTGGATCGGCCCGTCCCAGACGCACCTGAGTACCCTGATCGAGCAGAACTACCAGAACGGGGGCTATCCCCGGATCTCGACCACGGATGGCCTCAACATCGATCCCACCAGGATCAATCAGGACCTGACCAACGTGACCGAGCAGCGGGCCAGCGCCGGCTGCAACGGGAACAGCGACGGATACCCGACCGGCTGCTACCAGTCCGGCACCGAGTGGTTCAACCAGAAGGAGTGGACCGCGGCGCAGCCGGCATTCACCAGCACTCCCGGTCCTGGTTACAAGAACGACTGGCACAAGGTGGAGGTGTATCTGCAGCTGAATTCGATCGTCGGCGGCAAGGGTCAGAACGACGGGGTCGTCCAGTACTGGTTCGACGGGCAGCTGCGGATGGACATGCACAACGTCCTGTTCCGGACGGCGACGAATTCCACGATGAAGTTCAACCAGTTCATGATCGCACCCTACATCGGTGACGGCTCGCCGGTGGCGCAGACTATGTGGGTCGACGAGCTGGTAGTGGCGACCGGCCCGGTGCCCTGAGATTTCGGGCGGGAAGGCGGGAAGGCGGAAGGGCGGGAACTCGCTTCCCGCCCTTCGGCGTTTTGGTTGGCCAGCTTCGGCGACCTAATCCCAGGCCCCTCGGCGCCAACCTCTGTTAGACTTGGGCTGGCTAACGGCTAACGGCTAACGGCTGACGGCCCCTCCCTCCCACTCACCTCATCGTCCATGCCCCACACCGCTCAGCGCACCCGTTCGTTCCGTGAGTCGGTCATCCGGGGCATGTCCCGGGTCGCCGCACAGCACGGGGCGATCAACCTGGCCCAGGGATTTCCCAATTTCCCGGCCCCCCACGCCCTGAAAGAGGCGGCGGTTCGCGCCATCCGCGACGATATCAACCAGTACGCCATTACCTGGGGGTCCCGACGGTTGCGTGAGGCGGTGGCGCGGAAGTACGCCGAGTGGTACGGCATGACGGTCGACCCCGAGACCGAGGTGAGCGTCACCTGCGGCGCCACCGAGGCGATGGTGGCGACGCTCCTGGCCCTGGTGGACCCGGGTGAAGAGGTCGTCGTGTTCGAGCCGTTCTACGAGAATTACGGGCCCGACGCGATCCTGTGCGATGCCAGCCCGGTGTATGTGCCGCTCTTTCCCGGGCAGGCGCTCGATCTCGACCGGCTGGAGCAGGCCTTCACGCCGCGGACCCGCGCGATCATCGTCAACACCCCCGCCAATCCCAGCGGCAGAGTGTTGACCCGGGCCGAGCTCGAGGCGGTTGCCCGGCTGTGCCAGCGGCACGATGCCTACGCGGTGACCGACGAGATCTACGAGCACATCCGATACGAGGGGGAGCATATCCCGATCGCCACCCTCCCCGGGATGCGCGAGCGGACCATCACCATCAGCGGAGCCTCAAAGACCTTCAGCATCACCGGCTGGCGCATCGGCACGATCGTCGCACCCGCGGCCCTGACCGATGCCATTCGGAAGGTCCACGACTTTCTCACGGTGGGCGCACCGGCCCCGCTCCAGGAGGGGCTGGCCGAGGTGATGGACAGCTTCGGGCGGGAGTTCTACACCGGGATGGCGACGGAATACCGCCGTCGGCGGGACCTGCTTTTCGGGGCCCTGGTCAGCGCCGGCTTCCGCTGCACCCCTCCCGATGGCGCCTACTACATCCTGGCGGACTTCTCCGGCCTCTCGGACTTGCCCGACACCGACTTCGCCCTGTGGCTCGCGCGCGAGCGCGGTGTTGCGTCAGTGCCGGGCTCGAGTTTCTTCAGCCGGCCGGAACTCGGCCGACGCTACGTCAGGTTCGTCTTCTGCAAGACCGACGACCTGCTCATCGAGGCCGCGGCCCGGCTCACTGGCGGCGGCAGCCGGGGCGCGGTGGATGTACAACGGTAAAGACGGGGGGGGCGGACAGGCGGGAGGGCGGGAGGCCGACTCCCGCCCTCCCGCCTTCCCGCCTGCTAACGGCTAGAACACATACCTCACCGTCCCATACACCGACCTGGGCTGCCCCGGGGAGACGAACCCGCCGGCCCGGAGCTCCGGGTAGGCATGGTCGAGCAGGTTGCGGACGCCGGCGCTCACCAGCACCGTTCCGAACCGGACCCCACCGCTGACATGCAGTAGTCCGTAGCTGCCCACCTCCACGTCCGGTTCGTCGAACGGGGTGTATGGGCCGACGACGTTCGCGCTGAGCCGCAGATTCCAGATCGCGGTCGGAGGGGCGAGGCCCAGCGCGAAATCCCCGACGTACTTGGCCGTATTGAAAACCCGCGCCCCCGACAGGGTATCGCCGTCTTCGGTGACGAGGTTACGGTACTTGGCGTCCACGACGGTGAAATCGCCGTTGGCGCTGAGAGCCGGGGACAGCTGCGCCTCGAGCCCGAGCTCGAGCCCCTTGCGGCGGCTCCGCCCGCCGCTGGTGCTCGTGAGTGTGGCCGGGTTGAAGGTCTGCTCGTTGCTCACATCCATCTGGAACACGGCGGCGCTGCCATGCACCACGCCGCGGTCCAGCTTGATCCCGCCCTCGTAGGCCCACGCGGTGATGAACGGCAGGGTGGGATCCTCGATCACACCGTCGGTGCGCCGGAAGCCGCGGGACACGTTGCCGTAGATGCCGCCGAACCCCGGGATCCGGTACAGCGCCCCGAACTTGGGCGCGACGACGCCTTTGGTGTCCCGCACGCTGCTCTCCCCGGCCGGAGTCGAAGCGATTCCCTGTGCCTCGTATCGTCCACCGAGGCTGAGCACCAACCGGGGCAGGACCTCGCTGCTCGATTGCAGAAAAACGGCCCCGGATGCCTGCCGGGCGGTCACATCGGTCTGCGTGGAATCCCTGACCCGGGAGGTGGTGAAGTAGTTCTCGTAGTGGGAATGATCCCAGCGTCCCTCGCCTCCTATGGTGATCTCGGTGCCGCGCGCCAGACTCCAGGTGAGCGCGCTGGTGGCGCCGAAACCGTAGCGATGGTCCTCCTCGTCCAGCTGGCTGCCTGACCCTTCGGTGGCCCCGCCTTCCGGCGGCGTGGTGAGGTAGAGCTGCCAGCGCCCCTGCGTCGAGTAGAGGGTGCTGCGCCACACCATGCCGGAGTTCCCTGTGACCCGCAGGCTGACCCGCTCCTGAGCGTGGCGCTTGAAGCCGCCGTCTGACAGATTGGCCATCGAGTCGTACTGCCGCGCGTTGAACTGAGCCAGGGTCAGAAAGCCGGGTGAGTCCCAGCCGGCGGCGTACAATTCGATCCCGGCATCGAGACTGGTGCTGGCCGAGAGGTCCCGGACGACCCGGGCATGTCCCTGCCCCAGCCGGTAGCCGCTGTTGGGCCGCCAGCCGCTCTCCCGGATTGCGCGCAGGCCGAAGACACCGCCGCTCTGCTCATGATCGAACCCGCTGAGCACCGCGCCCTCGACTCGGCCGTACATGCCCCCATCCAGCGAGAGGTCGGTGCCGGTCATTCGCTCGAGCGTGCGGACGTTCACGGTCCCCGCCAGGGCAAAGTTGCCGTAGAGCGCGCTGGTCGGGCCCTTGAAGACGTCGATCTGCCGGACCGCCTGCGGCATCAGCAGGCTCCAGTCGTTGTAGCCTTCCGCGTGGCCGTTGACCGGTTCATTGATGGGCACGCCATCGATCCACAGGGCCATGTCGGTCGAGTGATCGGAGCTGAACCCCCGGATGGCCAGGTCGGAGGCAAACCCGGGGCCCTGACCCTGGTCGTGCGCCTCGACACCGGCGGTCTGGCGCAGCAGGTCCACGGTATTGAGGGCTGGCGTCTGGCGGATGATGGCCGCGGGAACGGTCACGCTGCCGAGCGGCGCCTCCCGGCGGACCGGTGCGGCCGTGACCGTGATCTCCTGCAGCGTGACAGGATGAGTGGAATCGGATCGAACCCTGGCTGAATCGGCCGGCTGCTGTGCCGCGAGCAGCACCGGTCCCAGCGCAAGCGCCAGGGGGACAAGGCGAAGAGACATCCCTGCTCCGGAAGTGAGGATGAGAACGGAAACGGTCTCAGGTCACGCCAGGAGGTTGGGAGGACCTTGCGAGAAGGGGAGTTGATGACTGACCCGGCTCAGGAACGGCCGGCCGGCATGGACCGGTGGGGGAGGGAAGTACTGGCGAACAAGGATTTCGGGGAGCGCGGCCGGGGTCCGCTCCCACGACCCGACGGAGCAGCACAGATCGCACCGGAGACAGCACTCTCCGGTGGCCGTGTGCTGCGAATGATGTTCGCGGTGATGATGGGCGGACGCGGCCTGATGTCCCGCCGCGGCTCGTCCCATTGCCCACGGTCCGAGCGGCAGGCCCAGTGACAACACCAGGGCCAGCAGGGCGGCGAGCAGTTTCCGGGGACGGCGCAGCATACCAGACTAAATAGGTGGTCCACTCGGCGGGAGTCAAGGAAGCCGGACACGGGAGCCGCCCCGGGCGGAGATCCATATCCGGGCCGGGCGCGTTGGGGCAGTGAGTCTCTAGCTGTAACGCCGCCCTTATCCGCGAGGTCTCCATGCGTTCGTTCCGATCCGCCGGCCTGCTCGCCGGTCTGCTCCTGCTTGCCGCCTCCTCCGCCACCCTCCTCGCCCAGGACAGCACCGGCATGAAGGCCGGGGCCACGACCGACGGCAAGATGGATCATGGCATGATGATGAAGGACGACGGCCTGGCGCCGCACGCGATGTTCTCCGGGGCAAACAAGCACACCGTGTCCGGTGGCTACCATGTCGTGATCGAGGGTGACAAGCGCTCCCTGGTGCTCGACAGCGACTTCGCCCTCGATGGCGCGCCCGATCCCTACATCGTCCTGAGCGCGGACGACATGGGCTCGAGTAAGGGCACTCTGAACCTGGGCCGCCTGCGGCAGCAGAAGGGCAGCTCCCACGCCGCCCACCGGCGGGACCGTGATGGGCGCTGCGCTCACCATGGAGCCGGCGGGCTCGACCATGGATCGGCCCAGGGGACCGAGCTGGCGCACCTGATGATGTGAGAGAAGGGCGGGAAGGCGGGAAGCAGTGCAGGCCCGCAGCGTCCTGTGGGCCGCCCCCTCTCCCGCCTTCCCGCCCTCCCGCCCCTTCTAGGCCTTCTCCAACCTCAGCAGAAACCCCGCTCCCGGCGTGACGTCAGTGAGCGTCAGCGTGCCGCCGTGTGCCTCCGCGATCGCGCGAGCGATCGGGAGCCCGAGGCCTGTCCCGGCCGACTCGCGGTGGAGCCGGGAGAAGCGCTCGAATACCCGCTCCCGCTCGGCCGCCGGGATTCCAGGCCCGAAATCCCGCACCGAGAGCCAGGACCAGTCGCGTCCTCCCTCGCGCTTCACACCGCTGCTCAACACCACCGGGCCCGTCGCATGGACCAGCGAATTGTGCACCAGGACCATGAGCGCCCGCTCGAGCAACGCGGGGTCTCCCATGACCGGCGCGGCCTCGAAGTCGTCCCAGCGGAAGTCACGTCCCTCGGCCTGAGGCAGCTTGCTCGCGCGGGAGATGACCAGGTGGGCCAGGTCGTCGAGGTAGACCCGCTGCCGGCTGGGGGTGAGCGCCTCGGAGTCGTTGCGCGCCATCAGCAGCAGGTCGTTCACCAGCCGGCCCAAGTCCTCCGACTCCGCCGCGATCCGTCCGAGAGACTCGCGGTACTCCGACTCGCTGCCGCTCCCCTTGAGCGTGACTTCCGCCTCGCTCCGGAGAATCGCCACCGGCGTGCGCAGCTCGTGCGCTGCGTCGGCCAGAAACCGACGCTGGCGTTCGGCCACACCCCGCTCCCGCGCGAGCGCGGCGGACAACCGATCGATCAGCAGGTTCATCGCGTCGGTCAGGACGGTGAGCTCGTCCCCGGAGGTTCGCGGGGGTACCCGGGAGAAGGCGGTCGCGCCCTCCGCGACCTCCTGCCCGACCCGCTCGGCTGCCCGAGCCACTTCCACCACCGGCCGAAGCACCAGGCCGGAGGCCCACGCGCCGAATACCCCACCGACCACCAGAATCAGCGGCAGCCCGGTGAACAGGGCGAGCCGGAGCCGGGCCAGCCGGTGCTGCAGCGGACTCGTATCCAGGGCCAGCACGAGCTCGATGCCATCGGTCAGTGGGGCTCGGAGCACTCGGGCCTCACCGGCCCGCAGGGTGACGGTGGTTGGCACCTCGAGCAGCGTGGTGGGGCGGACATCGTCGAAATAGGGGTGGTCCGGGATCCGGCGGCTGAACGCGAGGGCCGAGCCCGTGGGGCTGAAGGCTACGATGGTCCGGTCGCCGTAGATGAGCTCGCCGACTACGTGGGCGACCGCAGCCTCCCTCGTCGGGTACTCCGGGCGGTCGATCGCCATGATTGATCGTGCCGCGCTGGCGCCATCTTCCAGCCCGTGATCGAAGTCCCTCTCGTAGGCACGCGCGAGCTGGAGGTACAGGCCCACCCCTCCAAGGACCAGCAGCAGCGCAAAGCTGCTCGCGAAGACCAGGGCAAGCCTCGCCCGGAGCGCGAGCGGGCTCACGGGATACGTTTGCCCCGGGCGGGATCGAGGGTGTAGCCCGCGCCCCGGATGGTGTGGATCAGCGGATCCAGTCCCGGCCGGTCCACCTTCCGCCGGAGCCGGGAGACATACACATCGATGATGTTGGAGAAGGGATCGTAGTTCTCGTCCCACACCGCCGCGCTGATATCCGCCCTGCCACAGACGGTTCCCGGGCGCGTGGCCAGATACTCGAGCAGCGCGTATTCGGTGGTGGTCAGTTCGATCGGCTGCCCCGCGCGGGTGGCGGAGCGGGTGGCCGGGTCCAGCTCGAGATCCGAGACCGGGATCCGGGTGGGGCGGGATTCCGGCTGCCGCCGCTGCAGGGCCCGGAGCCGTGCCAGCAGCTCCTCGAAGGCGAACGGCTTGATCAGATAGTCATCCGCACCGCTGTCGAGCCCGGCCACCCGGTCCTCGACGGAGTCGCGGGCGGTGAGCATGAGGATCGGCAACGGAACGGACCGCTTGCGCAGCTCCGCCGCCAGCGCGAAACCCGAGCCATCCGGCAGATTCACGTCGAGAATCACTGCGTCGTACCGCTCCAGCTCGAGCTTCTGCCGTGCGGTGGACAGCCGGTCCGCCTGGTCCACCGCATGGGAAGCCTGGCGGAGCCCACGGGCGATTGAGTCCGCCAGGCGGGTTTCGTCTTCGACCAGCAGCACGCGCACGCCGGTCCCCGAGTCAGTCGTCGTTGTTGTGACTCGCGTCGACCGGTACTGAGGCGCTGGCGCCGGCCCGGATCTCCTCGTGCCGGATGGGACCCCCCAAGAGAGCGGTCCAGCCGAGCAGCCCGGCACTCACCGCGAGACCAGCGAGAGTGATACCACCCAGCCTCCGACTCGGTTCCCGCCCGCCGCGACTCTGCCACAAGCCCAGCGCCGCGATCGCCCCCGTCAGCAGCACTGCGATCAGGGCCGCCTCGGCCCGCTCCTCGTGCTGGTTGATCAGCTTTTCACTGGCCCAGGCAGTGTCCTCTACCCGCTTCTCCGCCGGCTCGCCAGTAAGAAAGACGGGATAGGTCAGCGCGGCCACGATGACCGAGGCGCCGAGCGCGGCGCGATAGATCTCTCGCGACCGCCTGAACAGCGCCCACGCCAGCAGTGCCGCCACCAGGGGCACACCGATCACCGGGACATGATTGAACATCAGATGGAGATGGGCCGGGTTCATCGCAATGCTCCAGAAGAAGGACTAGGTCAAGGTAGTCCCCGGCCATGAACTGATGATGAACTCTCCCCGGGGCCCCGGGGCCCCGCCTTCCGGCGGCCCGGTGGATTCGCCTGGGCGCTACTCTGCCTTCCAGCCCCGGAGCGCCCCGGGGGTGTCCCCAAGAAAAAAGGGAACCGGAGTCAGCCGGTTCCCTGTCTCTCGTTCGCCTTGGATTCCGCCATCAGGCCGGCAGGCAAGCCTTCAGTTGGAGACCGAGTCTCCGCCGAACTGTTCCGGCTCCTCGGAAGCCTCGGTCGAGTCCTCGGAAGGAATCGTCACTCCCTCGGCTCCCAGCAGCCGGAAGACCTGCCACTGCTGGCGCTTGGCGCTCTTGGACCGGGGCCCGTTGTACATGAGCGATACCAGGTACATCCCATCGCGTCGGCCCAGATAGCCCACCAGGGTCGAGACACCACTCAGGGTACCGGTCTTGGCGCGCACAACTCCCTGGTCGGGGAGGCCCGAGGCGAGCCGAGCCAGGGTGCCTTGGCCGTTCGCCGGCAGGAGGTAGGGGAAGTTGCGGCCCGCCGGGGTGCCCTGGACGTTGGCCATGTAGAGGATAAACGTCGCGGGGGTCACTCGGTCGTCGTGGGACATGCCGCTGCCATCCACCAGCTTTACCCCGCCGGCGACGCCGGCGATCTGCTGCACGTGCTCGGTGAGCAGCTCCGGGCCATGGTCTTCTCCGGCAGCCCAGCGAAGCAGCAGCTCTGCGCCAATGTTCAGGCTGCGGCGGTTGATCTCCAGCGCCACCGAGTCGAACGGAGCCGACTCGATTTCGGCCAGCACGTCGCTGGCCTCGTTCTCCACCGTGATTTGCTGGGGGGCGCGGTTCCATTCGATGCCCTGCTGCTGCAGCGCCCGGGCCCAGGCCGCCGCCAGCACAGCCTTGGTGTCGGAAGCGGTGGACACCAGCCGGCGCGTCCCCGCGCCGACTCCCACGCTGCCGGTCACCAGGTACCCGCCATCGGCCATCCGCCGGATGCGGAGGGCCGAGCGGTGTCCGGCTACGGTGGTGGCGTGCACGTCGACCAGAGCGTCGATCCCATCAGGAGAGGTGGCCACGAGGCGCGCGCGTGCTCCCGCCCGCTGGCCCGGCTCCACGTAGAGCATGATCAGGTTCTCATGCAGCGTCAGCGCCCCGATCAGCGGAGCGTAGATGCTGCCCCGGTTTCCCGCGCGCCAGACCTCGGGGAAGCGGGCTTCGGCGGGAACGCCATCGGCCGTGACCACGGTGAGCGGGCCATGCAGGCGCCGCACGCCCCGCTCGGCCAGCTGCGCTGCGAGATCGGCCAGCCGCGGGCCGCGGCCGTCGGGAGACTCGAGGGTGGGATCGCCATTGAGCTCCAGGGCCCACTTCCCGTTCCAGTCGCCGGTGATCTCATCCACCTGGCCGAAGCCCACCACCCGGGTGGTGCGCCGGGCTTCACCGCCCACGATCGAGCGGGCGAACCCCGTGGTCAGGAGCTTCACGGTGGACGCCGGGATCAGCTGCCGATCGGGGTTGACACTCCACAGCATCTGGCCGCTCTGATCGGCGATAGCGATGCCCCACGTGCCCGACGCGCTGCGGTGGGCGCTGCGGAACCAGCGATCGAGCTGACCCTTCAGGGCCTGAGGAAAATCTTGAGCCGTCGCCCGCGTCGGGATTCCCGCGCCCAAAGGTGCGAGAAGGCAGGAGTAGAGCAGGACACGGGTGACGAGGCGCACAATGTCTCCGGGTGCCGGAGGTGGGTCAGTACTCGGGACTCTTGCCCGACCGGCCGAGTTTGCCGTAGGGCCCGAGAAGCTATCAGGTCTTGTGCCCACTTGCCAAGTACCGGCTTGGCTTGTGGTTACCGCTAGATACGTTGCTGACCCCTCAAGATTCTCACCCACACAGTGCAACCCGCGTTCCAGCCGCCCCCTGGCCGCCAAGGTCGGCTCAATTTCAAGCTGGTTTTGTTCACAGAGCAGGCTCGTAACACTGAACAACATCCTATCATGGCTCTGGGCGTGGCTCCCTGCCACGGCATCCCTTCGAGTTCAGGTCGAATCCGGTCTCGCGCAGGGCTCCGGTGGCGAGTTGTCGGCATCGAGCGGCGTGATCCAGGCGGTTGGTATTGCGGCCCTGCCCAGCGGACCCGGTCTCCTGCAGATGGCGACCCTTCCCCGACGGCCGTGAGGGTCGCGCTGTTTCGGACGCGGCGAGGACTACTTGAGCACGCCCTTCGCGATGGTCGAGAGCTGCATGTTGCTGGTCCCCTCGTAGATCGTGCCGATCTTGGCATCGCGGTAAAACTTCTCAGCCGGGTACTCCTTCGAGTAGCCGTAACCGCCAAACAGCTCCAGGCAGCGGCTGGTAGTCCGGTCCGCCATCTGTGAGCTGTAGAGCTTGGCCATGGCAGCCTCCCGGGAGAACGGCTGCCCGCTGTCCTTGAGCCGGGCGGTGTTGTAGACCATCAGACGGGCGGCTTCCAGCTCAGTCGCCATCTGGGCCAGCTGGAACTGCACCCCCTGGAACTCCGAAATGAACTTGCCGAACTGTTTCCGCTCCTTGACGTACGCGACCGCCGCCTCGAGCGCCCCGGTGGCGACACCCAGCATCTGGGCGCCGATCCCGATCCGGCCCTCGTTGAGCGTCTCGATCGCGATCTTGTAGCCCTGGCCCACCGAGCCCAGCATGTTCTCCTTCGGAACCCGGCATCCCTCCAAGATCAGCTCGGTGGTGCTCGAGGCCCGGATGCCGAGTTTGTTCTCCTTCTTGCCGACGCTGAAGCCGGGGAAGTCCCGCTCCACCAGGAAGGCCGTGATGCCCTTGTAGCCCTTGCCGAAGTCTGCGTTTGCGAAGATGAGGAACAGACCCGCCTCGCCGCCGTTGGTGATCCAGAACTTCCGCCCGGTCAGCTCCCAGTGGCTGCCCTTGTCCTCCGCCTTCGTCTCGAGGGCGAACGCGTCGCTGCCGCTGGCTGGCTCCGACAGCGCGAAGGCACCAAGCAGGTCGGCGGTCAGCCGAGGGAACAGCCTGGCCTTCTGCTCGTCGGTGCCCCAGCGCAGCAAGGCGTTGTTGACCAGGGTGTTGTGCACGTCGACGTAGATTGCCGCGGAGGCGTCCACCCGAGCCAGCTCCTCAATGGCCACCGTCGCCAGGAAGATCGTCCCGCCGGCACCGCCATACTGCTCCGGAACCTCGATTCCCATCAGTCCGAGCTCGAAGAACTTCCGGATCAGTTCGGGCCGGAACCGTGCCGCCTCGTCCATCTCATGGACGAACGGCTTCACCTCGGTCTCGGCGAACTCCCGGACGGTGGCGCGGAACAGCTCCTCTTCCTCGGAGAGCTGGGTGAGGGGCTGGGGACTCAAGGTCTGGGTCACGGCGAGGTTCTCCCAAAACGGAGCCGGAACATACTTCTCGGACGTCGCTGGGTACAGTTCGACACTGCGCGTTCCGCATTCCGCGTTTCGGAGGCCCGCGTTTCGGAGGCCCGCGTTCCGGGCGCCGGCGGTCATATATACGCCTCAGCCAGTCCAAGACCCCGGGTCCGTCTCCACAAACGGGGAACGCGGAACCCGGAACGGTAACCCCATCTTGATACCGCCCTTACACTGCGGCCTGAAGTTTCAGACACCGCCTTGATACCGATTGCCGCAAGTTCCCCGGCGTTCCCCAGCGGAGACACCCATGGACTTCCTGATGCTGCTGCTCCTTGCCGTGCTGGCCTTGCTGTCCTGGGGGTTGGTGCGGCTCTGCGACAAGGTGTGACGCGATGACAATCCTCAACATCATCGTGGGCGTGATCGCCCTGATCCTGCTGATCTACCTGTTCGCCGCGCTGCTCAAGCCGGAGCTGTTCTCATGACCGCGAATGCCTGGCTGCAACTGGCGCTCTACCTGGTTGTCCTGATCGGGCTTGCCAAGCCGCTGGGCGGCTACATGGCCCGGGTCTACGAGGGGGAGCCCCACTTCCTTGCCCGCTGGCTCGCGCCGGTCGAGCGCCTCTGCTATCGGTGGATGGGGGTCAAGCCGCAGGAGGAGATGGACTGGAAGCGCTACTCCGTCGCGGTGCTGCTGTTCAGCCTCGCGGGGTTCGTGATCGTGTATGCGCTCCAGCGCTTCCAGGGCATGCTGCCGCTCAATCCGGCGCACATGGGGCCGGTGGAGGAGAAGGTCGCCTTCAACACCGCGATCAGCTTCGTCACCAACACCAACTGGCAGGCCTACGGCGGCGAAGCGACGATGAGCTATCTGACCCAGATGGCGGCGCTCACCGTCCAGAACTTCGTCTCCGCGGCATCCGGCATGGCGGTGTTGATCGCCCTCGTTCGGGGCATTTCCCGGCACGAGACCAACCAGCTGGGGAGCTTCTGGGCGGACCTGGTGCGGGGCACGCTCTACAT
>JBGQJV010000050.1:0-21886 GCA_041499215.1 Gemmatimonadota bacterium | reverse complement strand
GTGTCTCGGATCTCCTGCGACACCGGAATCTGGGACAGCGCTTCCTCCATCGGGCGGCCGATCAGCGCGTCCAGAGTTGAAAGCATCCCGGTGAGGAACAGGTCTACACCCCGGGACCGGAGCCCGCCCTCCATCCCCACCTGCTCGGCGAACTGGGCCCGCACCAGCGACGAGACCACCAGCTGTGACGGCCGGTCCTCCCCCATCACCGTGAGTGCCATCAGCGAACACCACTTCCGCGCGGCCCGCTCTCCCAGCACCCGCAGGGCGTGCTTGATGGAGGTGATCTCGTGCCGCCAGCCGAATCCGGCGGAATTGAGGTAGCGGAGCAGCTTCACCGCCAGCGCCACCTCCTGCTTGATGATCAACTCCAGCCGGTCAAAATCCAGTTCCGGGCGGTTCAGCTCGGCGATGAACCGGACGCAGTTCCGCTTGTAGGCAGGCACGTCCGCCGCCGACAGCACCTCCGGCTGGCAGAAGAAGAACCCCTGGAAATGGGTGAAGCCGTCCTCCATGGCTTCGGCGAGCTGGGCCCGGGTCTCGACCTTTTCCGCGACCAGCATGACCCGGCGGGGGGCGAACTCCCGGATGATCGCCCGGCGCTCGGCCCGGTCGGTGTGCAGCATGTCCACCTTGATCACGTCCGCCAGGTCCGCCAGCGGCGCCATGGCCGGGCGACGAACGAAGTCATCCAGCGCCAACCGATAGCCCGCGCGCTTGAGCCCCTGGCAGGCGGCTATGACCTCTTCGCACGGCTGGACTGATTCGATGAGCTCGATCACGGTCCGGTCCCGCGGCAGCACCAGGTAGAACTCCTGGACCAGTACCTCGCGCGAGGCATTGACGAATCCGACCCGGTCACCCAGGAGCACATCCAGCCCGAAGCCCAGCAGGCTGGTGTGCAGCATCTCGAAGGATGCCTGGTCGAGGTTGTCGTGGTGGAAGGCGTTGTCCAGCCCGGAGCGGAACAGCAACTCGTAGCCGTACACCTCCTGCCGGCGATCGAAGATCGGCTGGCGGGCAACGAAGATGTCGGTCGTCGTGGTGCTGGCCATGGAGCCGGCTGACCTCGTCCGGGAGACTTGGGATCGGATGCACTCTCCCTGAGAGTATCGCCATCCGGCGCACGAACTTGACCGGCGTGGCCGGTGCAGCGACCGCCCGGCCCCACGCGGTCAATTGAAGAGGTCGGTGTCCACCAGACGAGTGAAGTTGCCGGAGCGGTCGAAGAGGTAGACGAACACCGCGAGCGTACTGAGCACGAAACGGAGCGGACCACGCATTCCCTACGGTCGCCCGGGTTGTCACGATTGCACCGACCACGGGTCGCGGTGCGGTGACAGGCGAATCAGCCGGAGGAAATCTTGTTGACCCACTCCACGGCGTGCCGGTAGGCGGTGGGAATCGCGGGCTCGGGGTAGGCCAGCTTGGGGGCGAGGGTTTTGACCCTGGCCCAGTCCCCCCGGTCGTAGGAGATGGCCAGCTGCAGCGTGTCGCTCAGGTGATTGTCCCCGTGCAGGAGCGCTTCGCGGACATCTTCGCTGACCGACATCTGGCCGAGCACCTCTTCCATCGGCCGGTCGAGCAAGGCATCGAGCGTCGAGAGCAGCCCCACGAGGAACAGGTCGGCCTGGCGGTCCGGCAGGCAGGCTTCGGCGCCCAGCTGCTCGCACAGCTGCGCCCGGACCAGGGACGTGGTCAGCAGCTCGGCCGGCTTGTCCTCGCCGATCAGGGTGAGCACCACCAATGAGGCCCACTTGCGGGTGGCCCGCTCGCCCAGCACCCGGAGCGCCTGACCGATGGTCTCCACCTCGTGCCGCCAGCCGAACCCGGCCGAGTGCAGGTAACGGAGGAGGCGGACCGAGAGGGTCACCTCGCTCTTGATCAGCTCCTCCAGCTGGTCAAAGTCCAGTTCCGGCCGGTTGATCTCGCGCATCAGCCGGAGCAGGTTGGTCTTGAACGCCGGGATGTCCTTCCCGGTGACCATCTCCGGCCGGCAGAAGAAGTAGCCCTGGAACAGCTGGTACCCGGCCTCCAACCCGACCTGGAAATCCTCGTAGGTCTCCACCTTCTCCGCCACCATGGTGATGCCGCGGCTGGTAAAGCGATGCGCCAGCTCGGCCCGTTCGGCACCCTTGGTGACGAGAAAGTCGACCTTTACCAGGTCAGTGAACGGCAGCAGCAGCTCATACTCGGGGCGGAAGACGAAGTCATCCAGCGCCAGACGGTACCCGGCCCGCTTGATTGCGGCGCAGGCGGCCGCCACCTCAGCGTCTGGGATGATGGTCTCCAGCACCTCGATGACCGACCGGGCCGCGGGAAGCACCTGCCAGTGCTCCTTCAGCAGGACGTCCCGCGATGCGTTGAAGAACGCCTGTTTGTCCCCCACCAGACTGTCCAGCCCGAAGCCGAACAGCGTCGTATCCATCATCTGGACGGACGCCCGGTTGGGATCGTGCTGCCCGAAGGCGTTCTCCAGGCCGGACCGGAACAGCAGCTCATACGCGACCACCGCTCGCCGACGGTCGAAAATCGGCTGGCGGGCTACGAAGATGTCCACGGCGGCTCAGGCGCTGGTGAGAACGGGGAGAGCGGCTTCCATGGCCTCGGCGGAGGGCCAGCGGTCTTCCCGCGCCTTGGCCATGGCCCGGCGGATGGCGTGGGCCAGGGCATCAGGCGTCTCGGGCCGCTCGGCCCGGACATCGGGGACTTCCGCTGTCTGGTGCTTGGTCAGGATCAGATCGTCGAACGGGTCGTCGAATGGAGGATGCCCGGCGAGGCACTGGTACAGCACGCAACCGAGCGAATAGAGATCGGACCGGGCGTCGATGTTGTCCGAGCCGCTGATCTGCTCTGGACTCATGTACGCTGAGGTGCCCACCGCGAATCCCGAACGGGTCAGCCGGTCGGACCCGGCGTCGGCCACCGCCTTCGCGATCCCGAAATCCACCAGTACCGCACCGGACGGGGACAGCACCACGTTTTCCGGTTTGACATCCCGGTGCACGATGTTCTGCCCGTGGGCGCAGGCCAGGGCGCTCAGCATGTCGTGCGCGATGTGGATGGTGTCGGAGACCGAGGCGCGGCGCACCCGGTCCAGGTGGGCCTTGAGGGTCGGCCCCGGCACATAGTCCATGACGTAGTAGACGATCCAGTCCCCTTCCCCGGAGTCGAGCAGCCGGGCGATACGGGGATGGTCGAGACGGCGGACAAACTGAATCTCCCGCAGGAACCGGTCGGCCGTCACGCTGGCCGCCAGCTGCGGGTGCAGCACCTTGAGCGCTACGGGGCGTCCGGCGCCATCCGTGGCGGAGAAGACCCGGGCGGCACCACCGCGTCCGATCTCGCGGTCGACCGTGTATCGGTCGGCCACCGCCTGGCGGACAAGTGGCAGGAGATCACGGGCCATGCCTGACTCCGGACTGCAGGTTCCAGCGTAGCAGTCGGTTACATAGGCATTTACAAGTATGCCCCCGGTCCGGGGCCCCGCAAGGGGCCGGCCCCTTCCAACCCCCGGCCTCCCGTCACTGTCCAACCTGGGCGATCCACCTCCCAGGAGAAATCTCGTGTCCCGTAGCGCCGCGCTGGCCCTGCTCAGCCTGCTGCCTGCCGCCCTCGCGGCCCAGCAGGCCTCCACCTACTCCCTGGCTGGGAGTTCGGTTGCCGTCTACAACCTCGTCGGCGAAGTCACCATCCAGGGGGGCTCCGGCTCGAGCGTCAGCGTTCAGGTGACCGCGGTGGGGTCCGACGCCGGCAAGCTCCGGTTCGAGAACCAGGAGATCCGGGGACGGCCGACCCTGATGGTCGTCTATCCCGAGGATCGGATCGTGTACCGTCCCCTCGGCCGAGGCTCCAACAGCCGGTTCTCGATCCGAGAGGATGGCACCTGGGGCGGCGACGACAATCACGAATGGCACGGCGGCCACGGTCGTCAGATCACCGTTCGCGGCGAGGGCGACGGGCTGGAGGCGGCGGCGAATCTGCGCATCACCGTCCCCGCTGGGAAGCGGGTCGCGGTGTACGTCGGAGTAGGCCGGGTGGATGTCAGCAACGTGGATGGCGACCTCAAGGTGGATGCGGCCAGCGCCGACATCGCCACCCGAGGCACACGCGGTACCCTGGATCTCGACACCGGTTCCGGGAACCTGCGGGTCGAGCGGGCGGAGGGAACGACCAAGCTGGACACCGGCTCGGGTGACGTGGGGGTCACCGGATTCAGGAATGGCACCCTCAACATCGACACCGGCAGCGGCGGGGTGGAGGCATCCGACATCGAGGCGCGCGAACTGGAGATCGACACCGGCTCCGGCGATATCGTGCTCGAGGGCATCACCACCTCCCGGCTCTCCCTGGACACCGGCAGCGGCTCGGTCCGGGCCACTCTCAAAACCAGCCCGGCAGTGGTCGAGGTGGAGACCGGATCGGGTGACGTCACCCTGCGGCTCCCCGAACCGGCGGACGCGACCGTGGATCTCGACACCGGCAGCGGCGACTTCACGATCGATTTCCCGCTGCAGCTGATCAAGAAGAGCGAAGGCAACATCCGCGGCCGGATCGGCGCGGGCAACGGCAGGATTTCGATCGAGACCGGGTCGGGAGACATCAGCCTTACGAAGTGAAAGCACGGTGCTGAGGCGGGCGGGGCGGGCAAGGCGGGCAAGGCGGGCAAGGCGGGCAAGGCGGGCAAGGCGGGAGCCTACGCCCCTTCCGCCCCGCCCGCCTTCTACTCCTGCGTCACCGCCTTACACTGTACTATCGCCTCCACCCGTACTCCTTCGGCGGTGGCGGCATCCAGCCGGATCACCGCTCCGTCCCCGCGGCGCTGCACCGAGGCCCTGCCCTTGCCGTTCTCCCCCCAGGGCCGGCGGCCGTCGACCACATAGCTCCGGCCTCCCGGCATGTTCCCCAGGTTCACGCTGAGCTGAAAGTCGTTAGTCTCCCCCTGCTCCACCGGCACCCGGAACTGGATCGCGGTAATGCCGGAGGTGTCGGCCGGATTGGTGAACAGGCCGGCCCAGCTCGGCTCACCCACTGAAGCGCGGTGAGTGCACACCGGCTCGGCCGAGGTGGCATCATAGATGCCCCCGTCCGGTCCCCCAACCAGAGTGAGGTGAAACACCGTGGTGGCGCTCGCCGCCGCGGCGTCCGGATTGGGAATATCGATCTTCAGGTCAACGGGGCGTGCCAGCGGCGCGGTCACGCCGGTGGAGACCGCCCCCGACCGTACTCCCGCCTCGCGGATCCGCGCCAGCCACTCGGCTCGCTGCTCGGGGGTGGTAATCCCGTTTCTCGCCATGATCCAGCGGGCCACCGGGAACGCCAGCAGCAGGGGCAACAGGACATAGGCGATCACATACGAGGCGAGGTACACCATGCCCCGGTTGTAGGACTGCAGCACGTAGTCGGGCCGATTCAACGCCGCGAACACCGCCTGCACCACCCCTCCCAGCCACAGCAGCAGCATCACACCCAGCAGGCCAAGCGGCCGGGAGATCGCGGCAGCCGGATTGGGAGCCACCAGCGCTTCGAACAGCCGCAGGGTGTAGAACAGTCCCACACCCCAGTAAGCGACGATCCAGACCGCGGCAAGCAGCGGCTGGCCGTTGTACAGCTGTCCTAGCCCCGGCATCGTGAGTGAGGCGAGGGCGGCGAGGACGGGGCTCCTGGGCTTGGTCTGGGGCTTGAGCATGGTGTCCCCTTGGGGTAGAGCAGTGAGCGGTGAGCAGTGAGGGTGAGAAGTAAGAAGTGAGAAGTGAGCGCCCCCATGCAGTCCTTCTCACTTCTCACTGCTCACTGCTCACCGTACCGCGGCCTCCAGCCTGGCAAACGCACTGTCCCCCTCCACTCCCTGGAGCAGGGTTGCCAGGTCGCCCACCGCGCGCTGGATGTCTCCGCCTTCATGCTGGTACCACTGCTCGAACAGCTCCAGCCGCGTACGATAGATCCGGGCCGCGATCAGGCGGGCATTGTTGATCGGTCGGTCCGCCATCGGGCCGATAGTGTAGGTCTTGAGCTGTTGCCCCACGGGACCCTGCAGCTGTGCCCGGGCCCAGCGGCCCAGCTCGGCGCGGCCCGAGTCGATGGCGGCCGAATCGGTCACGCTCCGGTACAGCGAATCCAGGCGTTGGGCCAGCTCGGTGTAATAGCCGCCGAGCGCGACCTCATCCAGCCAGCGGTTCGCCGCCTGGGTGGCCGCCGCCTCGGAGCCGCGCCGGCGGAAGAAGACTTCCGCCGCCCGGTACCCCGCCAACTGGGCGAAACTCTCGTTGAAGGGCGTGGCACTCTTCACATAGAGCGTGTTGTGGGCGATTTCGTGCAGCACCGTGGCGGCCAGCTCCACCGAGTCGCTGCTCATGGCGGTGGAGTAGAGCGGATCGTTAAACCAACCGAGGGTGGAGAACGCACCCGCCGGGCGCAGGTAGATGTCGTATCCCTTGCGTTCCAGCCGGCCCGCCTCGTTCCTCGCCATTCGGGGATCGAAAAACCCCTTGTAGGGGATCCGTCCGACGATCGGGTATTTCCAGGTGTATGGGCAGAGGCAGTTGCGGGGGCTGGCCGACAGGACCAGCAGCAGGGTGTCACGGCCGACGTCCACGTAAGTGGTGTACGTCTCGCCAGCCTTGAACCCGATCTCGGCAGCGAAGTCCCGGGCGTCCAGCACCAGCTTGAGCATCCGACGGGTCTCGGGCCGGGTATTCCGGTCTTCGATCAGCCTGGCGATCGGGCGGCGGGCCTCGAGGATCCTGGTCTGTTCGATCCCGGCCCGGGTGAGGTAGCGGACATCGTCACTGGCGACGTAGGCAGTGCCGTAGCCCGCCATGAGCACGCCAACCACCACGAGGAGGATCATGACCAGCCGCCGTCGCATCAGAGAGTGAACCTGAGTCCCAGCCGGTGGATCTCGCGTCCCAGCCGGGTCCGCCGTTGAAACGCGTAATCGATGTTGAACCGGCTCAGCACCAGGCCGCCGCCCAGCGAGACCTGCTTCTGCCCCGATCCCTCGGGCCGGGCGCCATATCCCATCCGGCCCACCAGACCCACCTTGCCGAGCACAGCACCGGCCTCCACCCCGATGATGGTGCGCCGGGCGGCCCGGGCGGTCCAGATGACGTCCAGCGTGGTCAGGAGCCGCCCGGTCCCCTGCGGATCCACGAAGTTGAACATCACGCCGGCCCGCTTGGTCACCGGCAGCTCGAGTG
Organism: Gemmatimonadota bacterium; assembly: GCA_041499215.1. Lineage (GTDB taxonomy): Bacteria > Gemmatimonadota > Gemmatimonadetes > Gemmatimonadales > GWC2-71-9 > JADJOM01. The sequence goes on along the minus strand of JBGQJV010000050.1, from coordinate 14,687 downwards.
GACCGCCGGTCACCCGCCAGCTGCCGATGTTCTGGGCGGCGAACGCCAGCGTCACGATGTCGAAGATGTGGATTCCGAGCCCGGCATCCACCGTGGCCGAGCGCCGGGTATCCCCCGTCGAATCCTCCAGCGAGACGTACTTGAGCGAACTGCCCAGCGCGATCAGCCCGAAGCGATACACGCCCGAGGCGGTCCACTGCAGGTTGTCCTTCACCGCCGACGTATCGCTGAATCTGAGGTAGTGGATCCCGCCGCCGAGGTCGAACTGGAACAGCCGGAAGGCGCCGGCGGCCATTCCCTCCAGCGTGCCGTCGGGGTATCGCTGGGCCGCGCCCTCGATCGCGATGTTTCGGATGGTGGCGAGACCGGCCGGATTGAGGAAGGTCGCGCTGGCATCGCCGGAGAGCGCCGCCCCGCTGCCGCCCAGACCCGCGGCGCGCACCGACACCGGCAGGCTGAGGATCAGAGGGGCGGGTGCGCCCTGCGCAAACAGCTCCGAGTGGAAGATGGCGAGCGGGTAGGGGAGAGCGGTGAGCGGCATCACCGGTCCGAGTGCCAGCGCGGCCGCGGGGATGACCGCCGCCCAGGTAGTCCGCTGCCGACTCAGCAGAAAGAGCCTCCCGGGATGTTCATCAGATGCGGACCACCGCGAGCCTGGGCGCGACCTGGGTGCTATTGCCCGTCGTGAGGCCCAAGGCCGCTCCTCCCGCCCCAGCCGGCTGGACGACGCGAAGGTGCTTGCCTGAGCCGCCCCGCAGCGTGCCCCGCACGGTGTGGCCGTCCCCGCTGGTGGAATCGGGGCGCAGTGGATACGGTCCCGGCACCAGGTGGTCGATCGCGCAGCGCAGATCATACCTGGTGTAACTCAATCGTCCGCTGGGATCAGTGAAACCGGGCAGCCTCTCCACATAAGTGGCCGCGTGCCACTGACCCAGCAGAGTGGGGAAGCCGATGCCCGGCTGGGCCGCCAGCCCCAGGACCAGCACCAAGAGCGGGGCGGGCCGGGTCGGTACCCGCGGGTTGAGCCGGACCTCCCGGCCTGGACGCAGACGGCGAGGAATGAGGCAAGATAAAGCGCGACAAGGGTTTTTGACAATCACGGAAGCCTCCGATAGCTTCTGGCCGTGACTCCTGACCAGTGGCTCGAACAGGTGCGTTTTGCCGCCGATGGCCTGGTGCCAGTGGTGGCTCAGGATCACCGGAACGGCAACGTGCTGTTGCTGGCCTGGGCCACACGGGAGGCGCTGGAACAGACCCTGGCGTCCGGCCAAGCCCACTACTGGAGCCGGAGCCGGCAGCAGCTCTGGCGGAAGGGTGAGACCTCTGGCCACACCCAGCGGGTCGCGGAGATCCGGCTGGACTGTGACGGCGACACGGTGCTGTACCGGGTCGAGCAGCAGGGCCCGGCCTGCCATACCGGCCGGCCGACCTGCTTCTCCACCGTGGTCCGGAAGGACGGTGGCGCCGAGACCGAGAACGAGCCCGGCGGGCACCTGCTCACCCGCCTGGCCACGACCATCGCCCGCCGGGCGGCCGAGCGTCCGGCGGGGTCGTATACGGTCAGGCTGCTAGATCGCGGAGTGGCGAAGATCTCGCAAAAGGTCGGCGAAGAGGCGGTCGAGGTGGTGGTGGCGGCCAACGCCGAGGACGGGCAGAGACTCGCCGCGGAGAGTGCAGACCTGTTATATCATCTGCTGGTCCTGCTCGCGGCACGGGGTGTCTCGCTGAATGACGTGCTGCGGGCGTTGGAAGAAAGAGAGAAATAGCCATCAGCCATCAGCCATCGGCCATCAGCGGCCGACGGCTCACGGCTGAAGGCTGAAGGCTGCCATGTCCTTCGTCCATCTCCACACCCACTCCGAGTACTCCCTCCTCGACGGGGCCAACCGCGTCCCTGAGCTGGTTCGGCACGTCCAGGGGCTGGGGATGGACAGCCTGGCGATCACCGATCACGGCAACCTGCACTGCGCCTGGTCGTTCTACGAGGAGGCGAAGGCCAAGGGCCTCCGCCCCATCCTGGGGTTCGAAGCCTACCTCGCTTTCGGCCCGCGGACCGTGCAGCAGAAGCCCGCCTGGGCGCCGGCGCAGTACAGCCATCTGGTGTTGCTCGCCAGGAATCGCGCCGGCTACCGGAACCTGGTGCGGCTCTCCTCCATCGGCTACCTGGAGGGGTTCTATCGCCGCCCCCGGATCGACAAGGAAGTGTTGGCGCAGTACTCCGAGGGGATCACCTGTCTGGCCGCCTGCCTGTCGGGAGAGGTGTCACTGTACTTGAGACAGGGAAACTACCAAGAGGCAAAGAAATCGGCTCAGTGGTTCGCCCAGACCTTCGGGGAGGGGAACTTCTGGCTCGAGGTCCAGCAGCACGGCATTCCAGAGGAGATTCCGGTCAACGAGGGAATGTACCGACTGGGCCGGGAGCTGGGGCTCGGCGTGGTGGCCACCAACGACGCGCACTACCTCCGCCGGGAGGACGCCGAAGCGCATGACGTGCTGCTGGCGATCGGCACCGGGGCCGAACTGGACGACCCGAGGCGGTTCCGGTTCACCGGACAGGAATCGTATGTCAAGTCCGAGAAGGAGATGGCGACGTTGTTCCGGGAGCACCCGGAGAGCCTGGCCAATACCCAGACCGTCGCCAACCTCTGCGAGTTCAGCTTCGAGAAGAAGTACTTCCTCCCGGAGTTCCCCCGCCCGGCCGAGGTGGCCAGCGACGAGACCCTGCTGGAAAGCCTCGCCACCTCCGGGGCGGAGACTCGCTACGGCTCGCCGCTGCCGGCCAAGGTGCGGGAGCGGCTGGACTACGAGCTGGGGGTCATCAACAAGGCGGGCTACGCCGGCTACTTCCTGATCGTCCAGGACTTCATCGCCGCCGCCCGCGCGCGCGGCATCCCGGTCGGCCCGGGCCGCGGCTCCGCCGCCGGCTCGCTGGTCGCCTACGGCCTCGGCATCACCAATATCGATCCGCTGCGGTTCGACCTGCTGTTCGAGCGGTTCCTCAACCCAGAGCGGGTGTCGATGCCCGACATCGACGTCGACTTCTGCTTCGAGCGGCGGGGTGAGGTGATCGAGTACATCCGCCAGCGCTACGGCAAGGAGAGCGTCGGCCAGATCATCACCTTCGGGACGCTCAAGGCCCGCGCCGCGGTGAAGGATGTCGCCCGGTTGCTGCGCATCCCGCCTGGAGATGCCGACAAGCTTACCAAGCTGATCCCCTCAGGCCCCGCCTTCGCACTGACGCTCGAAGAGGCGCTCGACAAGGTCAAGGAGTTCCGCGAGCTGGTGGAGAGCAATCCGCAGTACCAGCGCTGCGTGGCGCTCGCCTCCCGGATCGAGGGGATCTCCCGCCACGCCTCGGTGCATGCCGCCGGCGTGGTGATCGCCCCCGGCCCGCTCAGCGAGTACGTCCCCGTCTGTACCGCGCCGACCAGGGGCGCGGGCCAGACCGGGGGCGAGGACTCCATCATCACCCAGTTCGAGATGGGTCCGCTGGAGAAGGTCGGGATGCTCAAGATGGACGTCCTCGGCCTCAAGACCCTGACCGTGATCCACGATGCGGTTCAGATGATCCGCGAGCGGTATGGCCGCGAGCTGGACATGGACACCCTGGATCTGGAGGACCCGAAGGTCTACGAGCTGCTGCGCCACGGCCGCACCGCGGGCGTCTTCCAGTTCGAATCGCCGCTGGCGACTGACACGCTCCGCAGCATGAAGTGCGACCGGTTCGACGACCTGGTCGCCTCCAATGCCCTGCTTCGCCCGGGCCCGCTCGACACCGGGATGCATCTGGTGTTCATCAGGCGCAAGCTGGGCCAGGAGCCGGTCACCTACCCGCACCCCGACCTGAAGGACGTGCTGGAGCCGACCTACGGCGTCATCACCTACCAGGAACAGGTGATGCGGATCGCCAATGTGCTCGCCGGCTTCAGCCTCGCCGAAGCCGACGTGCTGCGGAAAGCCGTGGGCAAGAAGGACGCCGAGCTGATCCGGAAGGAGCTGGGCCGCTTCGTGGAACGCGCGGTGGCCCTGGGCCATCCGCGGAAGCTGGCGGACGACCTGGCCACCCAGATCGAAACCTTCGGCCGCTACGGCTTCAACAAGTCGCACTCGGTGGCCTACTCGGTGCTGGGCTACCAGACCGCATGGCTGAAGACCTACTATCCCGCCGAGTTCATGGCGGCGCTCCTGTCATCGGAAATCGGCAGCACCGACAAGGTGGTGCAGTACATCAACGAGGCCAGGGAGCTGGGGCTCGAAGTGCTGCCGCCCGACGTGAACGAATCGGGCTTCAAGTTCACCGTCACCGGTGGGCGCCGGATCCGCTTCGGACTGGGCGCGGTGCGCAACGTCGGCCGCGGCGCCATCGAGTCGATGATCGCCGGGCGGCAGGAGCAGCCGTACGCGACCCTGGCCGACTTCGCTCAGCGGGTGGACCTCCGGCTCTGCCACAAGCGGGTGCTCGAATCGCTCATCGCCGCCGGCGCGCTGGACGGCCTGAATGGCCATCGGGCTCAGCTTACCCAGGCGCTGGACGAGGCGCTGGGCGAGGCTCAGGTGCTGCAGCAGGAGCGGGAAGCGGGACAGGCATCTTTGTTCGGCGAGGCGGTGGTCCCGGCCCGGCCGGCCGGCACCACCCTGGCGGAGGTGCCCCCCTGGAGCGAGCAGGAGCGGCTGGCCAAGGAGAAGGAGGTCATCGGCTTCTTCATCTCGGGGCACCCGCTGGAGCGCTTCCGGGTGGAGGTCGAGGTATTCGGCTCGCGTACCACAGCCACACTGATGGAGTGGAGCGAGCACCAGGTAACCCTGGCGGCGGTGATCACCCAGGTGAAGCGGCAGATCTCCAAGAAGACCGGGAAGGAGTACGCCCGGCTGACGCTGGAGGACTTCCACGGGACGGCGGAGGCCATCGTCTTCCCCGACGCGTGGGCGAAGCTCAATCAGGTGATACGGGAGGATCTGGCAGTGCTGCTGACCGGGGGATACAGTGCCCGGGACCGGGGCGAGGATCGGGCCCCCTTCGTGGTGGAGGGGGCGAGGCCACTGGAGGACCTGCTCACCTCCGGTGCGCTGGGCCTGGCGCTCCGCTGGAAGGCACCCGAGGCTCCGGCGGCCGAGGTGCTGCAGCAGGCGGTGGCGCTCTGTTCCCGGCACCCCGGTCCGGCGCCGCTCTATATTGAATGGAGCGACGGGAATGGGGAACGGCTTCGGGCCCGGTCCCGTCGCTTTCGCGTCGCCCCCGATCAGGAGCTGATTCAGGGTCTCCGGCAACTGCTGGGGGCCGATGCCGTGGCGTTTGTGAAGGCTGGCTGACGCCTTGGACACACACTGAGGCACCCAGATGGCATCCAACTACGCCCTCGACTTCGAGAAGCCCCTGCTGGAGCTGGAGCGCCAGATCGAGGATCTCCAGAAGCTGGGCGAAGAAAAGGGCTTCGATGTCGCCGAGGAGGCGCGCCTGCTCCAGGTCCGGCTCAACTCCCTCCGGCATGACATCTACGGCAACCTGACGCCCATCCAGCGGGTGCAGGTAGCCCGGCATCCGCGCCGGCCATATCCGCTCGACTACCTCAGCACCATCTTCACCGATTTCGTGGAGCTGCACGGGGACCGGGCCTTCCGGGACGACCCGGCCATCGTCGGCGGCTGGGCCCGCATCGCCGGCCTGTCGGTCATGGTGATCGGCCACCAGAAGGGCCGCGACACCAAGGAGAATCTCAAGCGCAATTTCGGGATGGCCCACCCCGAGGGCTACCGCAAGGCGCTCAGACTCATGAAGCTGGCGGCCAAGTTCAGCGCTCCGGTGATCACCCTGATCGATACTCCGGGTGCCTACCCCGGCCTGGGAGCCGAGGAGCGCGGCCAGTCCGAGGCGCTGGCCCGCAACATCCTGGAGATGGCGGCGCTGCCCACACCGATCGTCGCCGCGGTCATCGGCGAGGGCGGATCCGGCGGGGCGCTGGCCCTCGGCGTCGCCGACCGGATTCTCATGTTCGAGAACTCGGTATACTCCGTCATTTCCCCCGAGGGGTGCGCGGCCATCCTGTGGAAGGACGCCAGCCAGCGGGAGCGCGCCGCCGACGCCCTCAAGCTCACCGCTCAGGACCTGCTCCGCTTCAAGCTGGTGGACGAGATCATCAGCGAGCCAATGGGCGGCGCCCACCTGGAGCCCGATGCCACCGGCGAGGCGCTGCGCGAAGCCCTGATCCGGCATGTGACGGAGCTCCGCAAGGTCCGCCCGGAGAAGCTGGTTCGGCGCCGCGCGGAGAAGTACGCCGCGATGGGCGCGTACACCGAAGCCTGATGCCCCAGACCATCGAAGTCCGGTTCAAGGGGACGCGGCGCGACTTCTTTCTCTGGCCCGACGGCCAGGAGCCGCTCCGCCTGCGGGAGCCGGTGGTGGTGGACCTCGAACGCGGCTACGACTTCGGCCGGGTACACACCGCCGGCGAGATCGCGGAGAAGAAGTGCGGCGGCGGCTGCACCAGCTGCGCTGTCGGGCAGGGGATCGACGAGGGGCGAACTGGTGGGCACGCGGTAGAGGCGGGCGGGGCGGAAGCGGCGGGCGAGGCGGGCGGGACGATAGGTGTCGCCCCCGACGCCGAGATCCTGGCTGTGGATGAATGGCCCGACCCGCCCGCCGCTTCCGCCCCGCCCGCCCCGCCCGCCCCGCCCGCCCCGTCACTTCGCTCCGTACTCCGTCGCGCTACTCAAGACGACATCCGGGTCGCCAACGAGCTGCGCCGCTCGGAGGAAGACACCCGGCGGCAGGTCCTGGAGAAGGTGCGCCAGCACCGGCTCGACATGAAGGTGAGCGACGCCGAGTGGCAGTGGGATAGGGCCAAACTCAGCATCTACTTCACCGCCGAGAAGCGGGTCGACTTCCGCGCCCTGGTGCGGGACCTCGCCAGCCTGTTTCGCACTCGAATCGAGCTGCGCCAGATCGGAGTGCGGGACGAGGCCGCCCGGCTCACCGGCGTGGGTCGGTGTGGCCGGGAGTACTGCTGCTCCAGTTGGCTCAAGGATCTCTCCCCCGTCAGCCTCGCATTGGCCAAGGACCAGCATCTCTCCCTCAACCCAGCCCAGATCTCCGGCGGCTGCGGCCGCCTGCTCTGCTGCCTCAAGTACGAGCATGAGTTTTACGTCGCGGCCCGGCGACGCTTCCCCCGCGAGGGGAAGGCGCTCGACACTGCCGTGGGGAGGGAGAAGGTGGTCGCGGTCGACATCTTCCGCGAACGGGTGTTCCTGAAGAGCGAGGAGCATGGCCCCCGGATCATCCCGCTGGTGCAGCTCAAGGAGGAAATGGAGAACGCCCCGTCCTCCGCGCCGGCCGCCCCGCTGGAGAGCCCGGCAGCCCGGCGACCGGGTGGCCCTCCCGCCGCCCCGCCCGCCCGCGAGCCCGACCGGCGTGCTGCCAGACCCGAACGACGCCCGCGCCAGGACCGGCCGGCAGGTCCTTCAAGCACCCCCGCCCACCCCGAGCCCGTGCCCGCGCCCGCGCCGCCGCGGGCAGAGGCTCCTCCTCCCCCCACCCCCGGGCCGGATCAGCCGCAGGCGCAGACGCCGCCATCCGATACCCCCAGACGCTCGCGCCGCCGCCGCCGGGGACGGCGGGGACGTGGCGGACAGGGCCAGGGCGGAGCCCCCGGTTCAACTCCAGCTCCTGAGGCCTGAGTGGGCCGGTTCTTCATCACAACTGCCATCGACTACGCCAACGGCGACCCCCACATGGGGCACGCCTTCGAGAAGCTGGGCGCCGACTGCATCGCGCGGTATCGCCGGCTCAGGGGCGATGACGTCTGGTTCCTCATCGGAATGGACGAACACGGCCAGAAGGTCGCCCAGACGGCGGCCGAACGTGGCGTGAGCCCAAAGGACCTGGTCGACCAGGTGGCGACCGCGTTTCAGGCGACCTGGCGCGAGCTGGGGATCTCCAACGACCAGTTCATCCGGACCACCGCGCCCGAGCATCACGCCGGGGTCCGCGAGCTGATCGAGAAGATCTTCCGGCGGAACCCCGACGATTTCTACGAGCGGAGCTATTCGGGCTGGTACTGCGTAGGCTGCGAGTCGTTCAAGACCGAGGCCGAGATCGTGGACGGGAAGTGCGTCCTGCATCCGACCCGTACCCTCGAATGGGTGGAGGAGCGAAACTGGTTCTTCCGCCTCTCGCGCTATCAGGGATTCCTGCAGGAGCTGATGGACCGCCAGCCGGATTTCATCCAGCCGGACACCCGCCGCAACGAGATCCTGGGCCTGCTCCGACAGGGGCTGGAAGACGTCTCCGCCAGCCGCAGCCGCTTCAGCTGGGGTGTGCCCTTCCCCCGACCCACCAGCGACGGCGAGACGCAGACGACCTACGTGTGGTTCGACGCCCTGCCCAACTACTGGACCGCGCCGCGGTTCCCCGGCTCGGGCGCGCACTGGCCAGCCCAGCTGCACGTGATCGGCAAGGACATCACCCGGTTCCACTGCGTGATCTGGCCCGCGATGCTGCACGCCGCGGGCGAGACGCTGCCGGAGCGGGTGTGGGCCCATGGCTTCATCTACTACGGCGGCGACCGCTTCTCCAAGAGCGCCGGCGTCCGGCTGGACCTGCGAGAGGCCATTACCCGCCACGGGCCGGATGCTCTACGGTATTTCCTGCTGCGCGAAGTGGGCTTTGCGGGCGACGGGAATTTCACCTGGGAGCGATTCGACGAACGCTACCTGGCCGACCTGGCCGATGGGCTGGGCAACCTGGCCTCCCGCTCGCTCGCGATGATCGAGAAGTACCGCGACGGAACAGTGCCGGCCGGCGGCGGCACCCCACTGGACGAGGCCGGCGGGTCCGCCGTGGCGGCCTACGTCCGGGCGATGGATGCCTTCGACCTCAAGGCTGGGGCCGAGGCCGCGTGGAGTCTGGTGACCTCGGCCAATCAGTTCATCGTGCAGACGGCACCCTGGGCGCTCGCTAAGCAGGAGCGCACCGTGGAACTCGACGCCGCACTGGCCGCCCTCGCCCGATGCCTGGTGCGGCTGGCGGTGCTGACCGGGCCGTTCATGCCGGGGAAGGCGGCAGAGCTTTGGCGACACCTCGGGCAGGATGCCGTGGTCGCAGCGAGCTGGGGCCAGGCCGAGCGGCCAGATGTCACTGACGCCAGGGTCCGCAAACCTGAAGGGCTCTTCCCCAAACTACCCCCACCAAATCCTTGACAGTCAAGGACTTGTACGTGACAAACTGCACTTGACACCCCCCGGACCGAGGGGCATGTTATCCCGCCCCTCGGGGTACCGGAGGCCTCCACGAGCTCCGGGCACAGGTTTTCCGATACCAAGACGATACTGGAAAGACCCACAGCAAGGTCAGCGCATGTCCGAACGGAAGTGGACCCTCGTCGTCGTGCCTCCGGGCTCCGGCGCCTCGCGTGTCATCGAGGTGTCGCAGCGCCTGCTCAAGACGGCGACCGGCTTCGCCGGCGTGGTCGGACTGGTCGCGCTCACGCTGGGGTACGGCACTGTCTCCCACTCCGTCGACCTGCAGCACTCCGCGACGCTGGAGCGGGAGAATGCCCGCCTCGCCGACGAGCTGGGGCGGCTGCACGGCGAGCTCTCGCTGCTCTCCGACACCCTCAAGACCATCACCGAGCGGGATGCCCGTATCCGGCTGCTTGCGAACCTCGAGCCCAATGACCCCGCCGTGCACCTCGCGGGCATCGGTGGACCTGCCGGGCCGGCCCGACCCAACAGCCTGGCCAGCGCCGGGGTGCTCGGTCGCCGGGCCGAAGAGGTGCGGGTCGATCTCGCCGCCCTGATCCGCCGCGCCAACCTGCTGGCCGCCTCCTTCGGTGAGGCTTCGGACAGCCTGGAGAATCACCGGGAGCGGCTGGCCGCCATGCCCAGCATCATGCCAACCCCCGGTTGGCTCAGCAGCGCGTTCAGCTCGATGCGGGAGCACCCAATCCTGCACATTCTCCGGCCGCACGAAGGGATCGACGTGGTTGCGCCCATGGGCGCCCCGATCCAGGCTCCGGCCGGGGGGCGAGTCATCAAGACCGGGTGGGAAACCGGCTACGGCAACGTGATCGTGATCGACCACGGCTACGGACTCACCACCAAGTTCGCCCACTGCTCGAAGGTGGACTCCCAGACCGGACAGGCTGTGAAGCGCGGTCAGGTGATCGCCTACGTGGGCAACACCGGCCTCGCTACCGGGCCGCACCTGCATTACGAGGTGCACCTCAACGGCAAGCCAGTGGATCCGCTGCGCTACGTGCTGCCGGACGTCGTGGTCGACTGACCAGGGCGGACGGGCGGACGGGCGGACGGGCGGACGGGCGGACGGGCGGACGGGCGGACCGAAGATAGAAAGACGGGTGAGTTCCTCAAGGAACTCACCCGTTCGTCGTTTTGACGGTCCGCTGGTCCGCCAGCCCGCCGGTCCGCTTTAGTTGAACTTCACCGCCGGCGGCTCCTCCGCACCCGTCTTGGCCTCGAAGTACGGCCTCGGCGTTCCGTGACCGAACATCTTGGCGGTGAGGTTGTAGGGGAAGGTGCGGATGTAGCTGTTGAACTGGTTTACCGCCTCGTTGTAGTCCTGCCGCGCGGTGGCAATCCGGTTCTCCGTCCCGGTCAGCTCGTCCTGCAGGGCCCGGAAATTGGCGTCCGACTTGAGCTGGGGGTAGTTCTCCGAAATCGCAAGCAGTCGACCCAGCGGCGCATTGAGCGCCTGGTTTGCCTCGGCCATCGCTTCGAGGTTGCCGCTCTGCACCGATCCGGCCAGTTTGGCCCGGGCATTGGCCACCTCGATGAAGATGGTGCTCTCCTGCTTGGCGTAGCCCTTCACCGTCTCGACCAGGTTGGGGATCAGGTCGGCCCGGCGCTGCAGCTGGGCGGCGATCTGCCCCTGTGCCTTGTTGACCTGTTCGTCGAGGCTCTGGATCCGGTTGTAGCCACAGCCGCTCGCGGCCAGGGCGAGCATCGCCAGGGGTATCAGCCGTCGGGACCGCATCATGCCCGTTCTCCAATCTGGAAGTTGTCGACAAAGCGGGCCGCCTGCTCCACGGCCGCAAGATAGCCTCTCATGTCGGCTTCGGTGCACTCCCATTCCGTCACTCCCCGGCGGGTGACGATCCGGGCCAGCGCGGGTCCGTCGAACTCGGCGACCCGTCCGGCCATGTTGGCCAGGTCCACCGGATCGAGTGGCGGCTTCTTCCCCGCCAGCAGCACCAGACCGCGGCACAGGAAAAGCACCGCCGAAATGCTCCGCCGCACAAAGTCCCCCATGCGCCTGGGCTCTTCCGCCAGCAGAGCATAGCCCTGCCGGAGCCGGAGCAGCTTGCCCCGGAGCTCCCGCTCCAGCGCCTGCCGCAGGTCCGCCGGCGCCACCGTGAGCTCGGCCAGCGGATCCTCGCCTCGGAGCACCCGGTAGGCGGTGCGCATCTCCGCGATCTCGAGCGGGTAGGCATCGGCCGAACGGAGCCACTCTGCGTGAGTGAGCAGGAGCGGCAGGGCATCGGTCTCGGCCCGCCACCGGGCGAGCGGCGCCTTGAGCCGCCGCAGCGTCTCGGTCGTAATGCTGTCCAGGACCAGTACCACATTGATGTCGGACCACCCGGGGATATGCTGATCCCGCGCCGCGGAGCCGTGCAGCAGGGCGCGGTATCCGCCCACGCCGGCGGCATCTAGCTCGCCCAGAAACCGATCGAGCTGCTGGCTGATCTTATCGTTCATCTAGAAGCTCCTTCCCGCGCCGCCCCCGCTGAACCCGCCGCCACCCCCGAATCCGCCGAACCCTCCCCCGCTGCTGCCACCGCCGAATCCACCTCCGCCCCAGCCTCCCCCACCCCATCCCGAGCCGCCCCAGAAGATCGACGGTCCGCGGCGCCCTCCCCGGCCGCCACCTCCGCGGGAGATCGCGGAGAGCACCACGAAGATCACAATGATGATGAGCACCACCATCGGACTCAGCCCGCCATCGCCGCCGCTGTCCTGCCCCGCGAACGGGTCCGCCGCGGCCAGGGCCGAGTCACTCACGCCGAGGCCTTTGGCCACAAGGGAGGCAATCGCCCGGGTGCCCAGGACCAGAGCGGCGCCGTAGTTGCCATCCCTGAGGTCGGGGAGCATCAGGTCGGTGATGCGGCCAGCCGTGGCGTCGGTGATGATCCCTTCGATGCCCCGCCCGGTGGAGAGGTAGATCTCGCCCTTGTGGTCCGCCGCCCGGGGAACGAGCAGCAGCACCACCCCGGCATTCCGGGTCGAGTCCCCGATGGCGCCCTTGGCCCCGACCCCCCAGGTCCGCCCGATATTGAGGGCGACGTCCCCGGGAGCGTAATCCCCGATCGTGGGCAGCGTCACCACCGCCAGCTCGGCGCCGGTAGCCCGGCGCAGCCTGGCGGCGAGGTCGTTGATGGTGCCGGCCGAGCCCTGGTCGACGAGGCCCGCGACGTCGGTGAGGTAATTGGTGGGGTGGGAGGGGAACAGCCGTCGGATGGCGTCCGCCTGGGCGGTCAGGAGCTGAGGGACGAGTTGAAGCAGCCCCAGGAGGCAGATAGCTTTGTGCCACCCCTGCCTGAGCCTGGTATTCGTGCGACGCTGGTTCATCCCTGCAGTGCTCGCCCTCACCGCCTGTGGCGGTGGCCGCGAGGTCCAGATCGAAGTCGCCATTCCCGGTCCTGATTCAGTAGATGCGCCCGTGGCGCATCTGCAGCTCGTGGCCCTGCCGTACAACCGCGACAGCCTGCTCGCCACCTTCGAGACGCGGAGCCCGCGTCCGGCGAAGGAGACCCGGCAGCTGGACAGCCTGTTTGGCGCCTTCCGCGGTCCCTTCGGCGCCTACGCCGCCGCGGCCTATCGGGTGCAGGCGCTGGAGCGCTCGCTCGGCTATCTCAAGGCCCGGCTGGACTCGCTACCCCGCCAGAGCCCGGCGTACGATTCGCTCTACCGCACCTTTGCCAGCCAATCCGACAGCGCAGCCGCCGCCCACAAGCGCCGGGACGACGCCCAGCGGGAGCTCGCGCGCGCGCGGGCCAACCTGTCTCCCAGGATCGACAGCCTGCGGCAGCTGATGTCGCGGTGGGAAGATAGCACCTACCGGGGATACGACAGTATCACCAAGGCGCTGGGCTCGGGCCTCGGCCGTGAGCCGATCGCCGACAGTACCGGGGCCGATGGCAAGGTGAGCCTGCGGCTGCCGCGCGGAACCTGGTGGGTCTATGCCCGCTCGTGGGACGCGTGGGACCCCTACAGCGAGTGGTACTGGAACGTGCCCATCGCCGGCGATCACCTGGTCCTCGATCGCAGCAACGGCCGCCGCCTGCCGCGCTACTGAGTTTCCTTCTGCGGAGCTCCCTCATGCCCCGTTGGCCGCTCGCCTGGGCGGGTGCCGGTCTCGCGCTGCTCCTCGCGGGTGGAATCGCGCTCGGCTCAGTGGGCGGCGCGAGCACCCGGCCACCCGCGGCGGGTCCGCAGGACCCGATGCTGGCCCAGCGCACCAAGGGCGTGGCGACCGCGCCACTCACGATCTACGAGATATCGGACTTCCAGTGCCCCTACTGCAGGCGCCAGGCACTGGAAGTGCTCCCGATCATCGAGAAGGAGTTCATTACCACGGGGAAGGTCCGGTGGATCTTCCTGAACCTCCCGATTACCCAGATTCACGCCAACGCCGCGGCCGTCGCCGAATTCGCGATGTGCGCCGCGAAGGTCGGCAAGTTCTGGCCGGTGCACGACCTGCTGTTCACCTACCAGGACAAGTGGGCCCCACTCAAGGATCCGGGCCCGTTTCTCATCACCCTGGCCGATTCCGCCGGGATCCCGCGCGACGACCTCACCGGCTGTCTGCAAAGTCACGAGACCCGCGACCTGGTGCAGTCCGAGGCCGAGGGAGCGGCAAAGTCGGGCGTCTCCAGCACACCCACGGTGTACATCGAGGGAGTGGGGATGCTGCGTGGCGCGGCTCCGGTGGAGGCGTACAGGCAGATACTGGATTCGCTGTGGAAGGAGAAGGCGACAAGGCAGTAAGGAGTAAGGAGTGAGAGGTGAGAAGGGCGCTGTCATCCCGAGCGCAGCGAGGGATCCCTACGGGTTCGCACCCACAGGGATCCCTCGGTCGCCTCGCTCCCTCGGGATGCCACGCCTCTCCCTTCTCACATCTTACTTCTTACCTCTCACTTTTCACCTTCTTACTCCTCACTGCCTGCCTCTCACTTCCCTATCACCGTCACCAGCACGTCGTACAGCGCATGGGTCCACGCGGCTATCCCGAAGCCGCGGAGCAGGAACAGCCCGCTCAACAGCAGCCCGGCGACCAGCCGGAACATGAACGAGCCGAGCAGGAACGTGTCCCCCAGCGGCCCGATATAGTGGAACGCGCTGAACACAACCGCTCCCAGCACCGTCGCGAACACCCCCGCCGACCACGGTTTCCACCCGAACCCCGCCGTCGCCAGCCTCGCCAGGGCCGATACCAGGATGACCCGGAACAGGAGCTCCTCGTAGATCCCGGCGCCGAGCGAAACCATCAGCTGAGTCGGGAGCGAGAGTGAGGTGCCCTGCACCAGCATCAGGGGGCTCGGACCGTGCAGAAGCAGGGTGGTGAGCACACTCGTCACCCAGCCGAACAGCACGGCGTAGACCACCGACTCCGCCGTCATGCCCAGAAAGTATCGCCACGTGGGAGGACCGCTCTTTCGCCAGTCCCGTACCACGAG
>JBGQJV010000049.1:0-21908 GCA_041499215.1 Gemmatimonadota bacterium | reverse complement strand
GTCATCATGTTCTTTCAGATCGCCACCGGGTACGCGGGCGTGTGGTATGGCGTCGACCCCTTTGACCAGCCCGGCGTCGAGCTGGGCAAGAAGCTCACCTACGCGGCCATGGGTCGCCCGGGTTATACCGGGGAGCCGCTGGAGCTGCCGAGCGGAGACGAGGTGTAGCTGAGGGAGCGAACGGACGAGACGGTCGGGACGGTCGACCCCTTATCAGACTGCCTCGACCTGAGCTTTCCTCTGGTCCGACTCGTCCGTCCCGTCCGTCCCGTCCGTCCCGTAGGTCTCGAGTTTGACGGCTCGCCGACCGGGGTCTACATTAGAGCGGTAGAGCTTTCGTAACTCTCAAGCGGACAGGCACTTATGGCCGATCACCGAGCCCAGCTCATCGCCCTGTACGGGGGCGCAGTGCAGCAACAGGGAGACGCGGTCAAGGTGACCGACGCCGCCCGGCTCAAGTCCGAGGCAACTGACAAGGTCGTGTGGCAGGCGGTATTCGGCGAGACGCCGGAGCGTGACGCTGCTCGCTGGCTCCTGTGGGAACTGGGCCAGGCCACCGGCGTGCGGCCGGCATCGATCGCCCCGATCTACTTCGCCCGTGGCCGCGGCGAGTGCGGCGGCTTCACCGTGCCCGCCATCAACATTCGGATGCTGGCCTACGACTCCGCGCGGGCCATCTTCCGCACCGCGAAAAAGCAGAACGGTGGCGCCATCCTGCTGGAGATCGCCCGGTCGGAGATCGCCTACACCGACCAGCGGCCGGCGGAGTACGTCTCGGTGATCCTCGCCGCGGCCCTCCGGGAAGGCTGGACTCTTCCGGTGTTCATCCAGGGCGACCATTGCCAGGTGAACGCCAAGAAGTACCAGGCCGACCCCCGGGGCGAGGTGGGTGAGGTCAAGAAACTCATCGCTGAAGAGATCGGGGCCGGGTTCTACAACATCGATGTGGACACCTCTACCCTGGTGGACCTCTCCAAGTCCACGCTGCTGGAGCAGCAGCGACTCAACTTCGAGCATGCCGCAGAGATCACCCGCTTCATCCGGGATCGGGAGCCCGAAGCGGTCTCGGTTTCCGTGGGTGCCGAGATCGGGGAGGTCGGCTTCAAGAACAGCACGGTGGAGGAGCTCAGAGCCTTCATGCAGGGCTACAACGCCGAGCTCAAGAAGCACGGCAGCCCGGAGGGGATTTCGAAGATCTCGGTGCAGACCGGAACCAGTCACGGCGGTGTGGTGCTGCCGGACGGGACCATCGCCAAGGTGAAGCTGGATCTGGACGCACTGGCGGCGTTGTCGAAATCGGCGCGGGAGGACTACGGCATGTCCGGCGCGGTGCAGCACGGCGCGAGCACGCTGCCGTCCGATGCCTTCGGACACTTTCCGCGGCTGGAGACCGCCGAGATCCACCTGGCGACGAATTTCCAGAGTCTGGTGTTTGACAGCCCGGCGCTGCCAGCCGAGCTGCGCGAACGGATGTACCGCTGGCTCGATGCCAACGCCGAGAGCGAGCGGAAGGCGGGGGATACCCCGGAGCAGTTCTATTACAAGGCCCGTAAGAAGGCCATCGGCCCGTTCAAGCGGGAGGTCTGGTCGCTTCCGCCGGAGGTACGCGGGGCGATCGCGGCCGAGCTGGAGAGGACATTCGACTTCCTGTTCGAGCAGCTGAAGGTGACGGGTACCGCGGCACTCGTGCAGAAACACGTCAAGGCGCCGTACCAGGCCCACGCGTCGCTCCAGCGCGCGCTGGTGACCGCGGTGGACGACGCGGAAGCGGGAGAATGACATGACACGCGACGAAGAGCGCGAAGTAGTCTACGTGGAGCGGGGCGAGGGCGCCCTCAGGCCGCTCCTGTTCGGTGCCCTGCTGGGCCTGGCGGTGGGCCTCCTGTTCGCCCCGCAGAGCGGGGAGGAGACCCGTCGGGGGCTGCGCCGCCGGCTCCGCAAGGCGCGGGCGCTGGCCGAGGAGAAGGTGGGAGAGCTGTCGGAGAAGATGACCAGCGAGCGGCCCAAGGCCGAGCGCAAGAGCCGCCGGGATGATTCCCGGGACGAGATCCGCAGCGACCTGGAGCGGCGTCTCGCCGAGGCCCGCGCCCGGCGCCGGACCACCGCCACCGCCGGCGAGGAAGAGGAGCCTGTCGCCTGAAGCAGGGCGTGCTGGCCGCACGGGTCCGCGGCGGGCTGGCCTTCGTCCGCCGCACCGTGCACCAGGCGGACCGGCACAACATCCTGTTTCTGGCCAGTGCGCTGACCTTCGACGGTCTGCTCACGGCGATTCCGTTCCTGCTGCTCCTGCTGGTGGGCCTCACCCACGTGGCCCAGCTCTCGTCCGGCTCCAGCGTCCAGGACCTGCAGCAGCTGTTCCAGCGCTTCGTTCCTCCGGCCATAGCCCCCAACGCCGCCGGGCCATTCGCCGGGGTGGAGGGATTCCTGGTGGGGTTTCTCAAGGCCCGCGCGACTGTCTCGTATTACGCCCTCCCGCTGTTCCTGTGGTTTGCTACCCGGCTGTTCGCCTCCATCCGCACCTCGCTCACCCTGGTCTATGACGCTCCCCGGCGCCCCGGCGACCGGCACTTCGTGTTCGCTTACGTGACGGGCAAGCTCCGGGACATGATGATGGTGGTCCTGACCGTGGGGCTCCTCATCCTGAACGCCGCGCTTTCGGCGGGTCTCAAGATGGTGAGCAGCCGCGGCAATGAACTGGTGATGGCGATCCCGGCCCTCAAGTTCTTCGTGAGCGGTCTGGGACAGCTGCTCACCGAGGCGGCCGCGTTCGCATTCGCGGTATCGCTGTTCTACCTGGTGTACCGTCACGCCTCTCCCCGGCGCCTGCCCCGGGGGGCCGCGTTCGCGGGTTCGGTCTTCACCGCCGGACTGTTCGAGGTGGCGAAGCGGCTCTACGGGTGGTATCTCCTCCATCTCGCGGTGGTCAACCGCTTCTCCGCCGACGCCAGCACCGGCGCGGCCATCCTGTTCGTCCTCTGGCTGTACTACACGGCCCTGGTCTTTCTCATCGGCGCGGTGGTGGCCGAAACCTGGGACCTGTGGAGCCGTCAGCGTGGGAGCGGGGGACTGCAGCCAATTCAGCTGGCGGGGTAGCAGTTCCGCGTTCCGAGTTCCGAGTCCCGAGGTGGCGGGAGTCTCAGGGTGTCACTGATCCCCTAACGGCCTGACCGCCTGAACATCCACCGCGTCGCCGAGACGGCACTCATTCCCATGCGCCTGCTCTCCGTTCTGCTCCTCCTGCCCAGCCTGCTCTCCGCCCAGGAATTCGACTTCTACAGCAGGGGCCCCTATCGGACGCAGGTGCCCCGGCCCGAGACGCTGCTCGGCTACCGGATCGGGTCGCAGCAGACGATGTACCACCAGCAGCAGCAGGCGCTGGACCGGATGATCGAGGCGGCACCCGACCGGGTGCGCACCGAGGTGATCGGCCGGACGGCGGAAGGGAAGGTCATGCGGCTGCTGGTCCTCTCCTCGCCGGAGAACCTGGCGCGGCTGGAGGAGATCCGCTCTAACCTGGGACGGCTGGCGGATCCGCGGAGGACCACCGCGACCGATGCCCGGGCCCTGGCGGAGCGTACGCCGGTCACGGTGCTGCTCACCCATTCAGTGCACGGCAACGAGCCGGCGGGGTTCGAGGCCTCGCTGCAGACGGTCTACCAGCTGCTCGCTTCGGAGGAGCCGGCCACGCTCGAGATCCTCAAACAGGTCGTGGTGCTGATCAACCCGTCGCAGAACCCCGATGGGCATGAGCGGTTCGCCGCCTGGTCCAACTCGGTCGCGGTCGGGAGCGACGATCCCGCGGCGGTAGAGCAGACCGAGCCGTGGGCGGTGTGGGGCCGGTACAACCACTACCGGTTCGACATGAACCGGGACCTCCTGGCCCAGTCTCAGCTCGAGTCCAAGGCTCTGGCCTCGGTGTACGTGCGCTGGCGGCCCCAGGTGGTGGCCGACCTGCACAGCACCACCGCGCAGTACTTCTTCCCGCCGGTGGCGCAGGCACACAACCAGAACCTGCCGCAGCGCACCTACGACTGGTTCGAGCGATTTGGCAAAAACAACGCCCAGGCGTTCGATCGCTTCGGCTGGCAGTACTACGTGCGGGACGTCTTCGATTTCTTCTACCCCGGCTACATCGACATGTGGCCCTCGATGCGGGGTGGCCTCGGCATGACCTTCGAGACCGACGGCGGTCCCGAGCTCAAGAAGCGCAAGGGAGACGGGAGCTACACAACCTTCGAGATGGCCATCGCCCACCACTACGTCGCCTCGCTCGCGACGCTGGAGTACGCCGCCCGCAACCGGGCGGAACGGCTGCGGGACTTCTACGACTTTCATGTGACCGGGATGGCGGAGGTCCAGAAGCGGCCGTTCAAGCGGGTGCTGTTCACCGGCGCCGACTCCGGCCGGGCGCTGTGGCTGGCCCGCCGGCTTGCGGGCGAGGAGATCGAGGTCACCCGGCTGAACCAGGCGTGGACCGCGGTCCGGGCCAACGCCTACATGGGCGGGGCCCCCGCCCGGCGGACCTTCGCCCCCGGCACCTACGTGGTGGATCTGGCCCAGCCGGAGGCGCGGCTCGCGACCACGATGCTCGAGCCCCGGGCCCAGTTTGACTCCGGCTTCGTACGCAAGCAGATCGCGGCCTATCGTCGCAACCAGCTGCGTGGTGAGGACGTCGAGAAGGAAGGGTACGAATTCTACGATGTCACCGCCTGGTCGCTTCCGCTGACCCTGGGACTGGACGCGTGGTGGACCGACGAGGTCACCTCGGTGACGGGCGATCGGGTACGGACCACGGATTCGCTGGCTCCGGCACCGCCGCCCGGTCGGGCCCAGTCTGCCTACGTGTTCACCAATGAGAGCGAGGCGTCCACCCGGCTGGCCATGCGGCTGCTGCGCGAGGGCTTCAAGGTGAACGCCGCTCTCCGTCCGCTGGTGGCCGATGGCGTGACCTACCCGCGCACCACATTCGTGGTCCGGATTCAGCGCAATCCGCCGGGCGTCCACGAGCGGATCGCCCAGCTGGCCAGGGAAACGGGAGCCCGGGTGGTGGCCGTGCAGTCGGCCTTCCCGGACACCGGCCAGGTCGGGGTGGGCAGTGAGGAGGTCGTGCCGCTCAAGAGTCCGCGGATCATCCTGGCGGCCGGCGACGGAGTGGATCAGACCGCCTTCGGCTCCATCTGGTTCTATTTCGAGCGGGAACTTGGCGTCCCGGTCACGCCGGTGAATCTGGACGACATCGGCTCGGCCAGCCTGGAGGACTACAGCGTCATCATCATTCCTTCCGGCTCCTCGGCGACGATGGCCCGCGAGTTGGGTGAGGATGGCGCGCACAAACTCAAGGCCTGGGTGGAGGGAGGCGGCGCGGTGATCGGCTTCGGCAGCGCGGTGAATCTGCTGGGGAAGAAGGAACTCGAGCTGACCACCGTGAAGGAACTGGTACCCGACTCTACCGCGGCGAAGGACACCACGGTGACGGACGTCATGCGGCCGGCGCCGCCGCTGCCTTCACCGACGGCCACGGGCGGCAACAAGCCGGAGTACATTCCGGGAGCCATCTTCCGAGCCACCCTGGACCGCACCCACTGGCTCACCGGGGGCTACGAGCGCGATCAGCTGCCGGTGTTCCTGGAAACCCAGAGCCTGTTCAAGCCTTCGGAGAAAGGCGCGAGCCCGGTGGTGTTCACCGGAACCGATCTTGCGCTCGCGGGATTCACCTGGCCGGAAAACACCGAGAAACACCTGCGCAATTCGGTATGGGCCTCGGTGGAGACCTCAGGCAGCGGCACGGTCATCCTGTTTGCGGAGAATCCGGTCTACCGGGGGTTCTGGCGGGGTCCCTCCAAGCTGCTGACCAACGCAGTGCTGTTTGGCCCGAACCGGTGACCGACAAGTGAGAAGTAAGAAGTAAGAAGTGAGAAGTAAGAAGTAAGGGCCTTGCTGCTGTGGCTCACTTCTCACTTCTCACTTACGCCTTACCACCCCCATCTCATGCCTCTGACGCTCGTCGTTCTCGCCGCCGGGCTCGGCAGCCGGTTTGGCGGGCTCAAGCAGCTCGAGCCGGTGGGGCCCGGCGGAGCCACCCTCATGGATTACTCGGTGTTCGATGCCCGGCGGGCGGGGTTCGGCCGGGTTGTCTTCGTGATCCGGCCAGAGATGACGGAGGCGTTCGACCGGGTGATGGGAGATCGCTACCGCGACCGGCTCGAGGTGGCGGTGGTCTGCCAGCGGCTCGAGGATCTTCCCGGCTCCATGCCGCTCTCACCGGACCGGTTGCGCCCATGGGGTACGGCGCAGGCGGTGCTCGCGGCCCGGGACCAGGTCTCCGGTCCATTCGCGGTGCTCAACGCCGACGATTTCTACGGTCGGAACGCGTTGGCGGAAATCGCCCGGTTTCTCCAGCAGCCACCGACAGACACCATCGCGGTCGTAGGGTACCGGCTCGACCAGACGGCCAGCCCGGCTGGCGGAGTGAACCGCGCTGCGCTGGAGCAGGCCGCCGATGGCACCCTCACGGGGATCGTCGAGGTGAAGAACCTCATCGAGGCCTCCGAGGGTCGCTTCCGTGGGGAAGTGCGGGGTGAGCCACGGATTCTTCCGGCCGACACCCTGGTCTCGATGAATCTTTGGGGTCTCACCCCCACCATCTTCCCTCGGCTCGCCGATGGGTTCGCCGCGTTTCTCACCCGCGGCCCCGGGCGCGCTAGTGAGTACTACCTCCCTGAGGCGGTTCGGGAGATGCTCGACGAGGGGGCGATCAGAGTGAAGGTCCTGCCCACCTCCAGCCGCTGGTGCGGCATGACCTACCCTGCCGACCGACCCCGGGTGGAGGCCACACTGCTCGAGCTGGTGGCCGCCGGTGAGTATCCGCCCGTCCTGTGATCTCCGATCTGTCTGACGAGGTCCGGTCGATCCTCGCGCGATACGGGTTTTCCGGGGCCGCAGGGATCACGGCTGTCGCCGGGGGACACATCAACCGATCCTGGAAGGTAGTTCCGAGTTCGGAGTTCAAAGTTGCAGTATCTGCTACCCGAAACTCGGAACTCGGAACTCGGAACTATCTTCTCCAGCGCCTCAACCCCCAGGTGTTCCCCGACGGCGCCGCCGTGATGCGGAACCTCGCGCTGGTCTCGGATCACCTTTGGGGGGCAGCGCTGCGTCTGGCTCTGACCCACCCGGAACGGCGGGTGTTGCGGTTGGTGCGGACCCGGGAGGGGCACCCGGCGGTGCAAGCAAGGGACGGAGCCTGGTGGCGGCTGGTGGAGTTCATTGCTGACACCCGGGTCGTTGAACAGGCCGGTTCCCCGGCCGAGGCGAGGGAAGCTGGGCGAGCGTTCGGGCTGTTCCAGGGGCTGCTGGCGGACTACGCGGGCCCACCACTCGCGGAGACCATCCCGGGATTTCACGACGCTGCCCGCCGGATCACCCTGCTCGAGGGTGCGGCGCTCAATGACCCTCGCGGGCGGCGTCGCGAGGTGGCGGCCGAGCTCGGCTTCGCGCTGAGCCGCAGGGGGCACGCGGAGGTGCTTCCTCCGGTGTGGGCCTCCGGCGCGCTACCCCGGCGCGTGGTGCACAACGACGCCAAGATCGGCAACGTGCTGCTCGATGCCCGGACGGGTGAGGGCCTCGCGGTCATCGATCTCGACACCGTGATGCCGGGCACGCTGCTCAGCGACGTGGGCGACCTGATCCGCTCCATCGCCAGCCCGACCGCGGAGGACGAGCCCGATCTCGCCCGGATCGGGGTGTCCCGGCCGCTGGTGGAGGCGCTGATGACTGGCTTCCTGGAGGAATGCGGTGGAATGCTGACTGATGCCGAGCGGGGCCTGCTGGTCTTCTCGGGGATCCTGCTGGCGTACGAGCAGGGAGTTCGGTTCCTCACCGACTACCTCGAAGGTGACCGGTACTACCGGATCGCACGCCCGGGCCACAACCTCGACCGTGCCCGGGCCCAGTTCCGGCTGGTGGAGTGTCTGGAAGCCGATCGCGCAATACTCGAGGGGACAGTGGCGGAGATTGTCAGAAGTGAGAAGTGAGACGTGAGACGTGAGACCTCACGGCAGGAGGGCGGTTCGACTGTCATTCCGAGCCGTGAAGCGGCGAGGAATCCCTGCGAGCGGGCCCGTCTCTGACCTTGAGGGATTCCTCGGGCGCTATGCGCCCTCGGAATGACAAAGGGCCACTTCTCACTTCTCACTTCTCACTTCTCACTTTTTACTTCTCACTTCTTACTCCTTACTCCTTAGTCCTTACTTCTCACTTCTCGCGACTCACGCCTTTCCCCACATCCTCGGCACCAGTCGCAGCAGGCCGGCTCCGCTCACTACGAAGATCGCCAGCCAGAGCAGCGCCTGGGGTGTGCGTCCGTAGAGGAAGCTGCCGACACCGAACAGCGCGGCGTACACGAACGCGACTCCCATCAGCCAGCCCAGCATGGCCTGGGGCAGGCTGTCGGGTGAAGGCCCGACGCCGGCTTCCGCCCGGATCTCCTTCCACCCGGGGCCGGCGGGCCGCACCAGGCGGTAGAAGGCCACCAGCCGCTCCTGCGCCGTTGGCGCAGTGAGGAGGGCGGTGGTGGTCCAGACCACGGTGGTGACCAGCACCGTGGCGATGAGCGAGATGTGCGAGGGCACCACGTGCCCGGACCGGGCCGCCACCGTGAACCCGACCGCCACCAGGAAGCTTGACACCATGGCGGCGATCTCACTCCAGGCGTTCACCCGCCACCAGAACCAGCGCAGCAGGTAGATGAGCCCGGTTCCGGCTCCGATGGAGAGAATGAGATCGAAGGCGCCCTTGGCGGTGTCGAGCGCGTAGGTCAGCAGGGCGGCACATATCATCAGGAGGGCGGTGGTGATCCGGCCGACGAAGACGTAGTGCCGCTCGGTGGCGTCGGGACGGAAGAAGCGGCGGTAGAAGTCGTGCACCAGGTAGGAGGTGCCCCAGTTGAGGTGCGTCTCGATGGTGGAGCGATAGGCCGCGAGCATTCCCGCGATCATCAGGCCCAGGAATCCCGCCGGCAGGAAGCGGAGCATGGCCGGATACGCCATGTCGTGGCCGATGAGCGCGGGGTCCACGTACGGAAAGGTCCGGGAAATGTCGCTCAATTGGGGGTACATGACGGTGGAACAGAGCGCGACCAGGATCCAGGGCCAGGGTCTGAGCGCGTAGTGCATCACGTTGAAGAACAGGGTGCCCATGACCGCGTCCTTCTCGGTTCGCGAGGCCAGCATCCGCTGCGCGATGTAGCTGCCTCCACCTGGCTCCGCCCCGGGGTACCAGACCGACCACCACTGGACGGTGATGGGGATGATCAGGACGGACAGCGCCGTAGGCCAGTCGCCGAAGTCCGGCAGCAGGTTGAGCGTCTTGGGGTCGATCTTGGCCAGCAGTCCGCTCAATCCGCCCACCTCAGGCTGCCGCAGGGCGAACCAGGCGGTGGCCAGGCTGCCGGTCATGGTGATGGAGAACTGGATCGAGTCCGTCACCAGCACCCCCCACAGGCCCGACACGGAAGCGAAGAAGATCGTGATGATCGAGCAGACCACCAGGGTGCGTCCCATCGGCCAGCCCAGCACGATGTTGGCGATCTTGGCCGCCGCCAGGTTAACCGTGGCCATGATCACGCAGTTGAAGAACAACCCCAGGTACACCGCTCGGAACCCGCGGAGCAGAGTGGCCGGACGGCCGGAATAGCGCAGCTCGTAGAACTCGAGATCGGTAAGCACCCCGCTGCGGCGCCACAACCGGGCGTAGAAGAACACCGTGGCCATGCCGGTGAGGAGAAAGGCCCACCAGACCCAGTTCTCCGCCACCCCGCGCTCCCGCACCAGGTTGGTCACCAGGTTGGGCGTGTCAGTGCTGAAGGTCGTGGCTACCATCGACAGACCCACCAGCCACCACGGTGCGGCGCGTCCCGAGGTGAAGAACTCCGCCGTACTGGAGCTCGCCCGGCGGGCAAAGAACAGGGCCGGCAGGAACGAGATGACGATGGACAGGGAGATGATGGTCCAGTCGAGCCGGGTGAACTGCATGGGGTCTCCGGGAGGAAGGCGGGCGGCCGTGGGACCGCTTACGACTGGGTGGCGGGCCAGTCCCTGGCTTGGTCGAGCGTGTCGAACAGCGGCCGCTCGCGCCGCGCCACCTGGTTGAGCACCTGCAGCAGCACTCGATGGAGTCCGGTTACACCAACCAGGCATGACGCCCGGATCCATGGTCGTACCCGCACCAACACGCCCTTGATCGCGGCGGCACTCCGCCGGTCGAAGTGGAGCCCCGCCACCAGCGTCACCACCCGCGCCGAGCCGCTGGGCTCCAGCCGGATCAGCTCCTCGAATCGGGTGATCATCGCATTGATGTCTTCGGGTTCACGCAGCCCGGAGGCGTCCACCACTACCATCCTGACGCCGCCTTGGTCCACGAAGGCTCCCCGCGCCGCCAGAGCTGCCGCGCCGAGCATCGGCCGTTCTCCAGGCATGAGTGCCTACAGGATGACCGGCCCCGGACCCGGCGGCAAGCCCCGGTCCTTGCGCCACCCCGCCGCCGCGTTGCCCCGGGCTGGGTGCGCCGTTATCTTCAGGGTGCCTCAGGTCCGAAGGGCGCTGGCGCGCGAATCGCGTCAGGACCTCGCCGGTAGCAGCGCTAAGCGATGTCCGGTGTCGCTTCGGGGAGCCTGGGGCACTCTTCTTTTCCGGGCCGGTCGCCGCTGCCCCTCCACCCCACCTGCCTGCCCGACTAGCTTCCCGCATGGCCTTGGCACTCGCCCGTAAATACCGTCCCCGCCGTTTCAGTGATCTGCTGGTACAGGACCATGTCGCGAGTGTGCTGCGCGGCGCGGTGGTGAAGAACCGCGTGGGGCATGGCTACCTGCTCACCGGCCCGCGGGGCGTGGGGAAGACCACCGCGGCGCGCATTCTCGCGATGGCGCTCAACTGCGAGCGGAAGGGCCAGACCCAGCCTCCCGGCGAGCCGTGCGGCGAGTGTGAGAACTGCGTCCGGATCTGGACCGGCGGAGCCGGGCTCGACGTGGTGGAGATCGACGCCGCCTCCAACCGTGGGGTAGACGACGCACGGGACCTCCGGGAGCGGGCGATGTACGCCGCCTCTCGCGAGGGGCACCATAAGGTCTACATTGTCGATGAAGCCCACATGCTCACCCGCGAGGCGTGGAACGCGCTGCTCAAGATCCTCGAGGAGCCGCCACCGGGGGTGGTCTTCGTCTTTGCCACCACCGAACCGCAGAAGATCGCCCAGCAGGCCGCTCCG
The DNA here is from genome assembly GCA_041499215.1 of Gemmatimonadota bacterium. Classification (GTDB taxonomy): domain Bacteria; phylum Gemmatimonadota; class Gemmatimonadetes; order Gemmatimonadales; family GWC2-71-9; genus JADJOM01. Next base: position 10,646 of record JBGQJV010000049.1, on the reverse strand, counting down.
GTCCTCTCGCGGCTGCAGCGGTTCGACTTCCGCCGTATCGGAGCCCTGGCCATCCGTGAGCGGCTGAAGGAGGTGCTCGCCGCCGAGCGGATCGAGGCCGACGAAGACGCCCTGACACTCATCGCCCGGCAGGCCGATGGCGGCATGCGCGATGCCCTGTCCGTGCTGGACCAGTGCCTCTCCTTCGGCGAGGGGCGGGTGACCGCTGTGCGGGTTCGGGAGATCCTGGGCCTGGTCGCGGACGAAGTGTACGGTGAGCTGCTCGACCTGCTCGTCGCCCAGGATCCGGGTGGGGTCTTCGGTCTGGTGGAACGGCTGGAGGACGCCGGAGCGGATTTGGTCGAGTTCCTGGGTCAGGCCGGCGAGGTCCTCCGCTCGCTCCTGATGCTCAAGGTCGGCGCCAAGCCCGAAGGGCTCACCGAGGCCCTGAGGCAGAGCCTGGAACAGCACGCCGACCGGCTGGCTGCAGGAGACCTGCTCCGGATGCTCAAGCTGCTGGCCGAGTCGGAGGCCTCCCTGAGGCGAAGCGGCAACCCGCGCCTGGGTGTGGAGACGCTTCTGCTGCGCTGGGCCATGATGGACAGGACCGTGGACCTGCAGGCGGTCCTCGCAGGCGGGAAGACGGGGGGGCGGGAGGGCGGGAACATGGCCCCGGGGCCCGATTCACCCCGCGGCGCGACGCGAGGTGCAGAGCCCCGGTCCGCCCGTCCGCCCGTCCGCCCGTCCGCTGAGGTACCGCTCGTCCGTCCGACAGCCGAGCCTCCGTCCGCCGGTCCGCCGGTCCGTCCGTCCGCCGAATTCACCCTTGAGGGACTCACCCGGGCGTGGCCCGACCTGGCTCAGGCGGCAAGGGAGCAGAGCCGCTTCCTGGGCGAGGCGCTGGCGGCCGCCCGGCCGGTCTCGGTGGAAGGGTCCGAGGCCCGGCTCAGCATTCCAGACAGCAACCCGATACACCTGGAGGCGCTGGGCCGTCAGCGGGATGCGGTCGAGCGGCTCCTGACGGACGCGACCGGACAACCGGTGAGGATCGTCCTCGCCGAGGCAGGCGAGCAGGGCGCATCCGCGACTCCCCGCACCCGGCGACTGACCGAAGCCGAAGCCAGGGCGGAGCGGCTCAAGGTGCTCAAGGCCCGGGATCCGGCCCTGGAGATAGCCGCGGAGTCGCTCGATCTCGAGGTGCTGGAGTAACTGGCAGGGTGGTTGCATCCGCCCCTCCGGACACCTACTTTCTTCTGACTTTGCAGGGACTTAGCGAAATTCCGGTATGGCAGACTGGCCCCAGCTTTTCCAGTTTGGCCAGCAGGTGCAGGGGCGGCTGCAACAGCTCCAGCACGATCTGGCCGATAAGACCTTTGAGGCCCAGGCAGGCGGCGGGCTGGTTCGCGTCACGGTGGACGGGAAGGGGGCGGTCCGCTCCCTTTACCTCGACCCCGAGGCGTTCGCTGGCCGAGACGCCGATCTGCTGGCAGACCTGATCCTCGGCGCCATTGCCGAGGGGCAGCGGCGTGCGGCGGAGGCCCTGCAGCAGGAAGTCCGGCGCATGGGCCCCCTGCCGTTCAACCTTCCTCTCTAGCGCTTCGTGGGCGCGCTCGACGACCTGGTGACCGAGCTCGCCAGGCTGCCCGGGATCGGTCGCAAGACTGCCCAACGGCTGGCCTTCCACCTGGTGCAGCAGCCCGGCGACCGGCTGGCGCGGCTGGCGCAGGCGCTGGTGACGGTTGCTGAACGGGTGCGGCCGTGCACCGAGTGCGGCAACCTGGCCGAGGGGGAGCGCTGTGAGGTGTGTCTGGACCCGCGTCGGGACGCGGGCCTCATCTGTGTGGTCGAGGAGCCGTCGGCCGTGACGATCCTCGAACGATCCGGCGAGTATCACGGGAAATACCATGTCCTCGGAGGGCGGATCGATCCGCTCGGCGGGGTAGGACCGGAATCGTTGCGCCTCGACCGGCTGGTGGCCCGGGTGGACGCCGGTGGTGTGCGGGAGATCATTCTCGCGACCAACCCGTCCATGGAAGGCGAGGTGACCGCCACCTATGTGCAGCAGCTGCTTGGCGGCAAGGGTGTGAAGGTGACCCGGTTGGCCCGGGGGCTGCCGGTCGGCGGCGACCTGGAGTACGTCGACGGGGTGACCCTGGCCCACGCCCTCACCGCACGGCAGGAGATCGGCTGATGGCTCGGCGTCTGGCGCTGCTGGCGGGGGTGGTCGCGGGCCTGGCGGTCGGCTGGGCCCTGGCCCAGGACCAGGTCCGGCGCCATCGCTCGGACCTGTTCAACCCCCGGCCGCTCCGGCGCCTGGCCGCGCTGGCGGGTCTCCGTTCCCAGATCGGGGTGGAGACGGTGCGGTTGTTGCGCGACTATCTCGAGTGGGAGCGCCATCCGGTGCTCCGGCGGCGGGCACGGAGCATCGTCCGTCACATGGAAGCGGCCCTCGGCTAATCACAGGGACCTGATGCCTCCTGGCGCATCAAGCTGGTCGTTCCGGGAAGAGGACTCGACCCGCATTCACACGATCCTGTCCGGGTTCCTGCGCGAGTCGAGCGCGAGGACCGGCATGATTGTCGACCGGACCGGCCACATGGTCGCGGTGGTCGGGGAGGAGCCCTCCTTCGACCCCACGGCCTTCGCCTCGCTGACCGCGGCAGACTTCAGCGCCAACGATCAGCTGGCCCGGATGATCGGCGAGCCGGAATTCGGCAGCCTGTTCCATCAGGGCGAGAAGGAATCGATGTATCTCGCCGACATCGCGCGGCGGGTGATCCTGGTCATCCTGTTCGACAACCGCACTACCCTTGGCCTGGTGAAGCTGCGGGTGAGAGCCACGGTTGGGGAGCTGCGGCACGTGTTCGAGGAGATGTTCACCCGGGGAACCTCGGGTCCGTCACAGGTCGAAACCGGGTTTCTGGGCGAGGCGGAAGATGAGATCGACAAGCTATTCGGCGCGTGAGGGAGAATAATCAGCGATGTCGATGATCAACTACGCCTCCCGCGAGATCAACTGTAAGCTGGTCTATTACGGGCCGGGCCTGGGCGGAAAAACCACGAACCTCGAGTTCGTCTACAACAAAGTCTCACCCAACTCGCGCGGCAAGCTGATTTCGCTTGCCACCGAGACGGAACGGACCCTGTTCTTCGACTTCCTTCCGGTCGATCTGGGGACGATCCGCGGCTTCAAGACCCGGTTTCACCTCTACACCGTCCCGGGCCAGGTGTACTACAACGCCTCCCGGAAGCTGATCCTCAAGGGGGTGGACGGTGTCGTCTTCGTGGCCGACAGCCAGATCGAGCGGATGGAGGCGAACATCGAGTCGATGCAGAACCTGTATGACAACATGGCTCAGCACGGGTACAACCTCACGACCATCCCGTTTCTGATTCAGTACAACAAGCGGGACCTGCCCAACGCCGCTACCATCCGGGAGCTCCAGGCTGCGCTCAACCCGGGGTGGCCGGTCGAGGACGCGGCCCGGCAGAAGTCGACCCCCGACCCGTACCACGAGGGAGAGTTGCTGGTCGAGCAGCTGGACAGCCAATGGGTGGAGCGCTCGCCCTACTTCGAGGCCGTGGCCATGACCGGGGAGGGAGTGTTCGATACCCTGAAGGCGGTCAGCAAGCTGGTGCTCAAGAGCCTGGGGTCCTGATCGTTCCGCGTTCCGCGTTCCCCCCCCACTAACGCGGAACTCGGAACGCGGAACGCGGAACAGCAGATGTGGAACCTGCCCAACGTCCTCACCCTCGTCCGGATCCTGCTTACCCCGGTCATCGCCCTCCTGCCGTTCATCGAGGGCTACTGGCCCAAGCTGATCTGCTTCGCGGTATTCCTCTTCGCCGCCATCACCGATGTGGTCGACGGGTACCTCGCTCGCTCCCGCAACCTGGTGACCGATCTGGGCAAACTGCTGGACCCGATCGCCGACAAACTGCTCCTCTTCGCCACGATCATCCCGATCTACTGGATCTCGCGCACCCGGCATGACCTGTACGACATCCCGGTGTGGGGCAGCATCCCGCTCTGGGTCTGCCTGCTGCTCATCGGACGGGAAGTTGCCATGACCGGCTTCCGCTGGTGGGCCAAGCACAAGGGCATCGTGATTCCGGCGGCTGGAGCGGGAAAGCTCAAGGCCACGATTCAGAACATCTATATCGGGGCTACCTTCCTCTGGTTCACCTTCCGCGACGCCCGCAAACCGATGGGGTGGGAGCACGATCGTTTCGCCGAGTACTGGAACCAGTTCCACGGCGGGGTAGTGGCGCTCACCCTCGCACTGGCAACCGCGCTGACGGTATACTCGTTCGCGGTGTACATCTATCGCTACCGGACGCTGTTTCAGAGAGGCCAGTAGAGCAGGGCGTTGGCCGTTGGCTGGTCCGCCATACTTCACGACTCCTCCTACTGAGGTCCCCGCCCCTCGCTCCTGACAGCCAATGGCCAAAGGCCAACGGCTAACGGCCCCATGTCCCCAGTCGAACTCCTCACCATTGGCACCGAGCTCCTACTCGGCTTGACCCTCGACACCAACTCGGTGGAGTTGGGGAAGGCGTTGGGCGCGGCAGGCATAGCGGTGGCGCGTCGCACCTCTGTCAGCGATGACCCGGCCGCGATCCGGGATGGGGTCACCGAGGCGCTGCGACGCAGCGGGGCAGTGATCTGCACCGGCGGGCTCGGACCCACGGCCGACGACGTCACCAAGAAGGTCGTCGCCGATCTGTTCGGGATGCCGCTCGACTTCCGCGATGAGCTCTGGCAGGGACTGGTCGATCGCTTTGCCCGCTTTGGCCGCGTGCCGGTCGAGAAGAACCGTTCCCAGGCGGAGGTCCCCCGCGGCGCGACGGTGCTCCCCAATCGCTGGGGGACCGCTCCCGGACTCTGGCTCGAAGGTTCCCAGGGACTCGCGATCCTCCTTCCCGGGGTCCCGTCGGAGATGCGCGGGCTGCTGCACCACGAGGTGTTGCCCCGGCTGGCCAGCCATGCCGGTGGCGGGGTGATCCGCTCTCGCTCGGTCCGGACCACCGGCGTTCCCGAATCGACTCTCGCGGAGCGGATTAGCGGGATCGAGCAAGTGGTGACGCCGCTCTCGGTCGCCTATCTCCCGGGGCCGCTCGGAGTGGACCTGAGGCTCACCGCCTGGAACCTGCCCGCGGACCAGGCCGATGCCAGGCTGGCGGCCGGAATCCGCGAGATCGTGGCCCGCGCTGGGGAATGGATTTACGGCCAGGATGACGTCGATCTCGCCGGCGTCGTGCTTAATCTGGCCCAGGGCCGCGGGCTCAAGCTCGCGACCGCCGAGTCCTGCACCGGTGGTGGTGTGGGAGCGCGGATCACCGACGTGCCTGGGAGCTCGGAGGTGTACCTGGGCGGTGTGATCGCCTACGACGACGCGGTGAAACAATCGCTGCTGGGTGTGCCGCCGGCGTTGCTGGCGGAACATGGTGCGGTGAGTGAGCCGGTTGCGGTGGCCATGGTTCGCGGTGTGACCCGCCAGCTGGGGGCTCAACTTGGGATCGCCGTGACCGGCATTGCGGGCCCGGGTGGCGGGACATCGGAGAAGCCGGTCGGGCTGACCTACATCGCCGTGGCTGTGGAAGACGCGGTCGTGGTGAACCGCGCTGTCTTTCCCGGTGACCGGGCCGAAATCCGAACCCGGGCTGCGCAGACCGCTCTGAACCGGCTCCGCCAGCTACTCGAGCGCCACTCCACCTGAGCGGCGTCCAGGGCGCCGAGTACTGCCCCAACCCTGCGATTGAGGTCGCGGCTGCACCGGCCCGCACCTCCGCGGTCCTCCCGCGATCCTGCCAATCTGGCCCTATCCCCAGGGTACGCCGTCTGCTGTTATCTTTCCCTTTCACGAATCCTGGACAGTGTGGCAAGTGCTTGAGAATCAAAACGTTGGAGCAGCTCCCGAAGGCCAGGACGGACCTGGTGGCACCGGCGGGGGTGCCGGAGCGGCGGAGACCGAGCGCGGTTACCACGCTGGTCTTCCGATGGAGCCGTCCGTTGAGGCGATTCGGCGCCTGCAGCAGGAGAATTCGGACCTGCGGGATCGACACCTCAGGCTGGCCGCCGAGTTCGACAATTTCCGCAAGCGCGCGGCCCGGGAGCGGATCGAGCTGGGCGATCGGTCCCAGGCCGCCCTCGCGGTGCGGCTGCTGGACGTGCTGGACGATCTGGATCGGGTGGTAGCAGGCGGAGCCTCCCGGGGCGCGGACGACCCCGTGCAACAGGCCCTGGTGCTGATTGACCGGAAGCTCCGGAAGGAGCTCGAGGCGGCGGGTTTGGAGCGTATCGACCCAGCGGGGACGCCGTTCGACCCCTCCTTGCATGAGGCAGTCTCGGTTCTCGCGCCGCCCGACCCGGCCCTGGATCACACGGTCAGCGCGACCTTCCAGGCCGGGTACCGCTTCAAGGGCTCCCTGATCCGGCCGGCGCGGGTCCAGGTCTATTCATCAGAAGGACACGCCTGAAGTGGCCAAGGACTTCTACCAGGTTCTCGGGGTGCCGGATACGGCCACCGCGGACGAGATCAAGAAGGCCTACCGGCGGCTGGCCAAGCAGTATCATCCTGACGCCAACCCCAACAACCCCCAGGCCGCGGAGCGCTTCAAGGGGATCTCGGAGGCGCATGGTGTGCTGTCCGATGCCGAGAAGCGGAAGCAGTACGACCAGATGCGGCGGCTGGGTGCGTTCGACAGCGGGGGGTTCCGCCGAGGCGGGGCGGGCAGCCGCGCCGGGCAGGGGGGCGGCAGCGGAGCCCCGGAGCAGGAGTTCGATCTCTCCGACTTCGGTGCCTTCGGCCTGGGAGACATCTTCTCGTCGATCTTCGGCAAGGGGCGGAGGGAAGAGACGGTCGCCAGCGAGGAGCGGGAGACTGTCGTCGAGATCCCCTTCCGGGTGGCCGCCTTGGGCGGCAAGGTCCCCGTGCGCCTCCAGGTTCACGAGACCTGCCCGACCTGCACCGGAAGCGGCGCCGCCCCCGGCGCCAAGCTGACCACCTGCCCGGAGTGCAATGGCCGCGGCACGGTCACCTTCGGGCAGGGTGGCTTTGCAGTCAGCCGGCCGTGCCCCCAGTGCCGGGGACGGGGCAAGATCCCCTCCACGCCGTGTCCCACTTGTGGCGGCGCGGGCGAAGTCCGCACCGATCGGGAGGTGCTGATCACGGTTCCGGCGGGAACCGAGAGCGGCGCCAAGGTACGGCTCCGGGGGCAGGGGCAATCGGGCACACCCGGTGCTCCGGCCGAGGACCTGGTGGTGATCTTCCAGGTGCAGCCCGACCGGTTCTTCCGGCGCGACGGCCTGGACATCATCTGCGAGGTGCCGATCAACCTCGCCCAGGCGGTCTTCGGAAGCCGACTCCGGGTCCGGACGCTGGACGGCAAGAAGGTGGTGCTCAAGATCCCGCCGGGGACTCAGGCGGGCCGCAAGTTCCGGGTCAAGGGGCTGGGGATCGAGAAGGGCGGGCGGAAGGGCGACCAGCTGGTGCAGGTCCAGGTCCAAATACCGGAGAAGCTCAACCCGGAGCAGGAAGAGCTCATGCGGAAGTTTGCGGAGCAAGCCGGGATGGCGTACTAGCCGTCAGCCATCAGCCGTCAGCCGTCAGCTGCACGCCGAGACACGCGACCCTCCCCAGAACGCGGGGGAGGGTCGTTTTCCTTCGAGCTGCTCACGGCTGACGGCTGACGGCTGATGGCTGATGGCTAACGACTCACGGCCTGATACTCTCCCGTCCCCCGACCTGGATCCCGATACCCCTCCACCAGAATGCGATGGGTTGCGATCTCGACTTCGCCGGGCTCGCGCTGGGTGTATGCCCCGGTGGCGTCGAGGTCCCACGCCTGCCGGTTGTCCTGCCACATCTGCTCCAGCAGATCGCGGATCGCCTGCCGGTGCATGGGATCTTCCACCGGGGTGACGGCCTCGATGCGCCGGTCCAGGTTCCGGGGCATCCAGTCGGCCGAGCCGATGTAGACCTCTTCGCTGCCTCCGTTGAGGAAGTAGAACGCGCGGGAGTGCTCCAGAAACCGCCCGATGATGCTGATGACCCGGATCCGGTCGCCCGCCCCCGGCACACCAGGCCTGAGGCAGCAGATGCCGCGGACGATCAGGTCGATCCGTACCCCGGCCTGGGAGGCTTCGTACAGCGCCCGGATGATGGCGGGGTCTACCAGCGCGTTCATCTTGGCGAGAATCCGAGCAGGGCGGCCGGCCCGGGCTTGTTCCGCCTCTCGCCGGATCATCGCGATGAATCGGTCCCGCATGCCCCTGGGCGCTACGATCAGCTTGCGATACTGCGCCGGTGCGGCGAAGCCGGTGAGCACGTTGAACAGGTCGGTCAGATCGGCCCCCAGCTCGGCACTGGTAGTGAACAGGCCGAAATCGGTGTACAGCCGCGCGGTGCGCGGGTGGTAGTTGCCGGTGCCGATGTGCAGGTACCGCCGCATGGCGTCGCCTTCGCGCCGGACCACCAGCATCACCTTGGCGTGGGTCTTGAGACCGGCCACGCCGTAGCTCACGTGCACCCCCACGTCCTCCAGCCGCTGGGCCCAGCGGATGTTGTTTTCCTCGTCGAACCGGGCCTGCAGCTCGATCAGGACCGCCACCTGTTTCCCCCGTTCCGCGGCGTGCGCCAGCAGCCGGGCGATGCTCGAATCGCCGCCGGTGCGGTACAGGGTCAGCTTGATGGCCACCACGTCGGGATCGTCCACCGCCGTCTGGATGAAGCGCTCGACCGAGGCGGTGAAACTCTCGTAGGGGTGGTGCACCAGCAGGTCACCCTCGCGGATCACCTCGAACATGTTCCGCCCGGCGGCCAGTCGCGCCGGAGTCACCGGGTGATGGGGCGGGTCCTTGAGCGCTGGGAGGTCGATCCCGGCAAGGCTCAGCAGGTCCGCCGTGTCCAGCAGGCCAGGCACCGCGTAGACGTCGTCCGGCCCCAGCAGGGCGGATTCCGCGGCCTGGGCCGCGTTGAACTCCGCCACCAGCACTTCGCGGATGGAATGGGGGAGATTGGGTGTGACCTCCAGCCGGACCACCGCGCCGAACCGCCGGTTGCGTACTTCCTCCTGAATGGTGCTCAGCAGATCCTCGGCCTCGTCGTGATCCACCTCGAAATCGGTGTTCCGGGTAATCCGGAAGGCGTAGCATCCCAGGATCTCGATTCCCGGAAACAGCGCTTCGACGTTGGCGGTGATGACCTGCTCGAGGGGGACGTAACGAGACCCCCCTTCCAGCGGCACCCATCGGGGCAGGATCTTGGGCACCTTCACCCGGGCCAGCCGCTCTTCCCCCTCCGAGTCACGCAGGTTCACCGCCAGCGAGAGGCTCAGGTTCGAGATGTACGGGAAGGGATGGGCCGGGTCGACCGCCAATGGAGTTAGGACCGGAAACACGTTGTCGTGGAAGTGCCGGTCCAGGTGGGCCCGCTCGGCCGGCGTGACATCGGCTACGTCCAGTAGTCCGACCCCATGCTGAGCCAGGCCGGGCAGGACCTCGTCGTGGAGACAGCGGGCGTGCTGGGTCACCATCTCCCGCACCACCGCCGAGGCACTCCGCAACTGCTCCTCGGGCGTCATGCCGTCGGGGGTGCGCTCCACATAGCCCGCCGCCAGCTGGTCCTTGAGCCCGGCTACCCGGATCTGGAAGAACTCATCGAGGTTGGAACTGAAGATGCCCAGGAACTTGAGCCGCTCCAGCAGCGGAGTGCGCGGGTCCTGGGCTTCGTGCAGCACCCGGCGGTTGAACTCCAGCCAGGAGAGCTCCCGGTTGAGATAGAGCTCGGGGCTGGCCAGGTCTACAGCGGGCGCCGGGGGAGCGGCCGGAGCGGCCCCGCTGGGCGGAGAGGCGGTCACGTCGGTCACGGCTGGGAATCTACCGGCACACAGGGTTCGAGTCAGCTCTTCGGTAACGACAGGGTAACGGCCAGTTCCAAGTTCAGAGTTCAGGATTCCGAGATAACCTCCCACGCGTGTCCTGGACCCGCAACTCTGAACTCTGAACTTTGAACCTTGGACGCTGAATCTGAACTACTGCCGTCCAACCACCTTCACCTCTTTTTCGCCAACCACAATCGACAGGAACAGGCTCACCAGGCCGATCAGGAGGCCGGCCCAGAAGGCGGGCCAGAATCCGTCCACCCGGAAGCCGAGGTCGAACTGCCGCGACAGCCAGCCGGTGAGCAGCAGCATCATGGCGTTGATCACGAACAGGAACAGCCCCAGTGTGAGCAGCACCAGCGGGCAGGTGAGAAACGCGAGCAGCGGGCGCACCGTCGCATTCACCAGTCCGAACAGCAGGGCGACGACCAGGAAGCCGACCGGCCCGCCCGCGTAGTGTACGCCTGGAACCACCTGAACGGCGACATAGATCGCCAGGGTGTTGATCAGCCAGCGGACGAGGAGCGGGCGCATTACGACCCCCGTTGGAGGTACTGATCGATCCAGTCCAGCACGGTTCCCCACCAGAGGCGGCGGTCCCGCGGCTTGAGCACAAAATGACTCTCGTCCGGGAAGTAGAGGAACTTCGCGGGGATCTTGCGGAGCCGGAGGGCGGTAAAGGCCTGCAACCCTTCCGACAGGTCCACCCGGAAGTCGTTCTGGCTGTGGACGATCAGCATTGGAGTCGACCAGTTCTGCACGTAATTGGCCGGCGACCACTT
>JBGQJV010000048.1:0-22348 GCA_041499215.1 Gemmatimonadota bacterium | reverse complement strand
GAGGGCTTCCCAGTCCCGGTTTCGCGCGACTGGAACACGCCACCGCCCCGCCGCCCGCCCGCTCGAGTCGGTCGCGAAGATCTCCGGTGGGTTGCCCGAGTCGTTGATCGTGAAGAGCAACCCGGCGTGCGCCCGGCTCAGCGCGACGCCGGAGCTCTCACGCAGGTCGGGATCCTGGAACCGGCCGGTCAGGACCGCCTGGACCGGCCGGGGCGCGAGTGTCTGGGCGCAGGCGGCCGATGTACCGAGCCGGAGCGCGGCACAGCAGGCGAGTGTCCATCGGAGCATCCCGAAGTGTAGCGACCGGCGGGGAATCGGGTCAGCGGGTGCGGCCGGGCGAGTGGTCGCCGAGCCGCGGGCGAGCAACAGACCGGGGCAGGATCTTCTGCTTAGCGCGCCCAGCGCGGCCTGGCTTCGGCCGCCGACGGGTGGAAGCTGGCTACGTAAACCGCGGAGGCGCCGGCCTTCTGGAAGATCCGCGGATCGTAGGCCGACCGGGGGTTCCACAACACCCAGCCATTGATCCCCACATCGGCTGCGGCGCGGATCTGCTCGCGCACTTGGTCCGGCGTGTACCGAGGATGACCCAGGGTGAACGCCTGAAGGTAGGGCCGGATTTCGGCCCGGGGTCCCTTGAGGCGCTCCACACGGCGGATGCCATCGGCCAGGGCGCTCTTCACCACGCGGTACGGCTCGCTGTTGGGATGGCTGACGCCGTAGATGGCGTGGTAGTAGTGGCTGGGGTAGACCATCGGCAGGACCACATCCGCGGTGCTCACCAGGTCTTCCCACACCTGGCCGATACCCATGTCTACGTCGACGTTCGTGGTCATGCCGAACACGTCAATGGTGTAGGGCACGCCCAGCGGCTTCACCCGGTCGCGCAGCAGCTGGAGATTGCGGACCACCGCGGCCCGAACCGTTTCCCCTCCCCGGCGACCGGGGAAGATCGCCCGGGCCATGCGGGCGCGCGGCTCATCGGGGAACCGCACGTAGTCGAACTGCACCTCGCTGAAGCCGAGCCGGACGGCCTCGGCCGCCAGCTGAGAGGCGTAGACCCAGACCGAATCGTTGTAGGCATCCACCCAGGCGAAGTGCAGGCGGTCACGCCACAGTCCTCCGTCCTTGTCCTGCACCGACCAGTCGGGCTTGTGGGCGGCGAGCAGCGGATCCTTGGCGACCACGATGCGGGCGATGGGGTGGATCCCGTGGGCGTGGAGCGTCCGGAGCCGGTCGGCGGCGTCCCTGGCGCGCAGCTGTGTGTTGGCGCCGATCTGAATCGCGGTCGGTACTTCGGACTTGTAGGTGAGGTACCCGGTGTCATCCTTGACGTCGATGACGAAGGCGTTGATCTCGGTGCTGTCGGCCAGCCGGACCAGGTCCCGGAACCGGGTCCCGCCGAAGGCCCAGGCGTTCACATACACCGCCCGGACCGCCGTCGGAGGCTGACGGAGCGGTGGGGCCGGCCAGTCCAAGGGTTCCGACTGCCTGGGTCCAATGGCCAGCAGGCGATCGGGCGCCGGTACTGGCGCCAGCTCATCCCCCCAGCTGGTGCGGCCCGCGGACTGGGCGGCAAGGGGGGTGGCGATCAGGCCTAAAGCGGCAATAATTGCGTGTCGCATGGCGCAAAACCCGGCGAATCTGGCCCATGGATGGTCGACAGGGGCGGGTATCGCACCCGCCCCTGTTATCAACGCAAAGACCATGCGCTCTGACTCACTCGGGTTTCCGGGTGATGCGTATCTCCACTCGACGGTTGGCGGTGCGGGCTTCCTCAGTGTTCCCCGGGTCGATCAATGGTTCGGACCCCCTCCCGATAGCGGTGATCCGGCTCACAGGAACGCCCCGGGAGACCAGGTATGCCCGGACGGCATCGGCGCGGACCTGAGAGAGGCGGGTGTTGTCGGCCGGGACCAGGCGGTCCAGCGCGTAGCCGTTCACCTCCACGATGGCCTCGGGCTCGGCCTTGAGAATCGCCACGACGGAGTCGAGCACTGGAAACGCCTGGGGGTCGAGCACGGCACCGCGGAACGGCCAGACGGACCCCGGCAGCACCCAAGCCCGCTCTGCCGCGGCCGGCGGGGCCGGAGGCTTCGCCGCGGGACAGCCGGTGGCATCCACCGCGGCTCCGGCCGGAGTGGATGGACAGTGGTCGAGGCCATCGAGCACGCCGTCGCCGTCGGTGTCGCCTGGACAGCCGAGGCCATCCACCGTCGCCCCGGCCGGGGTATCCGGGCAGCGGTCGAGTCCATCGGCAACCCCGTCATGATCGCCATCGCTGGAGCAGCCCTTTTCGTCGACCGCCGCGCCCTTGGGCGTGTCGGTGCACTGATCGAGCCCGTCGGGCACGCCGTCGCCATCGGAATCGCTGGTGCAGCCGACGTCATCGACCTTGGCCCCTGGGGGGGAGCCGGGGCAGCGGTCGAGGCCGTCGGCGACACCGTCGCCGTCGTGATCGGACGGGCAGCCTCTGGAATCCACCAGGATCCCGCGGGGAGTGTTCGCGCAGCGATCGCTACGGTCGAACACGCCATCGCGGTCGGCATCCAACAGCGGCTTGCTCCCCAGCATCAGACTCAGCCCAGCCTGGAGGGTGACGTTGGAGAACTTGAGGGAGGTGAGGCTGCGGTTGACCGTCGCATCGTACCGGAGCAGAAGCGCGGGAGAGAGGGCCAGCCTGGCTCCCACCCCTGCCTGCAGGACGCCGGCAGAACCACACGGTCCCGAGCCGGGCATCGACACCGAGGGACAGGCTCCGAAACTGAGACTGCCGTACCCCCCCTTGATGAACAGTTGGCTCGAGCCGAGCCGCTGGTTGGCCAGGAGCCATCCCGCGAGCGTGGTGGTGGTCACCCGCTTCTTGAGGGGGGTATCGGTCCGTGGCCGGGCGTAGCTGGCCTCAGCCTCCAGCGCGAAGGGCCCGCCGAACCAGTATCCGAGACGGCCGGCGAAGCCGACGGTGGAGGCGAGCTCGGTGTCGTTGTCGTATATGTGCCAGCCGCTCGCCAGGCTCAGCTCCAGCCGGTAGAGCCGTTGCGCTGCCAGGGGGGACGCGGACAGGAGCAGGCCAGCGAACAACAGGAGGCGGGCTGGCCGGACCCGGATGGGAACCGCCGGTGCGTGATGCATCGCAATCATTCTGCCCGGGTGCCGGAGGGGCCGCAAGGGGAAGAGCCTAGAGCGACACGAGGGGAGCCGTTAAGTTCCACGGTGCCCGTTGGCCATTAGCCGTTAGCCGTCCGCTACTCGCCTCGATCATGCACATCAGCATCGAATACTGCGTCGTCTGAAGCTATGAGCCGCGGGCGACCGGTCTGGTCGCCGAGCTCAAGCAGGTGTTTCCTGAGGCGCAGTTCGAGCTCAGGAAATCCTCCGGCGGCGCCTTCGAGGTGACGGTGGACGGAGCGCTGGTCTTCTCGAAACGGAGCCTTGGACGGCATGCGAAGCCGGGGGAGATACTCGAACTGCTCAAGCGAACGAAGCCTGGTTGAAGTTCCGAGTTCCGAGTTCCGAGTGTCTTGGCTGAAGACCGAGCGGATGAGCGCCGCCTCTGGAGGGCATGCAAGGTTTGCCGCGTCGAGCCTGGCACTCTGAACTCGGAACTCGGAACTCGGAACCATCTCATGACTCGCCCGAGGTGAAATGCGCATCGCCATCTCCACCGGCGGCGGAGACGCCCCGGGCCTCAACGCCGTCATCCGCGCGATCGTGCTCTCGGCCCATACCAGGGGGTGGCACGCCTACGGCATCCGCCGTGGGTACAACGGCCTCCTGGGCGACGATGGGATCATCACGCTCACTCCCGACAAGGTCCGCGGCATCACCCACCTTGGCGGCACCATTCTGGGCACCACCAATCGTGGCAACCCGTTTCGCTGGGCCGTGAAGGATGCCTCGGGCGCGGAGCGGGAAGTCGATCGGTCCGACGAGCTGATCGCCGGGTTCGGCGCCAGCGGCTTCGACGCTCTCATCTCGATCGGGGGCGACGGGAGCCTGAAGATCGCGTACGATCTGTGGCGCAAGGGACTGCCGGTGGTGGGCGTGCCGAAGACCATCGACAATGACGTCCCCGGGACGCTGGAGACATTCGGGTTCGACACCGCGGTGAGCACCGCGAGCGAGGCCATCGACAAGCTGCATTCCACCGCGGAGAGCCACGAGCGGGTGATGGTGGTGGAGCTGATGGGGCGGGATGCGGGGTGGATCGCGCTGCACAGCGGCATCGCCGCGAGCGCCGACGTGATCCTGCTGCCGGAGATCCCGTTCGACATCGAGCAGGTCTGTGCCAAGATCCGCGCCCGGGACGCAGCCGGTCGCCGCTTCAGCATCGTGGTGGTGGCGGAAGGGGCCAAGCCACGTGGCGAGGAGTCCATCCTGCTCGAGCGCCGAGCCGCGGGCACCGTGGATCGGCTGGGAGGGATCGGTTCGCTGGTGGCGAGGGCGGTCGCCCAGCGGACCGGGAAGGAGACCCGGAGCCTGGTGCTGGGCCATATCCAGCGGGGAGGGTCTCCCACCACCTTCGACCGGCTGCTGGCCCTCCGGTTCGGCGGCGCCGCGGTCCGGGCGGTCGCGGACGGGGCCTACGGCGTGATGGTCGGATTCGCGCCTCCGGACATCGTGCGGGTACCGCTGGTCGACGTGATTGGCCGGGTGAAAAACGTCCCGCTCGATTCCGACACCGTTCGCACCGCGCGGGACCTGGGGATCAGCCTGGGAGACTGACGTGAGAGGTCATGAGTGAGGAGTGAGGGGTGAGGAGTGGAGCGCATGTCATCCCTCGCTGCGCTCGGGATGACACGCTCCTCCTCACTCATCACTCCTCACTCCTCACTCCTTACATTCCCCGGATGCTCAAGCCCGTGTATCCGCCCACCCGTACCGACCACGTCGTCGACGTGCTCCATCGGCAGCGGGTCCTCGACCCCTACCGCTGGCTGGAGGATGGCGAAAACCTCGAAACCCTCGCCTGGACCGAGGCGCAGAACGCGACGACCAGGGAGTACCTGGACGCGGTGCCCGCCCGGCCCGCCATTCAGCACCGCCTGGAGCAACTGCTGACCATCGGAGCGGTCTCGGCGCCGACCCCAGCGCAGGGCCGGTATTTCTATCAGCGGAGGGACGGCACCCAGAACCAGCCGGTGCTGTACGTGCGGGACGGGGTAGACGGCCCCGACCAGGTGCTGCTGGACCCCAATCAGCTCGATGCCGCTGGCACTACCGCCCTGGACTGGTACTTCCCCAGTGACGACGGGGCGCTCCTCGCCTACGGCCTGTCGCAGGACGGCAGTGAGGAGAGCCTGCTCCGCGTGATGCAGGTGGACACGAGCCAGAACCTGCCGGAAGAGATCCCTGATACCCGCGCCTGCGATCTCGCCTGGCTTCCCGATGCCAGCGGGTTCTACTACACCCGCTATCCGCGCGAGGGCGAGGTCTCCAAAGAGGAGCGACAGTACCATCGGGCGGTGTACTTCCACCGGCTGGGGGCCGATCCCGTCGGCGATCCGCTGGTGTTCAAGCCGGCTGAGAAGGAGCATTGGCCGGGGGTGAGTCTCTCGCCCGACGGCCGCTGGCTCCTGATCACCGTGGCTCGCACCTTCGACCAGACCGACCTCTACCTGCAGGATCGCGTCGCCGGAGGGCCGATCGAGCCGGTGGTGCGGGATCTTCCCTTTCAATTCGAAGGGCAACTGACCCGGGAGGCGCTCTACATCCGCAGCAATGTGGAGGGGAGCACGTACGGGCTGTACCTGGCGGACCCCGCACGGCCGGCCCGCGCTGGCTGGCGGACCCTGATTGCTCCGCGCGCCGACGCGGTGCTGGACGGCGTGCTGCTGACGCGCCGCCACCTGGGGCTCTCCTACCTGGAGCGGGCCAGCTCCCGGCTGTTCATCGCCGAGCTGGACGGGGGCTACCGGCGCGAGGTGAGTTTGCCGACCATCGGAAGCCTGTTCGGCTGGGGCGCCGAGCCGGATGGAGAGGAGTTGTTCTATGCTTTCTCCTCCTACACGGTGCCGCCCAGCGTGTACCACATCGACCTGGCCGCCGGACGCGAAACGCTGTGGCGCCGGGTGGAAGCGGATCTGGAAGCGGACCGGTTTGAGCTGCAGCAGGTGGCGTATCAGTCGCGGGATGGCACCCCGATCACCATGTTCGTGGTGCACCAGCGGGGTCTGGTCCTGGACGGCAACAATCCCACCTATCTGACCGGCTACGGCGGATTCAACATCAGCATGTCGCCGGGGTTTTCCCGCTCGCTGCTGCTGTGGCTCGAGCATGGCGGCGTGGTTGCGGTGCCGAACCTGCGCGGCGGGGGCGAGTATGGCGAGGCGTGGCACCAGGGCGGCATGTTGGCCCGGAAGCAGAACAGCTTTGACGACTTCATCGCCGCAGCGGAGTACCTGATTCACGCGGGATATACTTCCCCCCGGCGTCTGGCGATCGCGGGGGGATCCAACGGCGGTCTGCTCATGGGCGCCGTGCTCACCCAACGGCCCACCCTGTTCCGCGCGGTGGTGGTCCAGGTGCCGCTGCTCGACATGCTCCGCTACCATCTGTTCCGGATCGCCCGGCTGTGGATTCCCGAGTATGGTTCGGCCGACGATCCCGAGCAGTTCCGCTGGCTGCTCGCGTATTCTCCGTACCACAACGTCCGGGATGGGACGGCCTATCCGGCGGTGCTCCTGGCGACGGCGGAGAGCGATACGCGGGTGGATCCGATGCACGCGCGGAAGATGGCCGCGCGACTGCAGGCGGCGACCACGTCGGATCGGGCCGTACTCCTCCGCCTGGAGTCCCGGGCAGGGCATGGCGCGGGCAAGCCGGTGTCCAAGGTGCTGGAGGAACTGGTGGACACCTGGAGCTTCGTCTTCGCGGAGCTGGGTGTGGCGGGATAGGCGTTGCGACGGCGGGCCGCCCGAACAGGTCGTCTATCGCCGGGGAGCGGTGCGAGGTACCTTCTGCAGACTGCAGATTCCAGGGCCTGACCAAGCTGCAATACATCCGCCCGATGGATTCCCGGCGTCCGTGCGCCGAGGCTCTCTCCGTGGAGCGACCCGATGACTTCGCCGAACAGCGTGGCGCCGACCACGATCGACATGTCTCACCCGAGCCGCTGGCTCGCGGTGCTGCGCATTCTCGTGGGGGTGTGGTTCGTGAAGGCGCTGTGGAGCAAGATGGACATCGTGCTGCTGGGCGGCTTCCTCCCGTTCCTGGGGGTGGAACAGCGCTGGATCGATACCATGCCCGTGATCGTCGCGAAGCAGCTGGCGGAGAACCCCTTCACCTGGTACAAGGCGTTTCTGGAGCAGACGGTGGTTTCTCACAGCGTGCTCTTTGCCCAGCTCACCGCCTGGGGCGAAGTGCTCACCGGCCTGTCGCTCACCTTCGGGTGCTTCGCGGGGCTGGGCGCGCTGGGCGGGCTGTTTCTCAGCATCAACTACGGTATTGCCTCAGCCCACCTCTCGCCGGCCTCGCTGGGGTTTCACTACATGCTGGTGGTCACCCTGGGCGTCCTGTTCCTCGCCCGCTCGGGCCGGGCCTGGGGCCTGGATGGCTGGATCGCCTGGCGGTGGCCGGGGTCGCTGCCGACGGTGCGGCCGTTTGCGTAACCCGCCGGGGGGTAGTTAGTCGGGCCCAAGCCGTAGGCGCGCACAGTTGTGCGCGCCTACGGCTTGGGCCCGATCGCAACGCCCCACGGAACCGCCCCTACGCCAATCTTCCGCAGCAACGTCATGCTACCGACATCCACCACCGATACGGTGTTATCCGGCCCGTTGGCGGTGTAGAGCTTCCTGCCGTCCCTGGTCATGGCAATGCCCCATGGCCGGGTGCCGACTTCCACGCTCTGCAGGACCTGATCGGTGGCGGGGTCGATCACCGACACCGTCTTGCCCCGCCCATTGGTGACGTAGATCCGCTTCCCGTCTGGTGTGACCAGGACGCCCATGGGACGGGCGCCCTCCGGCATGGTGATCTGCTTGATCATTCTCCTGGCCGCGATGTCCACCACCGACACGGTCCCGCTCACCTCGTTGGTGACGTAGGCGCGCGAGCCGTCCGGCAGAAACCCGATTCCCCGGGGACGCTTGCCCAGGATGTCGATGTTGGCGATTGCCTTGCCGGTCGCCAGGTCGATACCGGTGATGTCGTGGTCGGTTTCGCCGGTCACCCAGACCGTCCGGCCGTCCGGGGCGAGGCCCACGCCCTCCGGCTCACGACCGACCTTCACGTTGGCCACGGCCTTGCCCGAGGCGATGTCGACGATGGTGGCGGAGTCGGCGTCCTCGTTGGACACGAACAGCCTGGTGCCGTCAGGACTGACGTCGAAGGCCTCGGGGTCGAGCCCGGCCGGGAGGATCTTCACCGTGGTACGGGTGGCCACGTCCACCACCGCCACGCCATCCTTGGTGCGATCGGCCTTCAGCTTCTCGCACTCCTTGTCCGGCATGGTCGGGGGGCACTTGGGGGAGCCGGACAGGGCCACGAACACCGTGCGCCCGTCGGGACTCACCTTCACCCCGCGCGGCCGGGTGCCGACCTCGATGGTGGCCACGACGCTGTCGCTGGCGGCATCGATGACCGTGAGGTTGCGGGAGTCCTCATTGGTCACGTAGACCAATTCGCCCCCGCCGCTCGGCGCGTTGCTCACGGTGGCGGGCGTCTCCGCCGGCGCGGGCTTCTCCTTGGGTGCGCAGCCGGCGAGTGTGGTCACGAATGCTGCCATGAAGCGATGAGTTCGCATGCTGCTGGCTCCATTGAGTTCGGTGCATTGTCTACGTCTCAAACGCCGTCATCTCAAACTGCTTCATCCCAAACTGCTCACCAAGGAGACACGGAGGACATGGAGGTTGCTCCCCGGTGCACTTCGCGGCTTGCCCGGTCGCATCTGCCTGACTTTGCCGCGGTTCTCGACGTGAAATCTCCCAGCCTTGTATGACCGACGTAGCCCGGCCACTTCGAATGGACTACGGCCCGAACACCGCCTTGTCCCGGTTCCGGGCCTGGTCCAGCCCCTTGAGGGTAGCGACGCCCTTGGCGCCGGTGAAGACAGTCCCGTTCAGGTCGGCAAGCTTGAGATTCACCCCGGTCACGTCGGCCCGGCTCAGGTCGGTCTGCACCAGGTCGGCGTTGCTGAGATCGGCGCCGGCGAGGTTCGCCTCGATCAGCGAGGCGAAGGAGAAGTCGGCCTTGAACAGGTTGGCACCCGACAGGTCCGCTCCGGTGAGGTCGGCACTGACGAACTGCGCCCGCATGACCCCCATGGACTGGTTGCCCGGATCGGCCCCGATGTTGGCCCCACCCAGCCTGGCGCCGGCGAGGTTCGCCTTGCGCAGATATCCGATAATACGCGTCTCCCGGAGGTCCGCCTCGCGCAGGTCTGCCGCCTCGACGATTGTGGCGAACAGGCTGGCATGGTGCAGCTTTGCCCGCCGCAGGTCGGTTCGGCGCAGGGTAGTGCCGTCCAGGTTGGCGCCCTCGAGGCTCGCGTCCGTGGCCACGGCGTCGGTCAGATCGCAGGCAAACAGGTCTGCGCCGTCGAGCCGGGCGCCGACCAGCTTGCTGCCGGTGAGGTTGGCCTTGCGAAAGTCGACCTTGCCGAGGTCGAGCCCGCTCAGGTCGAGCCGGGACAGATCGGGAGTCTCACCGACCACCGTGGTGGCGAGGTAGGCCTTCACCTGATCGGCGGTACGCAGGGAATCGGCGGGAGGGCGCGGGGCCAGCCGGCCGGGCTGCGCGCCCATCCCGGGCATGGCCGGCATGGCTCCAGGGTCCTGGGCCTGGGCGGTCGACGTCATGGCCAAGTGGCCGGCAAGAATCAGTGTCGCTGTCAGGCGCATCTGTCCTCCGAAATGAACAGGACCGCGGCAGGCCGCGGTCCCGGAAAACCGTGGAGTGGTGAGCGGCCCGGTCAGCTGTTGTCGCGCACCGCGGGCCGCCCGATACCGATCTTTCCGTCCGCCCGGTTCTTCAGGTACATGTAGATCCGCTGGATCTTGTCCATTTCGAGACCCAGGGCACACCAGGAAGGCATGCCCTTGTCAGGCCGGCCGGCACACACCGTGGTAATGAAGGCCTCCTGCGTCGGAACCGTGCCCCCCTCCTTGAGGGAGACGACGAGCGCCGGAGAGAACGAGGTTCCCACCCCGTACTCACCATGGCAGCGGGAGCAGTTGAGCTCGTACTGCTTCCAGCCCTGGTAGGTGTCCATGTTCACGGTGTCTCGTGGCGCCGGGTGGTACTCGTCGCGTACCTGGGCTCGGGCGGATCCGGCGCCCAGCAGCAGGGCGGCGGCCACTGTCATCCAAATCTTCATGGCTGTGCCAGTTCCTTTCCACGCGAGTGTGGGTCGGCCAGGGGTCGGGCTGGAGCCGGGGGATGCAGCTACCGTGCCGGACCCCCCGGTGCCGCGCTGGTGGCGGAATCCGCCGGGAGCGGCAGAAGGGGTATCCCGTATTCCTGCAGCAGACTCCGGATCTCCGGTGCCTTGCTGGTGATGAACTTTTCCAGGCTGTCTTTGAACTGGCGCTCGCGCCGCCGGGTCGCCATGCCCATGCTGTACGAGAAGGGGATGCCCGACACCGAGTCGCTCTCGATGGGCGTCAGCTGCAGGTCGGCGCCGATTTGCCTGGCGTAATAGCCCGCGATCGGCCCCCAGACAAAGGCGACATCCACTGTGCCGTCCACGACGGCACGGACAATGTCCTCGGGGTGGTTCATGCCGCCGGTGTAGGTGGTGCTGAAGCCCACCAGGTTGCCCACCACGCCATGGGACGACAGCGCCATGGCCGGGGGCGAGTTTTCGCCGTCGGCGGCGTAGAGGTGCACCCCGATCTTCATGGTCTTGAGCGCGGCGTCCTCCAGGCCGGTGACCCGGTGGGGCGCGTCCTTGCGCTGGACCATCACGTAACTGGTGCGGTAGTACGGCCGGGTGACCCCGGCCATGTCGGACAGGACCGGCATCTGGAGGTAGACGTCGCAGTAGAAGCCGTTCAGCATGCGCATCATGCCCCGGGGGGCGGCCCACCAGACATACTGCAGCTTCGAGTTCCAGGTCCTGGCCATCAGCTCGGCCAGCTTGTTCTCCAGTCCCGCACCGGTGGAGTCGCTGGACGGCAGGTTGTCCGGATCCGCGCATACTCGAAGAATGCCTTCCTGCATGGGGGCGGGGCGCTGGGCCCGGGCGGTGCCGGCTCCGGCCACGAGCAGCAAGGTCAGCAACCAGGGAAGCGAGCGCGGGGGTTGAGAGCGGTTCACAGCGTTCTCGAGTTTCGCTGAACAACGGGCCTTCCCTGTCGGCGGAGGGTCCGCTGACAGGACAGGGGCGGGTCAGCGTGACCCCGCCCCTGTCTGAAACCTATCGTTGTGGTACCGACCCCTGCAGGGGCGGGCTGTCGCCCGCCCCTCCAGGGTTGCAGCAACTACAGGCCGAACACGGTCAGGACGCCACCCTGGGTCGAGAACTGGCCGACGTCGGCGAAGGCGCCAAGCGCGCCCAGGCCCGCGGTCGGATCCTCGCCCCCGATGCCGGCGGCCACGCCGATACCAGCCCAGCCACCGATGCCCGAGAGGACGGCGATGTACTGCTTGCCATCCGGGCCGCGGTAGGTCATCGGGTTGGCGATGATGCCCGACGGGGTCTTGAACTTCCAGAGGAGCTTGCCGGTCTTCTGGTCAACTGCCTTGAGCCAGCCTTCCATGGTGCCGTAGAAGGCGAGGCCGCCCGCAGTGGTCAGCACGCCGCCGTACGCGGCCAGGTTCTCCTTGACCTCCCAGACGACCTTGCCGGCCATCGGGTCCCAGGCGAGGAAGCGGCCACGGTTGCCGCCGGGGCCCGGGAACATCCGCACGATCGCGCCGACGTACGGCTGACCGCGGGTGTACTTCACTTCGACGCCCTCGTAGTCCATGCAGATGTGGTTCGCGGGGACGTAGAAGAGGCCGGTGATCGGGGAGTACGCCGCTGGCTGCTGATCCTTGAAGCCGATCGCCGCGGGGCAGATGCCCTCGGTGTTCTTCTTCGAGGTGGTGCCGTAGCGCGGATCGCGGACCGGTAGACCAGTGGTCAGGTCGATCGACTCCTTGGCCCAGTTGATGGGGCCGAAGGCCTTGCCGACGATGACCTTGCCGTTGGTCCGGTCGAGGGTGTAGCCGAAGCCGTTCCGGTCGAAGTGCTCCAGCAGCTTCTGGCCGCCCTTTTCGAACAGGATCATCTCGTTGATGCCGTCATAATCCCACTCGTCGTGCGGCGTCATCTGGTAGATCCACTTGGCCTGGCCGTTGTCCGGGTTGCGGGCCCAGATGCTCATGGACCACTTGTTGTCGCCCGGGCGCTGGTCGGGGTTCCACGAGCCAGGATTGCCCGACCCGTAGTACATCAGGTTCAGCTCGGGGTCGTAGGAATACCAGCCCCAGGTGGTGCCGCCGCCCTTTTTCCACTCCTCACCCTGCCAGGTGCTGACGCCCAGATCCTTGCCCTTGTGGGACGCATAGTTGGCGTTGGCGTCGCCGGTGAGCAGCACTTCGCTGTCCGGGCCGGTGCTGTAGCCGGTCCAGAGGTGCTTCCCGGTGTTGACGTCGAACGCTGACACGCGGCCACGGACGCCAAACTCACCGCCGGAAATACCGGTGATGACGATGTCCTTGACCACCATCGGGGCGGCGGTCATGGTGGCGCCGTCCTTGTAGGTGACCGCCTCGGTCTGGCTGCCGGACTTGTCCGGATGCCGCGCCTTCCACAGCTCCTTGCCGGTCTTGGCATCAAGCGCGATCAGGTCGCCCTGCAGCGCGTTGATGAAGATCTTGCCGCTCTGGTGATACGCGGTACCACGGTTCACCAGGTCGCAGCACGCGATAGGAATCGCGTCGGGCGACTGCTGCGGAACGTACTTCCAGATCTGCGGCGCGCCTTCCTTCGAGAGGTCGAGCGCGTACACGATGTTCGGGAACGAGGTATGAACGTACATCACGTTCCCGACAACGAGGGGATTGCCCTCGTGGCCGCGCAGCGTGCCGGTGGAGAACGTCCAGGCCGCCTTGAGGGTGGCCACATTGGACGTGCTCACCTGCGCCAGCGGGCTGAACCGCTGCTGGCTGAAGTCCCGGCCGGCCATCTGCCAGTCGCCATCCGGGGCGTTCCGAGTCCACGCCCCCGAGCGCGCCTGGGCATGGGCCGCGGTCGCGAGCACCGAGAGCCCCGCGACGAGCCCGCCAGACAACATCTTGCGGGTGATACGGTTCATAGATGACCTCATGATGAAGGGTGACACCAACCGAACTTAGTGCTGCCTGACGTGGAGGCCGGTCAAACACTCGCTCCGGCGTACGCGGGCCATTCAGCCGATCCTCCGAATCCGGTACTGCACCTGCAACTGCCCCAAAAAACACCAGCGGCCACCTGGCATCACTCCGCCGGACGGCCGCGCTTGCATATCAACCTGCTGTACCCCGCCAATTGGCCCCAATCTGGAACGTATTCCCGTTTCGCCGCCAGCCGCTCCGGTACCTGCCCGCGACTGAGGCCGTGAGGCCATGGGCCCGCCAGCATGAAATGGAGGTGTGCATGGAAGCGAAAACTCCCACGAGAGTCCTCATCTGGCACTCCGCTCGCCCCGGGACACAATAGGCCCGGGCCGTCGGCTGCATCGATGGTATGGTCTTAGGAAGAACGGGCTTGTTATCGGTCGAGAAGGGGATTCTCGACTGTTGCGGCCCCACCGATCACGCTGGTAGTACCGTACATCCTCGAAGATGTTCCCTGCGGGAATCGCCCCGAGAATGGAGCGGGAGTATACCGTCCACTGAATAGGCTGTCAATCCGGCCCCACCAGGGCCCAGTCACTGTGAACCAGGGCCCCACGCTCGGCGAATGGTGTCTCCAGGACCACCCCGGAAGGGCCCATCCAGGCGCGCACTCGCTGGGCCAGATCCCGGGCGGCGTCCGGGTGAGGAACCAGCCCGTAAACAGTTGGGCCCCAAGAGCTTTGGCCGACGCCCGTGGCCCCGAATTCGCTCAACCGCTGCACCAGTTCGGCCGTCGGTCCCGGGGCAAACGCGCCACCCTGCGCGGCCGCGAACCACCCGCCGGTGATCCGCTGAACCTCTGTCAATGCGGCGCCGAACGCGGTGAGATCCGCGTCGGCGAGCGCGGGAAGCAGCTGCATCAACACCAGGTGGGCGACCTGCTCCACCTCACGCTCCGTTGGCGAAGGCAGCCGGCGGATCGCCTCGGCCTCGGCGGCGCCGCTCAGCCCGGCGGCGCTCTCCGGAATTGCGATCACCGCGCGCCAGATGGCCGGGATCGGCAGCCGGGAGATCAGCGGGGCGACGTCGTCACTGCCGGGTCGCCTTCCCCCTTCCAGGACGAACCCGCCCAACGCGAACGTCCAGGTCCCGATTGCCGACCGCTGTCCCCTCCCGACAGCCCGGGCCAGGGCGAGCGGCTCCGCAGACTGGCCGTAGAGCTCGGCCAGCGCGCGGGCCACCGCCAGCCCCAGCTGGGTCCCGGAGCCGAGACCGGCATGGGCAGGGATGGCGCGGAGCACCCGCAGGTGCGCCCCGCCCGCGAGCCCCGTCGCCGTCAGGTACCGTCGGGCAAACTCCTGGGCCCGCCCCGCGTCGGGCCCCTCCACGGTCAACCGGTCGTGCGGGGTCGCCTCGAGCCGTACCGACGGAGAGGGGATCGCGGCGCCGATCCCGCCGAACCGGCGGCCGCGATGACCCCGCAGATCGAGAATACCGAAGTGGAGCCGGGCCGGCGCCTCGACGGTGACTCGCGCGGGGCGGGTCACGCCGCGGGCTCCCCGGCCAGTCGGGACCGGAGGTAGTCACCCAGGAGTGCCATGGCCTCCAGCTCGCGAGGGCCGGCGGTCTTGTCCACGATGATCCGGAGCCGCTCGTAGTCACGGCGGATCTCGTCAGGCGCGATGAGGTGGATCCGGGTGGCGATGATCGCCGCCTCCAGGACGGCGTGCCGGGCCCGGTTGAAGCCGAGGAACTCCCGCCGGAGACCGCGATGCACGACCTGGGTGACGATGCGCGAACGGGGCGGCGTGTCATCCACCGAGACGACCTCGACCTCCCGCCAGGAGCAGGCGATGTCGAGCACGACTCCCCGGACCACTTGGGCGGGGCCGGCGGGCGGCGCCGCCGCGGCCGGATGCCCGGTCACTGCCTGAGCGAATAGCAGCACGTCGTCGGTAAGGTTCACTACCGCGGCCCGTGTGGCGCTCAGATTCCGGAAGGTGGCGGTTTCGAGGAACGGCTTGATGACGATCGTCTCCTCGCCCCATTCGACCCCCATGGGCGCGCAGTTCACCGCGCCGGCGGCGTCGCAAGTGGTGAGGAGGGACTCGATGATCATGGGGCCAATCTGGCCGCGCGGGGGACGCCGGGCTAGGGTCGGCCCCTGGAGGTTTATGGCGCGCTCGAGTCGGTCAGTGGCGGCCGTCGTGCTCCAGTAATGAGGTCGTCTCCGCACGGTGTCGGTTGACTCGCTTCGCACGAACAGCTGCTGGAAATCGGTCGCGCCCTTCCGGCGCCAACGTCAACAGGGTAGACCCCCGCATGGTTGCGGGTGGATCAGTCGGATTGCCCGGAAGAGGCAGGCCGGTCTGACGGCGGCGGCACCTGCCCTGTCCGGAGCAGGAAGCCCAAAGCCTCGACCGCCCGCGGCGCCACGCCGGCCTGGGCGAGCCCGGAGATGGTGTGCTCGATGGGATACGCAACCCGGCCGAGGCGTAGGGTTCCGTCTTCGAGCACCGCGTACGCCGCTCGGCCATCGCCGCCCTTCGGCTGGCCGGCGCTGCCGGGGTTCACCAGACGCCTGGCTCCGACCTGGAGCTCGAACTGGAGATGGGTGTGGCCCACCAGGACGAGGTCCGCTTCGACGTCCGACAGATCCTCCTCCCAGGCGGCGATGTCAGGCTCGCGGTAGCCGTACAGGGGATCCCGCGGCGTGGCGTGAACCAGCATGAGGCGGAGGCCAGCGCGTCGGATCAGCGCCGAGCGGGGAAGCCCCGCGAGGTATGAGCGCTCGGCAACGGTGAGCTGGGCCTCGCCGATGTGGTAGGTCGCGTCGGCGAGCCATTGAAACGCCGGGGTGCAACCCGGAGGGACCCGCTCGCCCAGCGCGCGATCGTGATTCCCCTGCACCATGCGGGCCGAGTGTTTCCGGAGCCACCGCAGGCAGGCCGCGGGTTCGGGCCCGTACCCCACGATGTCCCCGAGGCAGATCACTTCGTCGAAGGACTCCTGGGCGGCGATCGCCTCGAGCGCGGCGGCGTTGCCGTGGATGTCCGAGACAATGAGAATGCGCATGCCGGGAATGGTGCGACGCAGTACGCGGGCACGCCAGGCGGCGAGCGGCTACACGCTGAGCCCGGCCTGGGTGAGCACGCTCAGGATCTCGACCTTGTAGGTGGTGCCGTCCGGGGCGGTCTCGCCCGACGTGCGAGCCTGGGAGAACGCCGTCCGGATGAAGCCGTCCCATTGGCGCTGCGGGGCGGCGTTGGCGCCGTGGTGGGTCTGCTGGACATCGTCGTACAGATCCTGGATCGGCTGCGCCTTGCCGGTGTAGCGGCGCCATATTGCCGCGATGGCGGCCTGCGCCGCGTGGCGGGTGCGGAACTGCTGGCTCTTGAGCTGCATCAGCTCGATAAAGCAGTCCCGTGCCAGCAGCCCCACCAGGTTGTAGTGCCCCTGCTCGTGGTTCAGCATGTCGTTCTGGAACTGGGGACTCCGGGCCATGACCCAGTCTTCCACCCAGCTGGTGTTCGAATCGAAGGTAATCGTGATGGTGATGTCGTCCTGGACCCGGAACGCCGCCGGCGATGAGCCGGGAATCTGTTCCACCTTGGTGATGATGTTGTTCTGGGTCATGCCCATCCCGGTCTGCGCGCCGATGGCGAACACGCCGGCGCCGGGTGCCGCGTTGTGGCGCCGCTGGTATTCAGACCAAGCCAGGGTGTGGTTGAGGTCGACGAGCTGTGAGCCCATGGGCGACTCCGATTTGGGTGGTGGGTCGGCGCTGCTTGCGTCTTTCCGCGCTTACCAGGCCGTCACGGCGCCAGCACCGGGATCTCGATGTGCGACGGGAACCGGGCGGTGCGGAAGATCCGGTGGGTCTGAGCCCGGAAGTCCGCCGGCTTCGCCTCGAAGATGTTGGGAACCCAGGTCTGGGGGTTGCGGTCGTACACCGGGAACCAGCTGCTCTGCACCTGCACCATGATCCGGTGGCCGCGGCGGAAACGGTAGCTCTGCTGGTGCAGGCCCACCGTGATCGGAGTGACCCGTCCCGGCACCAGCGGTTCGGGATGGCTGAAGCTCTTGCGGTAGCGCGCGCGAAGAATCTCGCTCGAGACCATGAGCTGGTACCCACCCATGCGCGGGTCGGATCCGGCCACGCTGTCGGGGTAGACGTCGATCAGCTTCACCACCCAGTCGGCGTCCTGTCCGGTGGTGGTGGCAAACAGCCGGCCCACGACGTCGCCGGCAATGGAGAGGTCTGCCTCCAGCGGGTCGGTCTGCCAGGAGAGCACGTCGGGCCGGCCATCCACCAGCCGCTGATCCTCGACCAGCCAGGTGTACCAGTCGGATCCGCGGGGATCATAGGTGAGCTGAATCGGCCGGCGGCGGTAGGGAACCGGATGGGCCGGATCGGAGACGTACTGGTCGAACCACGCGGGCGAGGCGGAAGTGGCGGGCGGGGCGGGCGGCCTGTCGAAGGAGAGCTTCCCCTCCGCGCGGAAATAGAGCTGACGGGGCGTGACGTTACGCGGCGGCCAGTGGTCGAACCGGCGCCACTGGTTGGAGCCCGTCTCGAACAGCAGAGCTTCGGGCAGATCGAGCGGGCCTTTGTCCTTGAGCCACCAGGCGAACCAGGGAGCCTGCACCCGCGCGCGGTACCAGGCGCTGGTCGAGTCGCCGAAGGCGATGCGACCCAGGCTGTCGCCCACCAGCCGGGCCCAGCCGCCGTGGTTCCAGGGACCCATCACCAGGTAGTTGATCCCCGCGGTGTCGAGTCGCTCGAGGGTCCGGTAGGTCTCCAGCGCGCCGAAGAAATCCTCCTGATCCCACCAGCCGCCCACCGTCAGTGTCGGCACGGAAAGCCGGGTGAGATAGGTGGTCAGCGCCCGCGCGCGCCAGACCTGGTCGTAGGTGGGATGGGTCGCGAAGGCGGTCCAGGTCGGGACCCGGGTGCCGAGCAGCCGGGTCAGACTGCTCAGCGGGCCCTGGGCGAGGTACCAGTCGTAGGTATCATAGCGGCTGATCGGCACCGGCACTGAGCCGTCGGAGGACAGTTCCATGCTGGCGGCGTACTCGAACCCGTAGGAGAGCCGGAAGGCGCCGTTATGGAAGAAGTCGTCGCCGATCCAGGCGTCGGTCATCGGGGCTTGCGGTGAGATGGCCCGCACGGCCGGATGCGGGTTGATCCCGGCCATCGCCGCGAGCCATCCGGGGTAGCTGATGCCGAGCACCCCCACCCGCCCGGAGTTGCGGGGGACATTGTGGATCAGCCACTCGACGGTGTCCCAGGTGTCGGTGCTCTCGTCCACCCCGTTGGGGTCTTTCGGATCATGCAGGGGCCGGTTCATCACGAACTGGCCTTCGGAGCGGTACCGTCCCCGGATGTCCTGCAGCACGAAGATGTATCCCTCCGCCGCCAGCTCCCTCAGGTAGCCGCGGAAGTTCCTCGGGCCGGAGCCATCGATGCCGTACGGCGTGCGCACCATCACGAACGGTAGTGGCGCCGTCTGGTCCTTTGGGGCGTACACCAGGGTGTGGAGCCGTGTCCCGTCGCGCGTGAGGATCATCGGAGCGGTGACCGTGTAGCCGGGGACCGTGTCGGCCGCCGATTGTGCGGTCGCGCTCGCCGAGGTCAGCAGACTCAGGGCGATCAGGAGGAATCGGCCGAGGTCCGCACATTTCGCGGATTCCGCCGATTTCGTTGAGGAGGGTTTGAGGCGGTCCGCAGATTTCGCAGATTCCGCAGATTTGTGTGATGAGAGTTCGAGATGAGGCCAGCCTGCGCAGCACCCGCATTCTGTTGTCTTCAGCACGTCCACCTCTCTCCAGTCGTGTTAACCAGACCCACCACATTCGAAATTGGGAATCTGCGCCATCTGTGAAATCTGCGGACAAGAACGGCTGGGCCGTCAGCGGACGATTCGCGCGGAAGGTGGATCCGCGGCGAGGTCGAGCTCGGCGCCGGCGGTCGGCACGGAGGCCTGGTCGGCCCGGTCCGGCACGTTGGCGCCGCGGCCGCCGGTGAGGAACTGGTCCAGCATGCGGTAGCCGTACTCGGTGAGCACCGACTCCGGATGGAACTGCACTCCGACGACCGGATGCTCGCGGTGGGCCACGGCCATGATTTCGCCGTCCTCGGCCGAGGCGATGACGCGGAGCTCGGCCGGCACCGACTCGGGTGCGATGACCAGCGAGTGGTAGCGCGTGGCGGTGAGCGGGCTGGGAAGGCCGGTGAACACCGACTCGCCGGTATGGTGGATCCGCGACGTCTTCCCGTGCATCGGCTGCCGGGCCCGGACGATCTCCGCGCCGTACGCCGCGCCGATCGCCTGGTGGCCGAGACAGACGCCGAGGATGGGGATAACGGGACCAAAGCGTCGAACTGTCTCGACCGAGATCCCGGCCTCGGCGGGGGTGCGAGGGCCGGGCGAGATGATGATGTGGCTGGGCGCGAGCGCCGCGATCTGCTCGAGGGTCAGCGCGTCGTTGCGGTAGACGACCGGCACCTCCCCCAGCTCGGCGACGTAGCGGGCCAGGTTGTAGACGAAGCTGTCGTAGTTGTCGAGCAGCAGGATCATGGGGTCACCACCGCGCCGGCCAGCGCGGCGATCAGCGCGCGGGCCTTGTCCAGCGTCTCCCGGTACTCCTCTTCCGGGTCCGAGTCTGCCACGATGCCGCCACCCACCGAAAAGTAGGCCCGCCCGCCCAGCGCCACGAACGTCC
This sequence comes from Gemmatimonadota bacterium, assembly GCA_041499215.1. Taxonomy (GTDB): domain Bacteria; phylum Gemmatimonadota; class Gemmatimonadetes; order Gemmatimonadales; family GWC2-71-9; genus JADJOM01. Next base: position 2,383 of record JBGQJV010000048.1, on the reverse strand, counting down.
GGATCACGATGCTGGTATCCATCGCCCCGCTGACACTCAGGTACCCGATGGAGCCGCAATAGGGGCCCCGGCGGGATGGCTCCAGCTCGGCGATGATCTCCATCGCCCGCACCTTGGGTGCGCCGGTGATGGAGCCGCCGGGGAAGGTGGCGGCGAGGAGGTCGGTCGCATCGCGCCCGGGCGCCAGCTGTCCGACCACGGTGGAAACGAGGTGATGCACCGTGCGATATCCCTCGAGGGCGAACAGCTCCGGTACCCGGATACTCCCGGGCCGGCAGACCCGGGAGAGATCGTTCCGGAGCAGGTCGACGATCATGAGGTTCTCCGCCCGGTCCTTTTCGCTCTCCAACAGCGCCTGGGAGAGCGCCGCGTCGTGCAGCGGGGACAGGCCTCGCGGTCTGGTGCCCTTGATGGGACGGGTCTCCACCCGGCCTGACGGCTCGAGCTGGAGAAACCGTTCCGGCGAGGCGCTGGCCAGGTACAGGCCATCGAACTCCAGGTACGCCGCGAATGGCGCCGGATTCACCTCGCGCAGCCTGCGGTAGAGATGCCAGGGGTCTTCTTCGAGCGGGGCGTCGAGCCGCTGCGAGAGGTTGGCCTGGAAGATGTCCCCCGCCACGATGTAGTCCCGCACCCGGGTCACCGCATCGAGGTAGCCCCGGTGGGTGAACGACGACCGCAGCCCGATCTCGGCGGCCTCGTCGAGGCCGGTGACCGGGAAGGAGGGAGCGGGAGCGGTGATCGGGTGCGGCACGCGCGGTCGGCCACCGGCTCCGGCAGTGGGCCCGGCGAGAATCCGCCGGACCCAGGCGAGTCGTTCCTCCGCCCGTCCCGCTCGGGGCGCCCCATCTCCCGGGGCGGTGATTCCGGTCGAGATGATCCAGGCCCGCCCGGCCTGATGGTCCCAGGCGATGACCCAGTCGTACAGGCCGAAGACCAGATCGGGAAGTCCCAGGTCGTCGTAGCGGGGCGAGGGGAGCCGCTCGAGCACGGCTCCGAAGTCGTAGGCGATGTACCCAGCGGCCCCGCCCTGGAACGGTGGCAGTCCCGGCACCGGCTCCGTCCGGTAGCCGGAGAGCAGGCGACGAATCTGGTCGAGCCCGTTTCCACCCGGTTCCCGGCCTCGGGTGCGCACCAGGGCGACCGGAGCGGCCATCAGGAAAGAGCACCGCCCCAGGCGCGCCGAGTCGGAGGCGCTGTCCAGGAAGAGCAGGTGCGGCTGGCCCAGGAACCGCTCGGTGGTCTCGACCGGGTCCGGCGCGGGGGAGAGCTCGGAGACGAGAGGGAGGGCGGACGGGCGGACCGGCGGACTGGCGGAAGCGGGGCCGGTCAATTGGGATGCTTCCGCGACGGACGCTTTCGTGCGGCGGAGGCCGATTCCCCGGTCCGCCCGTCCGCCGTTCCGCTCGTCCGCCTCATCGTCAGCTTCACATGCTCCCGGTTCGACTCGTCGGCCGGCGTGAGGTAACCCCAGTTGAGCTGGCCTTCCTGCCGGTAGGTCTTGCCCAGGGTGATGGCGAGCCTGGCCCGCATCAGTTCCTTGCCGAGGTAGAAGGCGTGGCTCGCCTCCTCGACGCCGAGCTGGTCGAAGAGCTCCTGGATGTCGGTGCCGCGGAGGAAGAGGGTGTTGTTGAACACGGTGATCACATCCCGATCGGTGAAGATCCGGAAGTTGGAATCCTTCACCTGCGTCTGGAGCTCGCGCAACTCGCCTTCGCTGTACGCTAGGATCTTCGGGTCCTTGACGGTCACCAGCCGGTTGTCCACGCCCTTGGGCAAGCTCTTTTGGGTGACCGCGTGGTACATGAGCCGGCGGGCGACGTCGATCTCTCGGACGGCGCCTCTGGCCCAGGGAATCACCTCGGTGGTGAGCACCGCCTTGACCCCAACCTCCTGGCACACGGCGATCAGCATGGCGTTGACCCCGGTGGAGTCCGCGCTGGTAAGCTCGGTGAGGTTGCCGATGCCCATCAGCTGCGCTGCCGCCGGGTAGCGCCGGTGAATCTCCGCGTAGCGCTCGAGCGAGGCCATGAAGCCGAAGCCGATCGGCTCGATGACCGGATCGATGAGGTATCCGACACCCGCCCGCTCCAGGGCGGTGAGAGTTGGCTCGAGGGTCTCGAGCCCGGCACCGAAGTCGGGGATCGCCACCACCTTCGCGCCGGTGCCCCGGAGTTCCTCGACCACCTGGCGGTTCGAGCCGTTGACGCTCAGCACCAGCTCCGCGCCCGCTTCCACCGCGTCGAGGATCTCCGCGGGGTCGAACGAATCGATGCTGATCCGAAGGCCGGCCTCGCGGAGCCGGCGGACCACGCGGCCCAGCTCCGGGAAGGGAACGCCGGGAGTACAGCCGACATCGATCAGATCCGCGCCCGAGGCGCGG
>JBGQJV010000047.1:0-22437 GCA_041499215.1 Gemmatimonadota bacterium | reverse complement strand
ATGACTTCATCGTGAGCGAGCTGCAGGAGATCCAGGCCGATCTGCCGGCGGCGACGGGTTCGGGCACCTACGGCCGCGCTACCAAGGAAGCCGCCAGCATGCTGCTGGCCAATGTGTACCTGAACGCGGAGGTCTACACCGGCACACCGCACTATGCCGAGGCACTGGCCGCGGCCCAGGCCGTGATCGCGGGCCCGTACACCCTGGATGCCAATTACCAGCACCTCTTCCTGGCCGACAACAACACCTCGCCGGAGATCATCTTCCCCATCATCCAGGACGGCATTACTACCCGGACGTGGGGTGGCATGACGTTCGTAGTCCACGCGTCGTGCGGCGGGAGCATGAGCAACACGACCTACGGGATCGACGGCTGCTGGTGGGGGTTACGCGTGAGGCCGGAGGCCTATAACCGTTTTCCCGCCACTGACCCGCGGGGTGCGTTCTTCTACACCAGTGGTCAGACGGTCGGGATCGCCGACATCGGCAACTTCAACAACGGCATCGCGGCGCCCAAGTTCCAGAACGTGACCTCCACCGGGGCGGCCGGTTCCAACTCGACCCACGTGGATACCGACTTCCCGATGTTCCGACTGGCAGACGCCTACCTGATCTACGCCGAGGCCGCGTTGCGCACCAGCACCAACCGGGCGCAGGCGCTGGCATACGTGAACGCCCTGCAGCAGCGCGCGTACGGGAATGCCAGCGGCAACATCACGGATCCCCAGCTCACGCTGCAGTTCATCCTGGACGAACGGGGGCGGGAGTTGCTGTGGGAGGGCCACCGGCGGACCGACCTGGTCCGCTTCGGCCAGTTCACGGGCGGTACCTACATCTGGGCGTGGAAGGGCGGCACGCAGGGCGGCGCCGGGACCGACTCGCACCTGAATCTCTACCCGATTCCGGAGTCGCAGCTTTCGGCCAACCCGAACCTGACGCAGAATACGGGCTACTGAGCCCGGGAGGCCAACCCGGTTCACCTGTCCGCGGCTCCACCGCCTGGCGGTGGGGCCGCGGCTCGTACCTGAGCTACTGGACCCGATCATGTCGCCTGAATGTCGCCGCGTCGTAGCGGGGCTGCTCGCCTGCGCGTCCGCCGCCTGCAGTAATGCCCCCACCGGCTCCAGCGGGTCGAACCCGACCCCCCCCGGACGTCCGGCGCTCCCGCAGACTTACCGGCCCAGCGGCCACATGGCGGCGGGCGACGTGTCGGTGCACCTGTTCGATTGGACGTGGCGTGACATCGCGACCGAGTGCGAGCAGGTCCTCGGGCCGGCGGGCTTCACTGCGGTGCAGGTCTCGCCACCCCAGGAGCACAGCATCACGCCCAGTCATGACTGGAGCGAGCGCTATCAGCCGGTGAGTTACAGTATCGCACGCAGTCGCTCGGGAACGGGCGCGGAATTCACGGACATGGTGCAGCGATGCCAGGCGGCGGGTGTCGGCATCTACGTGGATGCCGTGATCAACCACATGACCAACTTCCCGAGCCCCGGCGTCGGGAGCAACGGTACGGCCTACTCGAAGTACGACTACCCCGGTCTCTACACCTCAGCCGATTTCCATCCGCCGTGCGCGGTGAGCAACTATCAGAGCGCGGCCAACGTGCAGGACTGCGAGCTGTTCTCGCTGCCGGACCTCAACACCGGACTCCCGTCGGTGCGGCAGAAGATCGCCGACTACCTGCTCATGCTCGCCCGGCTGGGGGTGGCGGGATTCCGGGTCGACGCGGCCAAGCACATCCAGCAGGTGCAGCTGGACGACATCTTCGCCCGCGTCAACACCACGCTTGCGGGGGAGGGACGGCCGTTGCCGTACGTCTTCCTCGAGGTCGTCGGGGGATCGGGGGAAGCGCTGTCGGCGCGGGACTACTTCGGCGAGGGCTACGCCTCGGGCAGCGCCGCCGACATCACCGAATTCACCTTCACCGGTGTCGGCGACAAGTTCCGTGGCATCGGTGGCCAGCACATCTCCCAGCTTAATCCCACCGGGCCACCGGGGAGCCAGTTCTCCCCGGCGGCGTGGGGGCTGATGCCCTCCGACAAGGCCGTGGCGTTCCTGCAGAACCACGACACCCAGCACCAGTGCGGCCTCAGCTACCGGGACGGCGACGTCTTCCGACTCGCGAACGTGTGGATGCTGGCGCAGCCCTACGGGTATCCCTCGGTCCTCTCCAGCTTCGCTTTCGCCTGTCCCGCCGGGAACTCGATGGGCCCGCCATCGGACGCCGACGGGTGGACCCTCCCGGTCACCTGCGCCTCGAGCCTGGAGACGGCGACCATCGGCCAGTGGGTGTGTGAGCACCGTGATCCGTCCATCCGGAACATGGTGCGCTTCCGTCGCGTTGTCGCGGGCACCGACGTCAACCATTGGTTTGACGACGGCGCCAACATCATGGCCTTCTCGCGCGGGGACAAGGGCTTCGTGGTCATCGACCTGGAGAACGCCTCTTTTACGGGCATGATCGCCACGGGGTTGCCGCCGGGCACGTACTGCGACCGGCTGACCGGCGGTCTCGTCGGTGGAGTCTGCGCCGGCACGTCGGTGGTCGTGGACGCCACCGGCGCGGCCCAGGTGAGCGTCCCGGCCCGTACGGCGATCGCGATCGACGCCACGACGCGGATGTAGCTGTCTCCGGAGGCACCCGCCGACACCCACACGCGACGCGGTCGGAGCCTCCCCCATGAAGGAGGAGCAACAGGGATGCGGAATCGTCTCGCCTGGCTGGCGCTGGGGGCCGCCTACCTCGCGGCCGTCCGGCCCGCGCCGGCCCAGGCTCCGGCACAGGCTTCGGCACCGGCGGCGGACACCGCCTGGGTCGCTCGCAGCGCCCTGTATGAGGTGTTCGTCCAGGACTTCTCGCCCACGGGCGATTTCCGGGGCGTGAGGGACGGGCTCGATCGCATCCAGTCGTCGGGGGCGGACGTCGTCTGGCTGATGCCGGTCCACCCGATCGGCGTGCTGAACCGGAAGGGGTTGCTGGGGTCGCCATACGCGGCGAGCGACTACCGCGCCATCAACCCCGCCTACGGCACCGCCGAGGACTTCCGGGCCCTGGTGCGGGCGGTGCACGCACGCGGGATGAAGGTCATCCTCGACTGGGTCCCGGACCACACCTCCGCCGACCACCCGTGGGTCCGGGAGCATCCCGACTTCTATTTCCGGAACGAGCGCGGCGAGCCGATGGTGCCGCGCGACCCGGACGGCAAGCTGACCGACTGGACCGACGTGGTGCAGCTCGACTATGGCAACCCGGAAGTCCGGCGGGAGATGATCGCCACCATGCGCTGGTGGCTGGAGGAGTTCGGCATCGACGGCTTCCGCGTGGATGTCGCGGGGTTCGTCCCCTACGACTTCTGGCGCGAGGCCCTCCCGGCGCTCAGGGCCGCCGTCCCCCGGCGTCTCCTCTTCCTTGCGGAGTGGGGCGATCCCGAGCTGCACCGGCTCGGGTACGACCTCACGTACGCCTGGGACTCCTACGACCGCCTGAAGGAGGTGTGGCGGGGGGCCCCGGCCCCCATGTTCGTCCAGCGCGAACTGGCGGACATGCAGGCCATGCCCCCAGGCGGCATGCGGATGCGCTTCTCCACCAACCACGACAAGACGGCTTGGGACGATCCGCCGGTGACGATCTTCGGCCGCGGGGCAGGGGCGCGGGCGGCATACGTGGCGCTGGCGCTGCTGCCAGGGCGTCCGCTGCTCTACAACGGCCAGGAGGTCGAGAGCCCGCAGAAGCTGGGCCTGTTCGAACGCGAGGCGGTCGCGTGGCGCCAGCCTCAGGCGGCCCAGGCCCGTGCGTTCTACGGCAAGGTCATGCGGCTGGCCCGGACCGAGCCCGCGTTCCTCGGGAAGGAGTTCGCGGAGGTGGCGACCAGCGCCCCCGATGACGTGATCGCCTACCGGCGGGGCGAATTGGTGGTGCTCGTCAACCCGCGGCCCCGCCAGGTGCGGGTCTCCCTGACCGGCGTCGAAGTGAATGGTGCGCGTGACCTGCTCTTCGACCGGACGCTCCGAGGTCGCACGGTCACCCTGCCTGCCTACGGGGCGATGGTGCTGAGGCCACGCGGGAGGTGACTCGCGCAATGTCTCGGCCGGCCCTTTCGCTTCTCATCTCGCTGGTTGCTTCCGTCCCCGCGGCCCACGCGCAGCGTCCGGTGGGCGGCGCGCCCGCGCCGGCCGACCGGGCCGTCTACCTGGACAGCGCGGGCGTGGTGCGCTGGAGCGACGACCGGCGGGAGGTCACCCTGTTCGGCGCGAACTACGTGCTGCCGACCGCCTCCGACTACCGCGCGGCCGGCTACCTCCATGCCGATCGCAAGCGGATGATCGACGAGGACATGGCGCAGTTCGCCCGGATGGGCTGGGACGGCCTGCGGCTGACCTTCTGGGGTGACTGGGAGTCCTCCGACAGCGCCGGCAACCTGATCGCCAACGACCACCTGGAGCTGCTGGACTGGCTTATTGCGCGGGCCCGGGAGCGGGGCGTCTACATGCTGTTGAGCCCGATCCAGCTCTACGGCTCGAACTGGCCGGACGCACTGCAGGACACCTCGGCTCCGGGCTTCGGCCGGCGCTTCGACCGGGGCCGGATGGGTACCGACCCGGCGGCCATCGCGGCGCAGGTGAATTACCTGCGCCAGATCCTGACTCACGTGAATCGCTACACCGGAGTGGCGCTCAAGGACGAGCCGGCCATCCTGTTCATCGAGCTGGTGAACGAGCCGTGGCACCACCCGGAGGACCTCGACGGCTCCATCCGCTACATCAACGCCCTCACCGACGCGGTGCGCGGCACCGGGTGCCGCAAGCTGGTTTTCTACAACGTGAGTCAGGACTTCCGGATCGCCGAGGCAATCCGGCGCTCGCGGGCGCAGGGGGTGACCTTCGGCTGGTACCCCTCGGGGCTCAATTCGGGCCACGAGCTGGAAGGCAACTACCTCCGCGGCGTCGATGCCTATCCCGACATGCTGCGCCCGGAGATGGCTCGCCTGCCGCGTATCGTGTACGAGTTCGACAGCCCCGACCTGCGCACCGGCACGATGTACCCGGCGATGGCGCGGACCTTCCGCGCCGTGGGCACCCAGTTCGCCGCCATGTTCGCCTATGACATGTTGCAGACCGCCTCGCGCAACCTGGGCTGGCAGACCCACTACCTGAGCCTGGTCTACACCCCGCGCAAGGCCATGAGTGCTATCGTCGCCGCCGAGGCCATGCACCGCCTCCCCCGGTTGCGCTCGTACGGGCCGTATCCCGAGAACACCCGATTCGGCGACTTCCACGTCGATTTCGACGGCGACCTCGGCGAGCTGGTCGCCCGCGACGCCTTCCTGTATGCCGGCACGACCCGCTCCAGGCCGCCGGACCCGGCCGCACTGCGCCGGATCGCCGGCTACGGTTCCTCTCCCACCGTGGCCTACGAAGGAGAGGGGATCTACTTCCTGGACCAGGTCAAGAAAGGCGTCTGGCGCCTCGAGGTCTACCCCGACGCCGTGCCCGTGCGGGACCCGTTCGAGCCGCCCAGCCCGGGCAAGGTCGTCACCCGCGCGATCAGCCGGGCCTGGCCCATGACGCTCGACCTGCCGGACCTCGGCGGCTCCTTCACCGTGCAGACCATCACCGCAGGGAACCCGCGCACCGGGCAGGCCGCGGGCGGCCGTTTCACGGTGACGCCCGGGGTCTATGTGCTGAGCGCGGCCGGGCCGGTCGACGTCGGCACTCTGCCGGCATACCAGGGGCACGTCGCCTTTGCCGAATACCATGGACCGCCACCCGATTCACTGCCACCGTCGGTCCAGCCGCTGACCGCGCCGGCCTACCTCGCGGGGCACGACGCCGAGCTGCGGGCCCGCATAGTCGATGGTACACCGCCCGACTCCGCCACCCTCTTCATCCGGCCGGCGGCCGGGGGCTTCTACCGGGGCTTCGCGCTGCGCCCGGCCGGCGGGTACGCGTATGCCGCGTCGGTTCCGAAGGCGTCCCTGCAGGAGGGGCCGCACGAATTCGTCCTTACGATCTTCCGCGGGGACTCGGTGCTCACCTTCCCCAGCGGCGTGAACCGGAGACCGTGGGACTGGGACTACCACGGCCGGGCGACCTGGACGCTGGATGTGGTTGGGCCTGAGACGCCGCTGCGGCTCTTCACGCCCGACGCGGACGCCGCGCGTCTCGCCTTCAGCCGCATCGGAGACGCGGGGCGCCGGGGGCTCTTTCGCCTGGGTTTCTCCGGGGTAACCGGCCAGCCGGTCTTCCATTTCGAGCTGCCGGTCTCTGCGAGTGGGTGGAGCCCGCCGGATTACACCGCGTCGCTCGTGATCCGGGAACGGATCGGGGCCCGGCAGGAGACCCTCTCCGGCGCGCGGGCCCTGCGCCTGCGCCTGCGTGGGCTCGGTCCGCGCCAGGTCCTGCACGTCACGCTGATGGAGGACGACGGCACCAGCTGGAGCACAGTGGTGCCGGTGGACAGCACCTGGCACGAGCCGTCACTCCCGCTCGCGGACTTCACGATCGGTCGCGGCGTGCTGCTGCCGGAAGGATTCCCCGGTGAGTGGAACTACTGGGTGGGCCCCGCAGCGGGCCGCGGCGCCGGCCAGGACCGGCTACGGGTCGACCATCTGGAGCGGCTGCAGCTCTCGCTCCGGCACGAGGACGGCGTCGGGGTGACGGCGGGCGGCTACGGCGTGGAGGTGGAGTGGGTGAGGCTGGACTTTGCGGGGGCAGGGAGGCAGTGAGAAGTGAGAAGTGAGAAGTGAGAAGTGAACAGGGAACGGGGTGTCATTCCGAGGGCCAGCGGTACGGGCACGAGGAATCCCTCCGGGTTGGCACCGCGCTTACCCTGAGGGATTCCTCGCCCTCGCGGCTCGGAATGACAGCCCAGCTCCTCCTTACTTCTTACTTCATTCCCTCTACGGTCGTATCGTGGCGGTACTGTTGAACAACACGGGCGCGACCACGAAATCCACGACCGCCCCGGGGGAGAGCAGCAATTGGCCGGACCGAAAATCCCGGCTGCTCGTGCCGGGGCTGGCCTGCAACTCTATCGGACCGCCGCCGATCATGGTTTGGGGGATCACGAAGTGAGCGGCCATCCCCGGATGCACCGTCCCGAGCCGATGGGTGATCCCGGCGCCGACGGCGTAGATCTCCACCGGCAGGGCGTAGCGGTTGGTCACCTCCACATGGACCGGCGGGCTGTCCCCCGGCGCCACGGTCCCCCCGTGGCCACGCGCACACGCGGAGCCCGCCAACAGCACGACAGGGACAAGGAGCCACGATCCGCGAAGCACATGTCCCTCCCATGTTGGGCGCCCCTCCTGGCCTCCGCCAGGGGCAGGGCAGCCGTGACACCGAAATGATGTCGATCCGCCGGTGCACGCGCCAGTGCCTGCCGGCGCGGTTGTGGCTCGCGCTGCTGACCGTGGGTGCCTGCCACTCGCCTACCGCCCCCGGGTCGCAGGCAGGCCCCCCGGCGTCCATGCTGCTGGGCGCCGACATCTCGGCCCTGGAACGGATCGAGCAGGCGGGCGGCCTGTTCCGGGATCGGGGAGTGTCGGGTGACGCAGTTGCGATCCTGCGGGCACGCGGGAGCAACGGCTTCCGGCTGCGCCTGTTCGTGAATCCCAATGGCGATGAGGTGCAAGTCAACGACCTGGCCTACACCCTGCGCTTGGCTCTTCGCATCAAGGCGGCCGGCGCCAGGCTCCTGCTGGACATCCACTACTCCGACACCTGGGCCGATCCCGGCCACCAGGTCACGCCGGCCGCCTGGGCCAACCTTGGCTACGACTCCCTGGAGCTCGCGGTAGAGCACTACACGGCCGGCGTCATCACCGGTCTCCGGCAGGCCGGGGCGCTGCCGGACATCGTGCAGGTCGGTAACGAGATCGATGGCGGCATGCTCTGGCCGCTGGGGCAGGTGAGTGGCTCCGGATTCGACACGCCGGCGCAGTGGGACCAGTTCACCCGGCTGCTCAAGGCCGGCATCCGCGGTGTGCAGGGCGGGCTTGGTCCGGGCGACTCCGTGCGCATCATGCTGCACTACTCGCAAGGCGCGAGCACCGACGGCACCCGGTGGTTCTTTGACCACATGGCTGCGTACGGCGTGCCCTACGACCTCATCGGCCTGAGCTACTACCCCTGGTGGCACGGGACGCTGGCCGAGCTGCGGGCCAACCTGCGCGCCACGGCCGAGCGGTACGGGCGGGAGGTCATGGTGGTCGAAACCTCCTACCCCTGGCGGGCGGGGGGCTGGGAGGGCATGGTCTCCAACAGCGCCGCGATGGCCTGGCCGATCTCGCCGCAGGGCCAGACCCGGTTCCTGCGGGACGTCCTCGATGCCGTCGCCGCCGTGCCGGGTGGCCGCGGCGCCGGCGTGGTGTGGTGGTACCCTGAGGCGATCCAGGTACCTGGGCTTTTCGTCTGGGGCGGCGGCTCGCTCGCGCTGTTCGACTCGGGCGGTGACGTTCTCGCCGCGGCCTCGGAGATGGGCGCGCGCTGATAGCCGCTAGGGCCGGATCGTAACCGTGCCGTTGAACGCACCGGCGTGATCACGACGTCCACGACCTCCCTGGGGTATCGAACTATGCCGACCCGCGGACCCTCGCGCCAGCCCGTCAGGTCGCGGATCCATGGTACTCGAAATATTCCGACGACCCTCAGGCTGGCGGATTGGCAGCCGCGAGGTCGCGCTTTCCTCCTGGTGTTCGTGCTCGGCCTGGCCGCGCTGGCGCTCTTGGCGAGCCCCGCCGCCGGCCAGCGGCAGCGCCTGTCGATGGACCCCGGCTGGCGCTTCACCCTGGGCGACCCCGCGGGCGCCGAACAGCCGGGCTTCGACGACCACGAGTGGCGCCGGCTGGCCCTGCCGCACGACTGGAGCATCGAGGGGACGCCGCAGCAGGATGCTCCTGGCGGCGGAGCCGGGGGCTACTTCCCCACCGGCATCGGCTGGTACCGGAAGGCGTTCCGCCTGCCCGCCGGCTCCCGGGGCAAGGATGCCTGGCTCGAATTTGACGGCATCTATATGAACAGCGACGTCTGGATCAACGGATTCCACCTGGGCCGGCGGCCGTACGGGTACACCAGCTTCGCATACGACATCACCAGGCACCTCGTCTCCGGCGTGAACCTGGTCGCCGTACGGGTGGACAACTCGCTGCAGCCCAACTCCCGGTGGTACACCGGCAGCGGCATCTACCGCCACGCCTGGCTGACAATCCTCGACCCGTTGCACGTGGGCCACTGGGGGACCTACGTGACGACTCCGGTCGCGGAGTCCGCGGCTGGGGAGGTGGTGGTCCGCACCCGCCTGGAGAACGGCGCTGCCGTATTGCGCCGAGGTGTGCTCCGATCGGTGGTGCTCGACAGCGCGGGCCGGGAGGTCGCGCGCGCGGAGGAGGCCTTCTCGCTGACGGCCGGTCAGCAGCTCGAGCTCGAGCAGCGACTGCATGTCGACGCGCCGCGGCTCTGGTCCGTCCAGCTGCCGTACCTGTACGCGCTCCGCTCGGAGGTGTTGGATGGCGCTCGCGCCGCCGACCTGACCACCACGACGTTCGGCATCCGCTCCATCGCCTACGACCGGGACCGCGGGTTTCTGCTGAACGGCCAGCACGTCAGAATGAAAGGCGTAAACCTGCACCACGACGCGGGCGGTGTCGGCGCGGCCGTACCGGAGCGGGTCTGGCTGCGCCGTCTGGAGCTGCTGAAGGCCATGGGCGTGAACGCGATCCGCACCTCGCACAATCCCCCCTCGCCGGAATTCCTCGACCTGTGCGACCGTCTGGGCTTCCTGGTGATGGCGGAGGCATTCGACGAGTGGACTATCGGCAAGGTGCCCGAGGGCTACCACAGGTACTTCGCCGAGTGGTCGGAGCGGGACCTCGCGGACTTCGTCCACCGCGACCGCAACCACCCCTCGATCGTCCTGTGGAGCGCCGGCAACGAGATCGGCGAGCAGAGTACTCCGGACGGCGTCCAGGTGCTGCGTCGGCTCCTGGACATCTTCCACCGCGAGGACCCGACCCGGCCGGTCACCTCGGGCAACGACCATATTGCGGCCGATGACGGCCCCGCGACGCTGGCGTTCCTGAACGCCCTGGACGTGGTGGGCTACAACTACGTGGACCGCTGGCACGAGCGCCGCGAGGTCTTCGCCGACCAGGACCGGCACGATCACCCCGAGTGGAGGATGATCGGCACGGAGAGTGACCCCGCCCTCAACCCGTTCGGCGGCCGCTACTCGCTGGGCGACGACGCCACGCTCGTGCGGCCCAACTACACCACGGGGATGACCCGGGCCGAACGGCTGTGGAAGTGGGAGGCCACCCACGACTACTTCGCGGGCGACTTCATGTGGACGGGGATCGACTACCTGGGCGAGACCCGCTGGCCCGGGAAGGGCGCGGGTTCTGGGGCCATCGACATCACCGGTCACCCCAAGGACTCGTATTTCCTGTATCAGAGTCTGTGGACCGATCAGCCGGTGCTCCACCTCTTCCCGCACTGGAACTGGCCGGGGCGGGAGGGGCAGGCGATCCCCGTCCTGGCGTACACCAACTGCAGCAGCGTGGAACTGTTCCTCAACGGCCGCTCCCTGGGCGAGAAGCGCATCGAGTTCCCGGCTCAGGGCACCTCCGGCGGCTGGAACAGCTACGCCCAGCCACGTGTCAACGCCACCACCAACGATCTGCATCTCAGCTGGGACGTGCCCTACGAGCCGGGTGTGCTCCGGGCCATCGGCAAGCGGCGGGATGGTACGGTGGCCTGCGCGGCGGAGGTGCGTACCGCGGGCCAACCTGCCGCCATCCGCCTCTCCGCGGACCGCGACACCATCACTGCCGTTCCGGGAGACGTGGCACAGGTGACTTTCGAGATTGTGGACTCGGCGGGCACCGTCGTTCCCACTGCAAGCAATCTGGTGCGCTTCGTGGTCACCGGCGGCAGCGTCCTGGCGCTGGACAACGCAGACCTGAGCGACCACGACCCCTACCGGTCCGACCAGCGGCGCGCGTTCAACGGTCGCGGGCTGGCCATTCTGGGTGCGGCGCAGCCCGGGGTCCTCCGCTTGACCGCCACCGCGGATGGCCTGCCTCCGACGAGCGCGAGCATACCGGTGATTCGGGGTGGCACGCCCGAGGCGATCCCGGCGGCAAGGTGAGTTGAGCGGAGCGGCTCCATCCCTCGAGGCGGCAGCGTATGAGGCGTAGAGAGTTCATGCAGGGGATGACGGCGGCTGGGGCGGCCGCGGCGCTCGGGCCGCCCCTGTGGCAGCGGAGCTTGACCCCGGAGGCGAAGGGCGGGCGACGCGTCTCCCGCCTGGATGCAGGCTGGAAGTTCCTCCGAGACGACCCGGCCGGCGCGGAGGGCTCCGGCCTGGACGACGCGGCCTGGCAACCGGCCACGCTGCCGCACACGGCCCGGATCGAGGCGCTGGTGACCGGCCCGGCTGGGTCGCCGGAGGCCCAGTGGCAGGGGGTCTGCTGGTACCGTCGCCCACTCCACCTGGAGGCTGAAGCGGCCGGCCGGACGGTGCTGCTCAGGTTCGAGGGCGCCATGAACGTCGCCGACGTCTGGCTCGACGGTGAGCGCGTGGGCGGCCACATGGGCGGCTATCTCCCCTTCGTGCTGGATATCAGCGAGCGGGTGCAGCCTGGCCGAGACCACCTGCTGGCCGTGCGGCTGGACAACCGGGACAACCCGATCACCGGCCCCAAGCCGCTGGCCCAGCTCGACTTCAACGTGTACCACGGGTTGTACCGGCCGGTCTACCTGATCCTGAAGGACCGGCTCCATATCACGGATCCGCTGCTCGCGGAGCGGCCCGCGAGCGGCGGCGTGTTTGTCACCTACCCGCGGGCCTCCCGCGAGTCCGCCACGGTTCGGGTGCAGATCCACGTGCGGAACGGGCACGCGGAGCCACGCACCTTCCGCGTCCGGGCCAGGCTGCGCGGGCCGGGCGGGGCGGTCGTCGCTTCCGCCCTCTCGGCACCGGCGACCCTGCCGGCCGGAGCGGACCTGGATGTTTCTCAGGACCTGGAGGTGAAGACACCGCGCCTGTGGAGTCCCGCCGCACCCCACCTGCACATACTCGACTGCGCGATCCTGGCCGGCGACGGGGTGGTCGACGCCGAGACACTCCGCATCGGCATCCGGCGCATTGCCCTCTCCGGCGAAGGCTTCAGCATCAACGGCGAGAGGATGTTCCTGCGCGGTACCAACCGGCACCAGGAGTATCCCTACGTCGGCTATGCCCTGCCGGATGCCGCACAGTACCGGGACGCCCGGAAGATCAAGGAGGCCGGCTTCGACTACGTGCGGCTGTCGCACTACGCGCACTCGCCGGCCTTCATGGACGCTTGCGACGAGCTCGGCCTCGTGGTCATGGACTGCATTCCCGGCTGGCAGTACTTCAATCCGGACCCCGCCTTCGCCGCGCTGCAGTACCAGAACTGCCGCGACCTGGTTCGGCGCGACCGCAACCATCCTTGCGTCATCCTGTGGGAGGTCTCACTCAACGAGACGGCGATGCCACCGGAGTTCGTGGCCCGGACCCACGCCATCGCGCACGAGGAGTATCCCGGCGACCAGTGCCTCACGGCGGGATGGGTGCACGGCTACGACGTCTTCATCGATGCGCGGCAGCACGGCGGCTGCCGGCACGAGAAGGACCAGGCCTGCCTGGTGAGCGAGTACGGCGACTGGGAGTACTACGCCATGAATGCCGGTCTGGACCAGGGCGCCTGGCAGAACCTGACGCCGGCGGAGAGCAACAGCCGGCAGCTGCGCTGGCAGGGGGAGCGGGCGATGCTGCAACAGGCCATCAACTTCCAGGAGGCGCACAACGACAACCGCGGTACCATCGCCTTTGCCGACGGGCTGTGGGTGATGTACGACTACAACCGCGGCTACTCGCCGGATGTGGAGTCCTCCGGGTGCATGGATCTCTTTCGACTGCCGAAGCTCTCCTACTACTTCTTCCGGAGCCAGCGCTCAGCGGCCTCCCACCCGATGGTCTTCATCGCCAGCGACTGGTCACCGGCCTCCGCCACCGACATCCGCGTCTTCAGCAACTGCGACGAGGTCGCCCTCCACCTCGACGGCCGCCTGCTGGAGCGGAGGGGACCCGACCGCGACCGCACGAGCACGCGGCTTGCCCATCCGCCCTTCACCTTCCGCACCAGCGGGTTCCGGCCCGGCACGCTGGAGGCGGTGGGGTACCTCGCGGGCCGCCAGGCGGCCCGGCATGTGGTGCGCACACCGGGGGCCATCGACCGTCTGACCCTTGCCTTCGATCTCTCCGGGCGCCGGCGGGACCGGGGGCGCAAAGACACACTCTTCTGTTATGCATCACTCCGGGATGCGCATGGGACGGTGGTGCCGGACGCCTGGGAGAACGTCGCCTTCGGTGCTACCGGCGGCGCTTCCCTCGTTGGCGCCAACCCGTTCTCCAGCGAAGCCGGCATCGCCAGCATACTGGTGCAGACCGAGCCAGGCGCGGAGCCAGGCTCGGTCCACGCGCTGGCCGTGGTCCCGAATGGCGGCTTGGTGCTCGTCCTGGGCGCGTCGCTGGCGCTGGAGGGCAGCCCGCCTCCGCACCAGGTCCACTACACCACCGATGGCGGCGACCCGGGGCCGACCGCTGCGCTCTACCGTGGCCCCGTCGAGGCGACTCCGCGACTTCGGGCGGGCCTGCTGGTGCACGGCCGGGAGGTGGCCTCGCTCGCGATCGACACGCCCAAGTTCCGGATCCCGGCCAGCGCGGCGCCGGACCAGCGCGGACCGTTCCGCCGCTAGCAAGGCTCTGCACACCGAAGCAATCTCGGCCTAACTAGCTTTGGGTCAATGCAAACGAGTGCAGTGCCCCCTTTCTGTCATTGCGAGGGCGCCCTAAAGGACTCTCTCGAGTCCGGGTCGTGCTGCGTCCTCCCTAGGGACCCTCGGTCGCGGGGCGCCCGAAGCAATCTCGTCAGTGGTGAGCTCGATTTGTGAGGCCCCGAAGGGGGTCGTTTGTGTCATTGCGAGGCCCCGGAGTGGCCGAAGCAATCTCCCATTTGAGCCTCCTCCTTCGGGGCCTCGCAATGACAGAAGAGGGTGATCCGTCTCCTAGGCATATGACGGAACCCAATATCCTTCCGGACGGCGCGCTACCCGGTTACGCCGAAGGCGAAGACCGTCCGCGAGCGGTATTCTGCGCCAGGCCGGAGGAGGGTGGAGGGAAAGTGCGGCTGATTCGGTGAGTCGGGATAGTGCTGGGTCTCGAGGCACAGCCCGGCGCGGGGCCCGTAGATTCGGCCTGCTTTCCCGAGGACTCTCCCGTCGATGAAATTGCCCGAGTAGAACTGCAGCCCCGGTTCGGTGGTGTGCACATCGAGGGTGCGACCCGACCCGGGCTCCACGACCCGGGCCGCGTGGACCAGGGCGGAGCCGTCCCGGTTCAGCACGAAGTTGTGATCATAGCCTCCGTTGCCGCGGCGCTGCCCGTCGTCGCTCGGGATCCGGGCGCCGACAGCAGTGGGCGAGCGGAAGTCGAAGGGTCCACCGGCCACCGGCGCGATCCTGCCCGTCGGGATGCGATTGTCGTCCACCTCCGTCATCCGGTCGGCATTGATCCAGAGGAGATGGCCGAGGACGTCGCCGGTGCCGTGACCCGCGAGGTTGAAGCAGGAGTGCTGCGTGAGGTTGACCGGCGTTGGCTTGTCGGTCGTTGCCTGGAAATCCGCCACCAGCTCGTTCCGGTCCGTCAGCGTGTAGGTGACCCGGGCGTCCAGCTTGCCCGGGTAGCCCTCATCCCCGTCGGGGCTGGTGTAGCTCAGCACCACGCCCGCCTCGCGGTCGGTACCAAACGGAGCGCCGCGCCACACGACCCGGTCGAAGCCGGTGCGGCCGCCGTGCAGGTGGTTGGGCCCGTCGTTGGCAGTCAGCCGGTAGGTCCGCCCGTCCACGGTGAACCGGGCGTTGGCGATCCGATTGCCGAATCGCCCGATGATTGCTCCGAAGTAGGAGGAGTCGCCGATATACTCCTCGAGCGAGTCGTGTCCGAGGACCACGTCGGCCAGGCGTCCGTCCCGATCAGGGACGGAGAGTGACACGATGATGCCGCCGTACGTCACGGCTCGCAGCTCGAGGCCGTGCCCGCTCGTCAGGGTGAAGGCCTCCACGGGGTCCCCGGCGGGGGTCGTGCCGAACGGAGCCCGCGCCACGCCCGCTCGGCCGCCAGCACCAGGAGCCACCCCGTCACCGGGGGGGCGCGGAGTGGCTCCGTGCCCCGTCACGGGGCGGAGACGGCAGGAGGTCCAGCGGCGGTGGTTCGTCCCGCACCAGGAACTCGAACTGGTCCCGGAACTCCTCCAGCGAGAGGTGCGCCACCGCCGCGAAGCGCGCGATCTCGTGCGGGTTCGCGAAGTCGTCGCGGCGCAGCCGGATCATGAACCGCCGCGCGATGGCATAGCGCGTCGAATGGACGTTCACGTAGCGGACTCGGGTGCGGCCCGTCGCCGCGTCGAGCAGCTCCCGAAAGGGAATGGGCAGGAACTCGCCGCCCTGCATCGAGACCATTACCGCACGCCCCCCGGACAGCAGGTACTTCGCGGCACAGTACCCCAGGTCCCGGGCATACTCGACGTCGTAGGGGATCGGGTCGGCGCAGCGCAGCTCGTAGCCGATGTCCTTTGCGACAATGGTCGCCTTGAGCCCGAACTGCCGCAACCGTTCCTGCACCGCCTGCTTCAGGATCCCCCCGATGGCGACCTCGGCGATGCGGAGGTTGCCGTGGGCATCGCGTTCGACCCCCTCGATCCCCGCCAGCTCGCTGGGATCGATCCCTTCGACCACCCCCTCCGCGATGACCGCCGTGCCGTGGCGCTTCCCCGAAGCCAGCCGCTTGATGATGGCCCCGACCAGAGTGTCGGTGATCGTCTTGAACGGGATCCCGCGGAGCCCGAACTCCTCCGGGATGAGGGTGAGCGTCGCTCCCGCGGCCTTGCCAATACCCAGTGCGAGGTGCCCCGCCTTCCGGCCCATGGCGATGACGAAGTACCAGCGCGACGTGGTGTGGGCATCGACCATCAGGTTCTTGACGATCTCGGCGCCATGATGGCGGGCGGTCTGGAACCCGAAGGTATCGACCTCCGGCGGCAACGCGATGTCGTTGTCGATGGTCTTGGGCACGTGCACCACGTGGAGCCGCCCCGCCGAGTGCTCCTCGAGGCGCATCGCCGTGTAGGCGGTATCGTCACCGCCGATCGTGATCAGCTGCGCCACGTCGAGGCGCAACAACGAGAGGACCGTATTCTCGAGGAGCTGGGGATCCGTCGTGGGATTGGCGCGGGCGATACCGATGATCGAGCCGCCGCGGGAGTGAATGCGGCTGACCTTCTCGATGCTGAGGGGGATGACGTGGTCGATGTTGCCGTGCATGATCCACTCGAACCCATCCTGGATCCCCAGCACGTCGACTCCGTCCAGGACGCAGCGGATCGTGGCTGCCCCGATCACCGCATTGATGCCCGGCGCCGGCCCGCCGCCGACCACGATCGCGACCTTCGTGCGTTCGCTCATGCTGCCGCCGCACCTTGCTGGGTCCCCGGCACCCGGTCGCTGTGCAGGGTGCACGCGCTCGCCTGGAACAGGTAGAACCCGACTACCACAGGGTATTCTAGCCCAGGCCGCTGGCTCGAGCCACCGCCGGGCGCCCGCGGGCTCCGCTACGGGGCGGTCTCAGGCCCGGCGTGCCGCTTTTTCCCAGCCCGGATCGCGAACCCGAGCATCACCAGCCCGAAGGCGAGCAGAACCAGCCCCCACCACAGGTTCACGTTGATCCCCAGCGACCGGGAATAGATCGCGGCGTCCGACATCAGTCCGAACAGGGTAAGCAGGGCGCCGATGATGGTGAACATCAGCCCGATCGGGAGTCGCAAGTCAAGGTTCATTGCGTGGTTACCAGAAGATGATGTTGAGCACCAGGGTGAGCCCCAGCACGACCACGCCAAGGGTGGCGGGTCGCTTGTACCACACGAGTTCGCCGTCCTTCAGCCGAGGTGTCAGGGCGTACACCAGCCCCTTGAGCTCCTCGTCCGACTTCTGCCGCCGCGTGAGCAGGGAGATGAGGATCGTGGCCGTGAAACAGGCGCTCCACGCGGCAATCGCGGTCCAGAAGTTCTGCGCCATCTCGCTCGGGTAGGTGTGCAACACCGCCCCCAGGAACCCGCCCTTGAGACCGGGCATCTGGTCGTGGGGCAGGCTGAACCCGTGGTGCAGAGCGGCGGCCGCCGTCCCGATCAGCAGGCCGAAGAACGCCCCGTGGCCCGTGGCGCGGCGCCAGAACATCCCCAGCAGGAAGGTGGCGAACAGCGGCGCGTTCACGAAGGCGAAGACCAGCTGCAGCATGTCCATGATGTTGTTGAAGCGGGTCGTCGCGTACGCCGCGGCCACACTGAGGAGGATGCCGAACACGGTGGCCGCGTGCCCCATCCGCAGGTAGTGCCGGTCCGGCCGCCCGGGCCGGATGTACGACTGGTAGATGTCGTAGGTCCACACCGTGTTGAACGCGGTGACGTTCCCGGCCATGCCGGACATGAACGACGCCATGAGCGCCGTGAGGCCGAGCCCCAGCAGGCCCGACGGCAGGTAGTGCGCGAGCAGTACCGGCACCGCGAGGTTGTAGTTCGGCGTCCCGTCGCTGCCGAGGGGCAGCAGGCCTCCGCGGCTGCTGTGCAGCGCGATGGCGATCATTCCCGGCAGGATCACCAGGGCGGGAAACAGCATCTTGGGAATGGCGGCGAGCAGAGGGGTACGGCGCGCGGCGGTCATGGACTCGGCGGCCATGGCCCGCTGGATGACCAGGAAGTCGGTGCACCAGTAGCCGAATGACAGCACGAACCCCAGTCCCATCACCATGCCGAACCACTCGACGCCCATCGGGTTGGCGCTCGCCGAGCCGAGGTGACGCCACGAGTCGGACCAGGCGCCGGCGGCGTATCCGGCATTGGTCGCGACGGGCTCGAGCTTGGCGGTCAGGCCGGCCCATCCTCCGACGTCCTTGAGCCCGAGGAGCACCAGCGGGAGGAATCCCAGGACGATGAGGAAGAACTGCAGTACCTCGTTGTAGATGGCGGAAGTCAGACCGCCGAGGAAGATGTAGACCAGCACGATGACGGCCGAGAGCACCACGCTGGTGTGAAAGCTCCACCCCAGCACCAGCTCGAGGAGCTTCGCCAGGGCGTACATCGAGATGCCCGAGGAGAACACGGTCATCACGGCAAAGGTCATCGCGTTCAGGCCCCGGGTCTTCTCGTCGAACCGGAGCCGGAGGTACTCCGGCACCGAGCGCGCCCGCGAGCCGTAGTAGAACGGCATCATGAAGATGCCGACGAACACCATGGCCGGAATCGCCCCGACCCAGTAGAAGTGGCTCGTCATCATCCCGTACTTGGCGCCCGAGGCGGCCATGCCGATCACTTCCTGGGCGCCCAGGTTGGCCGAGAGGAAGGCGAGCCCGGCGATCCAGGTGGGGATGGAGCGGCCCGAGAGGAAGAAGTCCTCGCTGGTCCGGACGTATCGGCGCAGGACCCAGCCGATGCCGAGGACAAAGCTGAAGTAGACGAGCAGAATTGCGTAGTCGATCGCGCCGAGCTGAATCTGGTGCACGGTCGGTGTCCCCGGAGATCGGTCTGGAGGAGGGAGGCGCCGCGGACCGTCGGGCCCGGTCCGGGCCACGCTGGGAAGCCGCGCTGCCCCGCATATGTTCGGCGCAACGGGCCCGGGGCGCAAGGTCGGCTGGCCGAGGGGCGCCGGCGGCCTTACCTTCTCGCCCGGGTCACGCCACCGTGGGACGCTGGTCGCCATCCATGGCGGGACCCGACTCCAGCCGCCAGGAAATCTCCATGTGCCGCCTTTCCGGCCTGCTCGTGCCCTGTCTCGCCGCGGTCACCCTCACGGCCTCCGCCGCGCCGGCCCGGGGCCAGGTCCGGGTCGCCTCGCCCGACGGCCGCAACCAGGTCACGGTGCAGATCCGCGAGGGCCGGCTGAGCTACAGTCTCGCGCGCGACGGCCGCGCGCTGATCCTGCCCTCGCTGCTCGGCTTCGAGTTCCGGGGGGCGCCGCCGCTCCGCGACTCGCTGAGCATCACCGACACGACCCGGCAGTCGCACGACGAATGGTGGACCCAGCCGTGGGGCGAGGTGGCGCGGGTGCACGACCACCACAACGAGCTGGCGGTGGCCGTGGAGGAGAGCGCGCCCCCGGGCCGGCGTTTCACCCTCCGGGTGCGCGTCTTCGACGACGGGGTGGGCTTCCGGTACGAATTCCCCGAACAGCCCGGCCTCGGCCAGTTCGAGATCAGCGACGAGCTGACCGAGTTCTCCTTCGCGGACAATCCCCGGGTCTGGTGGATTCCGTCCGACCGGCCGCGAATGGACCGCTCCGAGATGCTCTATTCCGAGGGGCCGCTCAGCCTGCTGCAGCGGGTGCAGACCCCGCTCACCATGGAATCCCGCGACGGCCGGACGTTCATGGTGATCCACGAGGCCAATCTGGTGGACTACGCCCGCATGAACCTGCGCGGGTCATGCATCGAGTGCCGGATCCTGCGAGCCGATTTGGCGCCGATGGGAGACGGCATCAAGGTGCTTGGCCAGACCCCCTTCGTGACGCCCTGGCGGACGATCCAGCTGGCCGACCGCGTCACCGACCTGGCTCCCTCGGTGCTCGGCCTCAACCTCAATCCGCCGAATGCGCTCCCCAGCACCGACTGGATCCATCCCATGAAGTACGTCGGCATCTGGTGGGGGATGCACATCGGCCAGATGACCTGGAGCTCCGGCCCGAAGCACGGGGCCACAACCGAGAATACCAAGCGTTACATCGACTTTGCGGCAAAGAACGGCTTTGGCGGCGTCCTGGTCGAAGGCTGGAACACCGGGTGGGACGGCGACTGGATCGCCAACCGGAACGCGTTCTCGTTCACCCGGGCCTATCCGGACTACGATCTCCCGGCGGTCGCGGCGTACGCCAAGGCGCATAGGGTACGGCTCATCGTGCACAACGAGACCTCGGGCGGCATCCAGAACTACGAACGGCAGCTGGACAGCGCCTTCTCCCTGTACCACTCGCTGGGCCTCGATGCCGTGAAGACCGGCTACGTGACCGACACCACCGCCGAGGGGCACTCGCACTGGTCGCAGTTCATGGTCAGGCACTACCGTCGGGTGATCGAGGCCGCCGCCCGCTACGGGATCATGCTGGATGTCCACGAACCGCTCCACGACACCGGCGAGCGCCGCACCTACCCGAACATGATGAGTCGGGAAGGGGCCCGGGGGCAGGAGTACAACGCCTGGAGCGGCGACGGCGGCAACCCGCCGGAACACGAGACCATTCTCTTCTTCACCCGCCTGCTCGCCGGCCCGATGGACTACACCCCCGGAATCTTCGATATCATGAGGGACCGGAGCACGGGGCGGGCGCAGCGCCCGGATGAGCCACGGGTGCGCACCACCCTCGCCAAGCAGCTGGCGTTGTACGTCGTGCTCTACTCTCCGGTGCAGATGGCGGCCGATCTCCCGGAGAACTACGAGCACCAGCCCGCGTTCCAGTTCATCCGCGACGTCGCCGTCGACTGGGACACCACCCGGGTGATCGATGCCAGGATCGGCGACTACGTGGTGGTCGCCCGCCGGGAGCGGGGCGGCAAGACCTGGTTTCTGGGCGCCATCACGGACGAGCAAGGCCGCACACTGGACGTTCCGCTCACGTTCCTGACGCCGGGCCGGCTGTATGTCGCCGAGGTCTACGCCGACGGTCCGAAGGCGAACTGGCTGGACAATCCCCTGCCGGTCGCCATCTCGCGACGCGCGGTGACTTCCGCGACCCGGCTGCGGGTGGTGCTGGCCCCAGGGGGCGGCCAGGCGATCCGGATCCGTCCTGCTCGATGAAGACCCGCTCAACGGAGTTGAGGCCCGTCCGCGCCCTCGCGCGGGAGTTGGGTGTCCACACCCGGTACACCGATGGGCTCGGTCGCCGGGTCGTGGTTGCCCCGGAGACTCTCGTGCGCGTCTCTGCCGCGGTGGGCGCTCCGGTAACCGGTGTCGCCAACGCAGCCAGCGCCTTGCGCGCCGTCCGTGAAGAGCGCCGAGCCGGGCTGGTTCCACCCGTCCTCGTAGCCTGGGATGGGAACCTGGCGGCCGTGAAGGTCGCGGCTCGCGGGCCGGTTCACGCTGAGCTGCAGCTCGAGAGCGGCGACGTCGCCCCGGTGCACATCGCCGACGCCCAGCTCAGAGCTGGCCACCCCCTGCCGGCCGGCTACCACCGCCTCACAGTCGAAGCGGCCGGCCGACAAGAGACCTGCACCATTATCGCCACCCCGGTAGAGGCGTGGCGCCGGTCGGGCTCCCACCGGAGCTGGGGGGTCGGGACCCATCTCGCCGCCCTCCGCTCGGCACGCAGCCGGTCCCTGGGCGACCTGCAGGACCTCGAGGCTCTCTGTCGCTGGGTGCGCGAGCGGGGCGGCGACCTGGTTACGGCGCTCCCCCTGCTGCCGACCTTCAACACCGAGTGGCCGGAGCCCAGCCCGTACTCCGCGGTGAGCCGACTGTTCTGGTCGGAGCTGATCCTGGACCTGGGCGAGGCCCATCGCCCGTCGCCGGCCACCGCCACGCTGGACGTAACCCGGGGGGATGCCGAGGTTCGCGCGGCCCTCGCGGGGCACCCTGCGCCGCCCCTCTCGGAGATAGACGAGGAGTTGTTTCGCTACGCCCGCTTCCGCGGCGCGCAGGCCCGGCTCGGCAGGAACTGGCGGGACTGGCCGCCCGCTGCCCGTGCCGGCGCACTGACGCCCGATCAGGTGGATCCGGAGGAGGAGCGGTTCCATCTCGTGGCCCAGACCCTGGCGCGCCGCCAGCTCCATGACCTCAGACAACGCCTCGACCATGACGGGTTCCGGCTGGGGCTGGACCTGGCCGTTGGCGGCCACCCCGATGGTTACGATCCGTGGTCCCGCCAGACGCTGTTTGGCGACGGGATGTCGGTGGGCGCCCCGCCCGACCAGGGCTTTCCGAGCGGGCAGGACTGGGGGTTCAGCCCGGTGCTGCCGGTAGCGTCGCGGCGCGAGGGCCACCGCTACCTGGCGGGGTCTATCGCCCATCAGGCAGGACTGGCCGGGGTGCTGCGGGTGGATCATATCATGGCCTTGACCCGTCTCTACTGGATTCCCCACGGATTCGGGCTGCACGACGGGACCTACGTCAGCTATCCCGCCGAAGAGCTGTTCGCAGTGCTTACCCTGGAGTCAAACCGCCACCGCTGCGAGGTGGTAGGGGAGAATCTGGGCACCGTTCCCAAGGAGATCTTCGAGGCGCTGCCGCGGCACCGGATCTGGGGCATGTACCTGGCGATGTTCCAGGCCTCCGCGGGCCCCGACGTCGCCCCGCCCACCGCCGCGGACATGGCCCT
>JBGQJV010000046.1:0-22442 GCA_041499215.1 Gemmatimonadota bacterium | reverse complement strand
TGGCCTGCCACCCCGCCAACGGCGGGACCGTGCCCAGTCCGCAGAAGGTCTCGGTGCACGACGTGCTGACGCGCCCCGCCCTGGTGGGCAAGGCGGTCGAGGTGACCGGACGGTGTCTGGGGTATTCGGTGCCCACGGTGGCCAAGGGATCGCCACCGGTCACCCGAAGCGACTGGCAGCTCGAGGACCAGGGTGAGGCCGTCTGGGTTACCGGGTCGATGCCCGAAGGCTGCACCGCGACCACGCCGGCTCAGGCCGCGAGCAGCATCTCTGCGCTCGTGGCGCAGGACACGATGCCCGGACTGGGCGGCCAGAAGCCCGTGGCGCGGCAGTACCTGGTGAGGAGGTAGGGACGGAGCAGTGTTGGCCGACCGGGGTGAGCACCCGCGGTGCACGTTTGTGGTGGGCTAGGGCCGTTGGCCGTCGGCCCTTGGCTGGCCCCAGAATGATTCGACCCTCCGTGCCCATTGGCGCGAAGGGTCGTGTTCGTTCGGAGCAGCTAACGGCCAACGGCCAACGGCTAGTTGATCTCCCGCTGCTTCCGCTTGGATACCTCGTTCAGGAACCGCCGCTCCTCGGGGGTCAGACTCTCGATCCCGGAGGCGCTGATCTTGTCCAGCACCCGGTCGAGCTCGGCGGCCACGGGGTCGCTCCCGGGGCGCGACTGCAACGGACGGCCGGGAGCGCTTCCCCGGGGCTCGGCCTCACGGCTCGCCGTCTGCTGCACCATGACGACCCGCTCAGGCGTCTGTCGTGGCGAGGGCGCCGGACGCCGGCGCGAGATGTTCTGGACCTTGAAGAACAGCCAGCCTGCCAGCATGCCACCCAGGTGCGCCTCGTGCGCCGTGCCTCCGGGGAAGAACCGGGCGGCGACGAGGTCCATGATGGCGAGCACGATCACCAGCGTGCGCGCCTTGATCGGCAGCGGGATCGGAAAGACCAGGATCTCGGCGTCGGGCCAGTACATGGCAAACGCGACGGCGATGCCGAGCACTGCCCCCGAGGCGCCGACGATTGGACTCTGGGGGATAACCAGGCTGAGCAGCAGGGAGAAGACCGCGGCCCCGATGCCGCAATACAGATAGTAGAGGAGGAAGGCCCGGGACCCCATCCGGTTCTCCACTGCCGTTCCAAACAGGTACAGCCCCAGCATGTTGGTGGCGAGGTGGATGATCCCCGAGTGGACGAACAGGTAGCTGACAACCCCCCACGGGCGACCGGCGATCGCCCCCGGGTTCATGCTCAGCAGGTAGCGAATGTCGGGGGAGACGAACACCGTCTCCAGCAGCAGCTGCGCCACGGCGGTGACCGCGATTAAGCGGCCCACCCAGGGCGTCAGACGAGGAAAAGCCGGGCTGCTGTACGACATCGCTCGCTCAGAAGGTCCCTATAGTCAGACCCGAAGAGATTCCGGTTGTTCCGGTGCCGCGCCCCCGCGGGCGGACCGGCAGATCTGGTCGCATAATGGAGCAAACTCGATGCCCACCACCCTCGCCGACTGAGGGAGGAGGCTGGTCGCGGTCATGCCGGGGAGGGTATTCACCTCTAAACAGAACAGACTGCCCTCCGGTGTCAAGCGAAAGTCCACCCGGGAGTACCCCCCGAGCTTGAGGGTCTGATGGGCGATTACCCCCAATCGCTGGCATTCGGCGGTGATGGGGGCCGGGAGGTCGGCCGGAAAGATCTCCTCGGACATCCCCGGAGTGTACTTGCACTCGTAGTCGAACACTTCGTGCCTGGGGATGATCTCCCCCACGGCGAGCGGCCGGTCATTCAGCACGCCGACGGTGAGCTCCCGGCCCGGCACAAACCGTTCGATCATCACTTCGTCGTCGTACTCGCCGGCGAACCAGATCGCGCCATCGAACTCCTCCGACCGCTTTACCACGGTGAGCCCCACGGTAGAGCCCTGCTTGGACGGCTTTACGACCAGGGGCCAGCCGAGGCGCTTCCCCGCTTCCGCCGCGGTGGCCGGGGCCATGAGCCAGTCGGCCGTGGGGACACCCGCATCTCGAAAGAGGCGCTTGGAGATGTCCTTGTCCATCGCCACGGCGCTGCCCAGCGGCCCGCTGCCGGTATAGGGCACGCCGATGGTCTCGAGGATGGTCTGAACGGTGCCATCCTCGCCCCGCCCGCCATGCAGCGCGAGGCAGACCACGTCGGCGTCCCGGATTTCGGGCATGGCACCCAGCGCGGTCAGCAGAAACTGCTTCTCCCGGCTGACAAGCTCCGAGACCGAGGGCGGTTCCGCCCCGACTTTGCCCAGCAGATGCTCGGCCTCCCTTGATTCGGGGACGAACCCGGTCACGGTGTCCACCACAACCACCGCGTGGCCCAGGGATCTGAGCGCCGGGACCACCTGGCTGGCGGAGGCGAGGGCGACGTCGCGCTCGGAGGAGGCGCCGCCGGTGAGGACGGTTATGCGCATCTGTGAACTCTGCCACAGTGGTGGATAGGGCGGACAGGGCGGACAGGGCGGATAAGGCGGACAGGGCGGACGAAGCGGATGGTGTGATCGATTAGTTGTCCGCCCCCGCCCGCCTTGTCCGCCTTGCCCGCCACCTTCACCGCGTGCCAATCAACTGCTGCAGCACATCGTACCGCGACACGATACCGATCAGCGCGCCGTCCTTCTTCACCA
Organism: Gemmatimonadota bacterium; assembly: GCA_041499215.1. Classification (GTDB taxonomy): domain Bacteria; phylum Gemmatimonadota; class Gemmatimonadetes; order Gemmatimonadales; family GWC2-71-9; genus JADJOM01. The sequence goes on along the minus strand of JBGQJV010000046.1, from coordinate 19,801 downwards.
GCGCCGCGGGGCTCTCGCGCGTAAGGATGGGGGCCAGACGATCGGTGGAGGTCTGCGCATCCACCGACGGCAACGGCGGGTTCATCACCTCACGGACGGGCCGGTCGAGCAGTGATGGCTGGGCCAGGGCCCGGGTCATCAGATCGTTCTCGATGAGCGCGCCGATGCAGGTGCCGTTCTCGAGCACCGGGATCTGGCTCACGTCCCAGGTATTCATCAGATTCAGTGCCTGCCGCACTGCCGCGGTGGGGGCGACACTCACCAGTGACGGTGCTCCCGGGCTCCGCCGGGCGATCAGCTCCTCGACGGTCACCCGCGGCGTCTCCAGCAGCTGGTTCTCCTGCATCCACTCGTCGTTGAACAGTTTCGAGAGATAGCGCTCGCCGGTATCGCAGAGGATGGTCACGATGCAGGCCGAGGGGTCGTCGATTTCGCGGGCGATCTCCACCGCCAGCGCCACATTGAGTCCCGCCGACCCGCCGACCAGGATCCCCTCTTCCCGGGCCATGCGCCGGGCCATGGAGAAGGCGTCGCGGTCCGAGACCTGACGGAATTCGTCGATCACGTCGAACCAGATGGTCGAAGGAATCTTGTCGCCGCCGATTCCTTCTACTTTGTAGGGGTAGCCCTCGCCCAGCGACTGGGTCCGCGAGAACCCGGTGTAGAGCGATCCCTGCGGATCGCCGCCGATCACCCGCACCTTGGGGTTCTTCTCCTTGAGGTACTTGCCGGCGCCACTGACGGTCCCGCCGGTCCCCGCCCCCGCTACGTAGTGCGTCACCCGGCCCTCGGTCTGGGCCCAGATTTCCGGTCCCGTCGTCTCGTAATGAGCTTCGGGATTGACCTGGTTGAAGAACTGATTCGCCAGAATGGCGCCGGGAGTGTCCTTGACGATCTGCTTGGCCTTGTTGATGTAGTTCTCGGGGTGATCCGGCGGCACCGCGGTAGGGGTGATGACCACTTCGGCGCCGTAAGCCTTCAGCAGGCGGACCTTCTCCTGCGACATCTTGTCGGGCATGGTAAAAATGCAACGGTAGCCCTTGAGCGCCGCCGCCACCGCCAGGCCGACGCCGGTATTGCCGCTGGTGCCTTCCACGATCGTTCCGCCCGGCTTCAACTCACCTCGCCGCTCGGCGTCTTCGATGATCTTGAGCCCGATCCGGTCTTTCACCGATCCGCCGGGGTTGGCATACTCGGCCTTGCCGTAGATCGGAGTCCGGAGGCCGGCACCTACACGCTGCAGCCGGATGAGCGGAGTCCAGCCGATGGTCGGAAGAACCGAGTCGTAGGCCTTGAGATGCGGGGGCGTCACGGGGTTGTTCCTCCGGCCTGTGGATGCCGGAAATGTACCGGTTGCATGAAGGTGGCGGCCACCCGGGTGCCATTCCGGAGCGCCGGCGCGAAACGGAACCGTGGTACCGCAGCCAGGGCGGCGGAATCGAGTGCGGGATAGCCGGAGGACTCGGCCACCTTGGTGGACTCCGGGTCGACGTGGCCGGTTTCGTCGACGTGCAGCCGGAGAATGACCTTCCCTTCGATGCCGCGGGCGAACAACGCCGGAGGATACTCCACCGGGGAGGCGGCGTTGACCGCGACCGGCGGATCCTCGCTCCGCCGCGCCGGCTGGTTCTCCGGCAACCGGACGGTGTTGCTGTCGGGACGGGTGCAGGCGGCGACTACCGTCATTCCGAGCGCAGCGAGTGTGAGCAGGGCGGCGGGAAGGCGGGAGGGCGGAAAGGCGGAAACGCGTGACTCCGCCTCAAGCCCGAGCCGGGCAACCAGCTCCCTCCCGCCGTTCCGCCTGTCCGCCATACCGCCCCTCATCGCCCGAATCCGTAGAAGAGGAGTGCTCCCGTTCCCAGGGCCGTGATCACCAGCCACAGCATGAGGCTCCGCGTCAGCTTGACGAGAACCAGGGTCACAAGGGCCACACCGAAGCCGATGGCCGCGTGAGTGCCCGCGGTGGTCGGGGTACTCCCCTGTTCGAGCGACACTCCACCGGCCAGGGCTCCGAAGATCCCGGCCATCAGGAGCACCTTCCCGACCTTGATCACCAGGATCACAGCCAACACGAGCAGGGCGGCCACGATCGCGGTGGGGAGGTTGAGCTGGGTCAGGGAGTCGGTGCCCGGCACCGGCCTCACCCTTCCCCCGACCGCCGCTTGAGATCCGCGAGCAGGTTCAACGCCTCGATCGGCGTCATCCGCTCTACATCGAGGGTCTTGAGCTCTTCCATCAGTGGATGGGGCCGGCCGGGCTCCAGGAAGAAGCCCAGCTGGGAGGGGTCCTCCTGCGGTGGCGAACCGGGGACGACGCGGTGGTCGCCCTCCAGGGTCCGGAGCACCTCACGCGCGCGGTGCACCACCGCCGCGGGCAGACCGGCCAGCTGCGCCACATGCACCCCGTAGCTCCGGTCGGTTCCCCCCGCCTCCAGCCGGTGCAGGAAGACCACCTGGTCACCAGACTCCCGGACCGCAACGTTGAGATTGCGGGCGTGCGCCAGCTGTTCCGGCAGCTGCATCAGCTCGTGGTAGTGGGTGGCGAACATCGTGCGACAGCCGATCTGGTCGTGCAGGTGCTCGCTCACCGCCCAGGCGATGGCGACCCCGTCGTAGGTCGAGGTCCCGCGGCCGATCTCGTCCAGCAGGACCAGGCTGCGTCGGCTGGCGTTGTGCAGAATGGCGCTGGTCTCGCTCATTTCCACCATGAAGGTGGATTGTCCGCGGGCAAGATTGTCGCTCGCGCCTACCCGGGTGAAGAGCCGATCAACCACTCCGACCTCGGCGGCATCCGCCGGCACGAAACTCCCCAGCTGCGCCAGGATGACGCACAACCCGATCTGTCGCAGGATGGTGCTCTTGCCCGCCATGTTCGGACCGGTCACCAGCAGCAGCCGCTCCGCCGGGTCGAACTTCACGTCGTTGGGGATGAAGGACTCGCGGGGCATGAGCCGCTCGATCACCGGGTGACGGCACTGCCTCAGGGTCAGGGAGAGCCCGTCGTGCACCGCGGGCCGGACATACCGGTGCAACACCGCCGTCTCCGCCAGAGAGGCCCACAGATCCGCGCGGGCCAGTGCCGAGGCGGTCCGTTGCACCCGTGCGGTGGCCTGGCCCACCCCGTCCCGGAGCCGGCCGAACAGCGCCGCCTCTCGCAGGCCGATCTTCTCTTCGGCCCCCAGGACCTTAGCCTCATAGGACTTGAGCTCGGGAGTGACGTAGCGTTCCGCCCCGGTCAGCGTCTGCCGCCGCTCGTAGTCGGCGGGGATCTTCTGGGCGTGGGCATTGCTGACTTCGAGGTAGTAGCCGAAGACCTTGTTGTAGCCCACCTTGAGCGAGCCGATCCCGGTGCGGTCCCGTTCCCGCTGCTGCAGGGTGGCGATGTACTGCTTGCCGCCGTCGCGCAGGTCGCGCAGCTCGTCGAGTTCGGGGTCGTATCCGGGACGGATCACGTCGCCGTCGGACAGGACCGCCGGAGGCCGCTCACTGAGGGCCCGGGCGAGCTCCTCACCCAGGTCGACCAGCAGGTCGAAGTCTTCCACCACCTGGCCGAGGGCGGCGCTCCGGTCGCGACCGGCGAGGCTGGTCAGAGCCTCGAGCACATCCGGAAGCCGCAGGAATGAGTCCCTGAGGGCGCCGAGCTCGCGCGGCGTCGCCCGCCCGGCCGCGGCGCGCCCGGCGAGGCGCTCGAGATCGCGTACGCCGTCCAGCGCCTCGCGGATCCGACCGCGCCCGCGGTTGTCGGTGACCAGGACCTCTACCGCGTCCAGCCGCTCGCCGATGGCTTCCGGCTCGCGGAGCGGAGAGAGCAGCCAGCGGCGCAGGAGCCTGGCACCCATCGGGGTCATGGTGGTGTCAAGCACCTCGAGCAGCGTGGTGCCGCGCGCGCCGGCCCGAAGCGGCTCGACCAGCTCGAGGTTGCGCCGGGTCATCTCGTCGATCCAGAGGTGGCGAGCCGAGCGACGGACCACCGGGCGATGAAGATGGGGCAGACCGGCCGGCTGCAGCTCGGCGATGTACCGGAGCAGGGCTCCGGCCGCGCCGACGGCCGCGGCATCCTCTGGCCCCAGGCCGAGGCCGTCGAGGCTCGCCAGTTGGAAGCGGCGCGCCAGCTCCGCCCGGGCCAGTTCGGGGTCGAACTCCCAGCGCTCCCTCGGAGTGCGGAGCACCCCGTCCTCCAACCGGACCTCCACATCGTTCCGCATCACCACTTCGGCCGGGCTCAGCCGTGCGATCGCCTCGGCCAGCTCAGCCGGCTCGAGGGTCTCGAGGATGAACTCACCGGTCGAGAGGTCGATGGCGGCGACGCCGGCCGGAGGAACGGCGGGCAGGGCGGAAGCGGCGGGCGTGGCGGGCGCCGTACTGCCCGCCCCTTCCGCCTTTTCCGCCCCGCCCGCCATTCCTGCTACAGCGACGAGGAAGTTGTTGCGCACCCCCGAAAGGCAGCTCTCCTCGAGCACCGCGCCCGGAGTAATGGTCTCGACCACTTCCCGCCTGACGATGCCCCGCGCCAGCTTGGGATCTTCCACCTGCTCGCAGATGGCCACCCGGTGACCGGCCGCGATGAGCTGGCGGAGATAGTCCGCCGCGGCCTTGACCGGGACACCGGCGAGAGGCACTCCGTCGCCGCGCGAGGTCAAGGTGATGTTGAGGACCTTTGCGCCCAACTGGGCATCCTCGAAGAACATCTCGTAGAAGTCGCCCATGCGGAAGAAGAGAATCGCGTCCCGGTGACGGGACTTGATCTCCCGGTATTGCTGCATGAGCGGGGTGCTGCTGCCCGCATCGGCCGCGCGTCCGGTCACGGTTCCTTGACCACAAAGGGCGAGCCGCCGAGCTTGGCGCGCACCTGGGCCGCGGCGGCCTGGGCCCGGGTCCGGTCGGGATAGGGGCCCGCCCGCACCTTGAACAGCGTCTTGTCCTTCACGACGTAGGGCGTGAAACCGGCGGCCTGGAGGCTGCTCGTCAGCTTGTCGGCGGCGGCCTGGGTGTTCACCGCCCCGACCTGCACCCCGAAACCGGTGCGGGGCGCCGGCTTGGCGGCGGTGGTGTCCGGCTTGGCGGAATCAGGCGCGGGATTGGTGCAGCGCCCGTTCAGGAACTCGAGCCGGTTGCGCAGCTCGATGTCGTCGCCGGTGCGGAACAACGCCGTGGCCAGCCAGTCGCAGGCATCCCGGGGCTTGCGCTGGTCGAACAGGGCTCGCGCGGCCCACTCGGCCGCGGTGGGAAGGAGCGGGGAATCGGGATAGTCGCTTCGGATCCGGTCCATCTGCCGTACCGCACCCGCCACGTTGCCTGCGGCGTAGTCCAGCAGTCCCAGCCGATAGAGTGCATCGTCCGCCCAGCTGGAGTTGGCGTACTCGACCGCCACCCGGGTGTAGTTGCGCCGCATCTCGTCGACGCTGCGCGAGACCAGTCCCATGGCGTAGACCATCTGGGGATAGAGGGTGTCGGTGGGCGGGGTGACTCGGAGGAGGCCGCTGACCAGGGCCCGGGCCGAGTCGCTCGCCCCCTCCTGGGCCAGGCGCAGGGCGTCCCGCAGCCGGGGGTCGTCCTGCGCCCGCGTCTGGGCCGCGAAGCCCGCGGAAAGCGACAGCACGGCGAGGACGCCGATCACGGTGGACGGGCGCGCGGACCGGCGGACCCTGAAGGACTTGCTCGCGCCCGGGGCGCGCTGGCGCGCTCCCAAGGGGCGCTCGGTCGCGGGCGGACAGGCGGACGGGGGCTGCGTCATCGTGTTGAGCTTCTTCATGGAATGTTTAGTGACGCGACAGGCTGCCTGCCGCCGAAACCACGGTCCGCTGGTCCGCCGGTCCGCGCGTCCGCCGCCAGCCGCAGCACCAGATCCGTCACCACGCCCGCTTCATCGGAGATCCGGGTGCCCTTGAGGGCCGCGTCGGCTTCGAGAGTAGCACGTAGCGCCGCACCCAGCCGTGCGCCAGACCACGCCTCGGCCCAGCGGCCCCAGTTGCGCGCCAGCTGCTTCCAGTCGCCTAGACCGAACGGCCGGACCTGGCGAAACCGGTCCAGCAGGACTCGTTCGAGTGCCCCGCCCCGGCTGCCCCGGTCGTAATGGGCCCGGGCGAGCTTGAGGCCAATGAGGCTGGTGCCGAGAGCGGTGATCAGTTTCACTCCCGACATCCCCGACTGGTTCAGGACCGGGCCGGTCAACTCGAGCGCGCGCGAGGGCTGGTCGGCCAGCACAGCCTCGACCCAATCCTCCAGGGTCTCGCCGTGTCTCACTCCGACCAGGTCGCCCACCTGCTCCCGGCTGATGGGGCCCCCGTCGGGGAGCCCAGCCAGCTTCTCCAGCTCCGACCGCAGGCTGCCAAGGTCGTAACCCGTGGCGACGGCGAGGTGCTCCGCCGCTCCTTCGCCGAATGTGATGCCGAGTCGCCTGGCATGATGCGCCAGCCAGCGGGGCACCCGCTCGGGCTCGAGCGGACGGAAATCCACGGCCCAGGACCGGTCCGCCAGCTCGGCGTCCGGCTCCCAGTCGCGCTGCTTCTCTTCCGGGGGGGCGCCTTCCTGCAGGATCAGGATCGTGTCCGGGGAGGGATTGGCCAGGTACTGGAGCAGCACCTCGCGTGGCCCCGCCTTCCGGCGCCAAGCCTCGATCTCGCGGATCACCACGCAGCGCCGAGTGGCGAGCATCGGCAGGGTGTTGACCAGAGCATGGAGCTGCTCGGGGTCGAGACCGGCCGCCGTGCGCTGATCGAGGTTGAAATCTCGCTCGTGGGGATCCAGCGCTCGCTCGATGATGGCGCGGGAGGCCTCCTCCTTGAGGATGTCCTCGGAGCCATGCAGGTAATACACGGGCGCCAGCTCACCTCGACCCAATGCACGGAGCAGGTCGTCGTGGGTGTGGCGGGGCATGGCCGGAGTATAGCGGAGGGGTGGGGTGGGGGGGAGGCTGAGCGGAGCTATGGGCCATGGGCCACGAGCATGGGTGGAAGGGTTCCCCAGGACTCATGACTCATAGCCCATAGCCAGCACAGACGGGTCCTGCTACTAATGCCTACTGATGCATCCTCTCGAACGTCACGAACGGAATTCCCGCAACCAGACGCGGCTGCGCGACCACCATGGGGGTCTCCGCAGCCACGGGCGTGGGGAGCACCGCAATCTCCTTGACCGTGAGCGCGACCATTACGGCGAACAACACGGCGGCCGCGGTCGCGGCCCACGGCGACACCCGCGGGGGCAGCGGCTCAGGCACGGCCTCGGAGCTCTGGAGCCGCTGCTCCAGCCGGAACAGAAAATCGGCGGACGGGATCATCTGCGAGCCGCGGAGCGCATCGACACCTTCCCGCACCGCGCGGTCGAAGGCCGCACAGCGAGGGCAGGCCTCGATATGGTCGTCCATCTCGGCGGCGAGTGCGGGGTCGTACCCGTCGCGGTAGACCGCGTACTGACGGTGAAATTGCCGGCAGTCCATTGCGATGATCGCCTGAGTGTTGGGTGGGACACCGCCCGTCGAGGGTAAGGGCGTTCCCATCACGAACTTATACGCTGGAGCCCGGCCGATGTTCCAGGTTCCCGGCCGGAGCAGGCCGGTGGGCAGTGATCGAATGGCCCGGTGGTTCAAAAGGGGACGAGAGCGTTAGGCGAACCAGCGGCGATCCCCCGCCACCAAGCCCACGACCCGACTGCTCTTTCCTATTCCAGGTGCGGCCCGATCAATTCCGCGAAGCTCTGCCGGGCCCGGTTGAGCCGGCTCTTCACGGTGCCCAGGTTGCAGTGCATGATCTCCGCGATCTCCTCGTAGCTCTTGCCTTCCAGCTCGCGGAGCACGAATACCTCGCGATGATGGGAGGAGAGCTGGGCCACCGTGTCATCCACCAGCGCCTTCAGGTTGCGCCGCTCGTACAGATCGTCCGGGCGGCTGCCAGGATCCTCGAAGTCCACCGGCCGCTGATCTTCCTCATCTCTCGGGCGGGCCTGCTCGAGCGTCACCAGCGGTGACCGGCTGCGATTACGCAACTCGTTCTTCGCCAGATTGGACGCGATGGTATAGATCCAGGTGGAGAACTTGCGCGAGCGATCGAATCGATCGAGATGGCGATACACCCGGAGGAAGGCTTCCTGCACCAGGTCCTCGGCTCGCTCCCGGTCGCCGATCATGCGGTAGACGAAATTCAGCAGGCGAACCTGGTAACGCGCCACGATGTGGCCGAACGCCTTCGGGTCTCCCTGGAGGTGGGCCTGGATGAGGCCGTTGATTTCCGGCTGCGCCGAGGGCGGGGCAGGTTGCCGCCTGCCAGGTGCAAAGGCCGACTTGAGGAACCGAAGCAGCACCATCGCTCCCCCTATGACCGCCCGACGCCCCGGAACTCCTCCGTGTACAGGAGTGCGATCAGCGTCTTCCCATCCACGATCTCGCCCCGTTTAATCATACCTAATGCGACCGACCAGCGGGTGGGGCACAGCTCGATGAATTCGTCGACTTCGCGCCGGTGACTCCCCTCCTCCAATCCGTCTGCCAGAAAAAGATGGATTCTTTCGTCGGTGAAGCCCGGTGTCGTATAGAAGGTGGTCAGCCGCTCCAGCCGGCCTGCCCGCATTCCGGTCTCCTCAGCCAGCTCCCGCCGGGCACACTGGTCGGGCAACTCGCCCGGGTCCAGCCGTCCCGCCGGGATCTCCCAAATGTATCCCTCCGCGGCGTGGCGGAACTGCCGCAGCAGCAGGATCCGCGGGTCGGTGCTTCCGGGATCGTCCAGAAAGGGGACGACAGCGGATGCTCCGGGATGACGCACCACCTCCAGCTTCCCCGTTGAACCATTGGGGAACTTCACTGTGTCGATGTCGAGGTTGATGACCCTACCGGTGTACCCCCGCTCCGTGGAGATCAGACTCATAGATGCTCAACATGGGGGGCGGGCGCCGGGGGGACAAGGGGCACAATGTTGGCCCGTGGAAGATTGGACCGGCACTTGGGCGGGAGGGCGGGATGGCGGGGACTCGCGCGTCATCCCGAGCGCAGCCAGGGATCCCTTTAGGCGCGCACCCATAGAGATCCCTCGTCGCTTCGCTCCTCGGGATGACAATTGTTCCCGCCTTCCCGCCTGTTCGCCCTTTCCGCCTAGTTCCCCACCTCCCTGCCTTCCAGATCCCGCACCGTGACCGGCCCCAGCCCGAGGGCCTCGATTCCAGGACGGATCTTCTCGACATCACCAACCACCACGACGTCGACCTGGGCGGGGTCGAAGTACTGCCGTGCCACCCGCTGCACGTCGGCCGGGCTCACCCGGCGCACCTGGCCGACATAGGTATCGAAATACGTCGGCGGCAGACCGAAGGTGAGCAGTTCGGCGACCTGGGATGCCATCTGGCCGGTGGTCTCGAACTCACCCGGCAGGCCGAACACGATGTAGTTGCGTGCCCGCTCCAGCTCGACCTCGCTCACCGCGCTGTCCCGGATGCTGTTGAGCTCCTTGAAGAACTCGACCAGCGAGCTGTCGGTCACATCGGTCCGCACCGCGGCACGCGCCACGAAAGGGCCCGGCACCGGCCGGTAGGTGAAGCCCGAGCCGGCGCCGTAGGTGTAACCCTTCGTCTCCCGCAGATTCTGATTCAGCCGGGAAGAGAAGGAGCCGCCCAGGATGGTGTTCATTACCTCGATGGCGGGATAGTCGGGATTGGTGCGGCTCACCCCGGGAGAGCCGATCATGATGACCGACTGCGCCGCCCCGGGCTTGTCGACCAGGCAGACGGTCCGGTGGGCGGGTCTGGGAACCGGAGCCGGGATCGGAGGCCGAAGGGTGGCCATCCGATTCTGAATCCAGTGGCCGAATCGGCGACTGACCTCGGCCCTTGCCTCCGCCATGGTGATGTCACCGGTGATCACCAGCTCGGCCTGATCGGGCCGGAACACCCGGGTATAGAAGCTCCGCACCGCTGCCGAGTCGAAGCGGGCGACGGCGGCCGAGTCGCCGCCCAGCGGGCGGTGGTAGGGGTGGCCGGCGGGGAACACGATGGCCCCGAAGGCAAGCATGGCCATGCCTCCGGGCTGATCCCGTTGCTGGATGATCTGGGCCAGGCGGAGATCCCGCTCCCGGGAGACGTCGGCCGACTTGAAGGTGGGACGCAGGGCGATGTCCGCCATGAGGTCGAGCGCGTCGCCGAGGGTGCGCTTCGGGGTGTTGAGATTGACGACGAGATAGTCCCAGTCGGCCGTGGTGCCGATATCGGCGCCCAGAAACGCCGCCTGCTCCGCGATGCCGAAGGCGTCGCGGTCCCCGGCCCCCTCATCGAGCAGATTGGCGGTGAAACTGGCGAGCCCGGGACGATCGCCGTCCAGCCGGCCGCCGCCCTTCACCCGCAGCGTCGCCTGCACCAGCGGTACCTCGTGCATCTCCACCAGCCGGAGCGAGAGCCCGTTGGGGAGTTTCGCCAGCTGGATGGGTGGCAGCTTGAGACCCGCGGGTGCCGCTACGGCTGGTGGCGTCGTGGGGGCTTGGGCAAAGGCGGGAGTAGCGGCAAGTGTCATTCCGAAGACCCCGAGCGTCGCGAGGGGGACGAGGAATCCCTCTGGGTGCGAACCCAAAGGGATCCCTCGCTGCGCTCGGGATGACACGCGAACTCCCGTCTCTTCCGCCCTCCCGCCACGAGCGAAGCGCGTCATGGTGTCACCTCCTCGATCTTCGCCGCGAGGTCGGTATGGCCCGTGGGAACCACGCTCAGCACGACACGGGGCGCCTGCAGGTACTGGCGGGCGACCCGCTGAATGTCCTGCGCGGTGACGGCACGATACCGCTGCAGGTGCTCCTCGAACATGTCGGGCTTGCCGAGGCGCACGTAGTAGCCGTTGAGGGCGTCGGCCTTCTCGTTCACCGTCTCGAGCCGGCGGAGGAAGCTGGCCTCGGTGGCGTTCCGGGCCTGGTCTACCTCGCGGGCGGTGGGCCCTTCGGCGGCGATCCGCTTGAGCTCCGCCTCGATGATTCGCTGCAGGTCGGGCAGGGCCTGGGCCGGCTTCGCGGTGGCGACCACCCAGAAGTCGCCCGCGATCCGCTTGCCGTCCTGGTAGGCATAGACGCTCGAGGCGATCTGCCGGTCGTACACCAGCGCGTGGGTAAGGCGGCTGTTCTTCTCTCCGGCCAGCAGGTAGGCCAGCAGCTCCAGCGCGGGGTCGTCGGGCGTAAACCCTCTTACGGTTGGCCAGACGTAGTACAGCCGGGCCAGCTGGACCCGGTCCTCCAGCACGCCGGCAGTGTCGCGGGCCAGAGAGGCCGGCGCCGCCTCCGACCGGGCGGTCTCGGGGCCGCGCGGAATCCCGCTGAAGTACTCCTTGGCCAGGCGCATCACTTCGGGCGGCTTCACGTCACCCGCCACCACCAGCGAGGCGTTGTTGGGTACGTAGTAACGGCGAAAGAAGTCTTTCACGTCCTCGAGCGACGCGGCCGAGAGGTCGGCCATGGAGCCGATGACCGGCCAGGAATAGGGGTGGCCCCTGGGATAGAGCAGCGCCAGGATGGTTTCGGTGGCGAGCCCGTATGGCTGGTTCTCGTAGCTCTGCCGGCGCTCGTTCTTCACCACATCCCGCTGCAGGTCCACCTTCTCCCCGGTCATGACCGGGACCAGGCCGCCCATCCGGTCGGCCTCCAGCCACAGCATCAGGGGCAGGGCACTGGCGGGGCCGTACTCGTAATAGTTGGTCCGATCCTCGGTGGTGGAGCCGTTGTTGTCGGCGCCCGCCGCCTCCAGCAGTCGGTCGAACGACGGGTACTCGGCGTGCTCCGAGCCCATGAACATCAGATGCTCGAACAGGTGTGCGAATCCGGTGCGTCCGGCCTTCTCGTCGCCGGATCCGACGTGGTACCAGAGGTTCACCGCAACGATGGGCACGGAGTGGTCCTCGTGCACGATAACGGCGAGGCCGTTGGCCAGCGTATCGACCGTGACGGGGACCATCAGCGCCGGGGCCTGGGCTGAGAGGGAGGCGGCAGCGGCACAGGCGAGCATCGCGCTCCATCCGCCGGGGTGTGTTCGCATGGGACCTTTTCGAGTTATGGGACTCCGATAATCATAAAGGCAGGAGGGCGGAGGCGGGAAAGGCGGGAAGGGCGGGAGGGCGGGAAGGGCGGAGAAGGCGGACGGGTGGCTGCCATCACGGCGCAGCAGGGCATGTATTGGCCATCAGGTCACGTTGCGCCAAGGCGCTCAGGTCGGGTCGGTCCCTACGCGGGCCCTTATTCGCCCGTGCCTTCGCCCAAGCCCGGAGGAAATCCTCATTGCACGGGCAAGCCAACGCCCGCTTCGGGACCGATCCGACCTGTACGCTTACATTCTCCGCCTGCCCGCCTGCCCGCCTGTCCGCCCTACGTCAGCCGAAGCAGTACCACCGGGATCTTCCACGCCTCGGCACCGAGAAACAGCAGCTCGGCGCGCCAGCTGGCGGAGATCGGACTGCTGGGTGTGGGAGAGGTGTAGGCCTGGAGGGTGGTTCGGCCGGCCTCGAGCCGAAGCCGGAGCATGTGGAAGGGGTCGCTCACCAGCAGAACCCGGCGGACCTCGTGAGCCCTGGCCCACTGGGCTACCGACTGAATCGAGACCTGGGTGGAGCGCCCTTCCGGCCGGACCACGACCGCCTGCTCGGGCAGGCCATGGGAGACCAGGTACTGCCGGCCCACGGTCGCTTCGCTGACCCGGTCTCCCTCGCCGATTCCGCCGGTGACCACGACCGTCGGGGCCAATCCCTCGCGATACAGGTCGACGGCGTGATCCAGCCGGGCCCTGAGCACCGGAGACGGCTTGCCGTTGTACTGGGCCGCGCCGAGCACCACGATCGCATCGACCGGTTGGCGCTGGTCCTCGCGACTGACCACCACGACGGCGATGAAGGAGCCGATGTAGAGCGCGAGCACGGCGACCAGCAGGGCGGTGGCGACACGGCGGGGGGAGAGCACGGGACTAAGGTAATCGTCACGTCAGTTCGAAGCTCTGCCCCATCGCCGGGACGTCCACCTGGCGGACGCCTTCCTCCTTCAGGAGCTTGGCCATTGCCTGGGCCGCGTCCGGCTCGCCGTGGACCACGAATGCGCGGCGAATCGGGCCGCCGACCCGTCGCACCCAGGCGCGCAGCTCGTCCCGGTCGGCGTGGGCGGAGTAGCCACCGATGGTCTCCACGGACGCGCGCACCGCGACCTCGTCGCCGAAGATCCTGACCGAGGTGGCGCCCTCCTGGAGGCGGCGCCCAAGGGTATGTTCGGCCTGGAAACCGACGAACAGAACCACGGTGCGGTGATCGCCAAGGTTGTTCCCCAGGTGGTGCAGGATTCTCCCCGCTTCGCACATGCCACTCGCCGCGATGATCACCGCTGGGCCGTTGATGGTGTTGAGTCGCTTCGACTCGGCCACGTCCCGGACGTACTTCACGAGAGGAAAGTCGAACAGCATCGTGGTGCGTTCGATCATCCGCTCGTCCCGGTCGAACAGCTCCGGGTGGAGCCGGAAGACCGCGGTGGCGTCCACCGCGAGCGGGCTGTCGACGTAGATCGGAAGCCCGGGGATCTTCCCGGCGCGGAACAGCTGGTGCAGGCTGTAGACCAGCTCCTGGGTCCGGCCCACGGCGAACGCCGGGATCAGGATCTTACCGCCCTTCCCCGCCGCCCTTCGGACCAGGTCGCCCAGGTGCTCTTCGGCATCATGTACCGATTCGTGGGTCCGGTTGGCGTAGGTGGATTCGATGATCATGGTGTCGACCAGGCCGGCGGGCGGATCAGGGTCACGGATGATTGGCAGCGCGGTCCGCCCGATGTCGCCGGAGAACACCAGCCGGTGTCCCGTGCCCTCGGAGATCCGGAGGTCCACCGACGCCGAGCCAAGGATGTGGCCGGCATCGGTGAACTCGAACGCGAGGTGCTTCCTCAGGTAGTGCACCCGCCGGTAAGGCAGCCCCATCATGAGGTCCTGCACCGCGACGGCGTCCGGCACCGAGTACAAGGGCTCGCTCACTGGCTTGCCGCGCCGGTGCAGGAATTCTGCGTCCTTCTCCTGGATGTGGGCCGCGTCGGCCAGCATCACTGCCGAGAGGTCGCGGGTGGCCGGAGTGGCGAGGATGGGTCCGTGGAAGCCGTGCCGGACCAGGAGCGGCAGCCGCCCCGAATGGTCGATATGGGCGTGACTGAGAATGACTGCGTCGATCCGGCGGGGATCCACCGGAAGGTTGGCGTTCAGCGCGTGCGCTTCAGCCCGCCGGCCCTGGAACAGGCCGGCATCGAGCAGGACCCGGGCGCCGGAGGCCTCCAGCAGATGCATCGAGCCGGTGACTTGTCCGGCGGCGCCGTGGAAGGTGAGGCGAATGGTCATGAGTACGTCGTCAGTGACAGCCTTCGGGATCGTGGGCAGGGAGCCGGGGTGGCGTCCCCTCCGCCCAGGCGGTGATCCAGTCGGGAACCTCGGGCTCTCCCCGGAACACCGTGGGAGAGGTGCCCGCGGTCATCGCCCATCGGTGCAGCCAGGTGATCCCCGCGGGCCCGGTGTACGAGTCGGCCGAGGCGTACGCCGGATCGGCCAGCGCCTCATCCAGTGAAATGAAGCGATAGCCGCGCCGCTCGAACGTTGCGGCGATGGCGTCAAACGCGTCGGCATTCAGCCGGTTGGCATGGAGCAGAAGCACCTGGGGCAGCTCCCGACCCAGGATGGCGACCGACTGGCGCTCGTAGAATGCGGCCACCGAGTCCATGTAGTCCAGGTAGGTGACCCGGATGCGGGCGGCGCCCGGCGAATCCCCCGCTGACAGCGCCCGGTCGTACGCGGCCGCAAAGACGTAGTCGGCGTTGTCGATGGTCACCGGCGCCACGCGATAGCCATGCGCGGCAAGGAAGGCCGTCAGGCTGTCTCGCACCGCGACACTCCGGCCGGTGTGCAGGAACGGATGGCGGAAGTAGCGCGGCGTCCTGCCGCGCTCGGCCAGCAGCTGCCGGGTCCATCGCTCCCCGCGGAGCACCTCGGCCTCGTAATCGGTCAGCGGGACGCGATGCAGGTCGGGGTGGGACCAGGTGTGGTTCCCCAGATCCAGCCCCGCATCGAGCCAGCTTCGGAGCAGCGCCACCCGGGCCGGATCGATGGTCCCGGCGGAATCGGCCAGCTTGTTCTCGTTGACGAACCCGATGGCCGGCACCCGGTGGCGGCGGATGGCACCAAGGAGTGCGGAGGTGAGAGCGTCGCGTCCCGCCCGGTCGAGCGGCAGCACGGAGACCACGGGCAGGTCGTCGAACGTCACCGCCACGGCACGGATGGACGGCGCAGACAACGGGGTGGCAACGAGGGCGAAGGCAAGGCAGAACGTACCGGTAAGACCGTCCATCAGCGGGTACCGAAGAGCCGGTCGCCCGCATCCCCCAGCCCCGGCAGGATGTACCCGCGCTCGTTGAGCTCACGATCCAGCGCCGCGGCGAAGACCGGAACATCGGGGTGGCCTTCGAGCATGCGGCGGACACCCTCGGGGGCCGCGACGATACAGAGGAATCGGATCCGCCGGGCCCCGGCGGCCTTGAGTGTCGTCACCGCCGCGGTACCCGAGCCGCCGGTGGCGAGCATCGGGTCGAGCACGAAATAGTCCCGGTCTCCCTCCTCGCTGGGCAGCTTGGCGTAGTAGCGGGTCGCCTCCAGCGAGTTTTCGTCGCGCGACACGCCGATGTGCCCCACCCGCGCGGTCGGGAGGAGCTGGGCGACGCCGTCGACCATGCCGAGCCCGGCGCGGAGGATGGGTACCAGGGTGAGCTTCTTGTCCGACACCATCCGGCCGGTCATCCGCTCGAGCGGGGTTTCGATCTCTACCGGCTCGGTCGAGAGATGCTTGGTGACCTCGTACGCCATGAGCATCGCGATCTCGGCCGTCAGCTGCTTGAAATCCCGGGTGCTGGTGGTCCGGTCGCGCAGCAGGGTCAGCTTGTGCTGGATCAGCGGATGGTCGAGGACGGTGAGGTTGGGCAGGGTGGGGTGCGCCATGGGGAGAAGATGGCCTCCTTGCCTTGTCTCCGGGAGGGGGCGACGCGAGGCGGACGGGCGGACGGGCGGACGGCACGAACGGGACGGACAGACGGACAAGACGGACAGACGGTCAGACGGGCAAGACGGACAGACGGACGAAGCGGACAACACCCTTTAGACTTGCCCTGACCGTCGTGACCGTCGTGACCGTCGTGACCGTCCTGACCGTCCCGACCGTCCCGACCGCCCGCCGCGAAGAGGTGGACGTGATCCCGCATACCAGCACCGGTGGCGAGAACCTCGGCTGGTGGATCACCGAGGGCCTCGAGTGTTTCAACGGCGGCCAATGCAACACGGCGGGGATCACGATGCCGGTGCTGGACTACGGGCACAACGAGGGCTGCGCGGTGATGGGTGGCTACATCTACCGTGGCTCGGCCATCCCCGCCCTCCGCGGCACCTACTTCTGCGCCGACTTCTGCTCTGGCTGGGTGCGCTCGTTCCGCTGGGCGGCTGGAGCGGCCACGGGGCAGACCGAGGACCCCGGCATGCTCCCGGCGGGGGAAATGCCCAACAGTTTTGGAGAGGATGCGGCGGGGGAGATGTACATCACGACCGAGGGCGGGAGTCTGTACCGGATTGTGGCGCAGTGGGGACGGACAGACGGTCGGGACGGACAGGCGGGCGGCGGGCTAGTGGGCACCGTTGCCGAGAGTCGGCCCCGTCCTCCCCTCTTCCGTTCCGTCCGTCTTGGCCGTCTGTCCGTCTAGGCCCGGGGTTTGCGGGTCCGGCGGCTTTCCTTATATTCCCCGCCCCAACGGCTAGGTAGCTCAGTTGGTAGAGCAGCGGACTGAAAATCCGCGTGTCGGGGGTTCGATTCCCTCCCTAGCCATGTGTTCGCGGGCTGAGGCCCCCGCTCGGCCCTGAAGGACTCCCCCTCGCTGCGCTCGGGGCAGGCTCTCGCGCCGGGTCGCTGACGCGCTCCCAAGGGCGCTCGGTCGCGTCAGAAGTCCTGAAGGACTGTTGCTTCCAGATTGAGCGCCGCTCCGAGTGGGGCGGCGTTTGGCGCTTCGGGGCCTCACGTCGTGCCTTGGCCTCTGTGGCCTCGCCCTCCGGGGCTCGGATCGATTCCCTCCCTAGCCACTCATTGGGGCACGTCGTCCCCCGCTGACCAGCGCTCGTCGTTCGGGGGTTGAGCTGCGCGCGGGCTTCGCCCGTGGCTCGCTCGCCTTCGGCTCACCTACGACCGCTCCGCGGCCTCGGTGTCCGATGAGGTTGTCGCGCTTGCGTCGCGAGGCCGCGGTGAGCGCAGCTTCCCCGGTCCGCCGGTCCGCCGGTCCGCCGGTCCGCCCGTCCGCCTACTGGCCCGTCGCGGCGCGTCGTCGCGCGTCGTCATACCGTGATTGGAACTGCGGGTCCGCTGTACGCCAGGCCCGCTCGACCCACGCATGGTGCACCCGGGCGCTGTCCGGTTGGCCCACCAGGTCGAACGCCTGAGCCAGTCGTTCTTCCATCTCGGTACGCGCGAGATACAGTCCGCCGGCCTGGAGCGGCGCCCGAAGGCCCGCCTGCAATGGCCGAATGGCCTCCCGCGCCCGACCTAGTTTGAGCAGGGCGCCGGCCAGCTCGTAGTTGATCCGGGTCAATCCTTCCACTGGCGATGTCATCGCCTGTTGTTGCTCGGCGAGCGCACCGGCCCAGTCACCGCGGGCGCGCATGAGCAGGCCTTTCACATAGTGCGGCAGGGTCAGATGCCGGGGTGAGCCGGTGCTCGCGGCAATAATCCCGATGCTGTCGGCGAGGCCGGCGAGCGAGGCGGTGTCACCGGCGAGGGCGCGGCAGGTGGCGGAGTGCGCCAGCGTCCAGCTCGCCTGTCGCGCCCGGTGAAAGGGATGCGGGTCCCGCGACGGATTGCGCGGAATTGCCATGCTGGCAAACATGGCCGCACCCTCGCGTGCGAACCCCGATTCGCAGAGCAGTTGGGCCAGCAGCGTCGAATCGCTGCCCGCGTGAGGCGCCAGCGACCGGCCGGCAGGGGTCAATCCATCGCGCTGCAACCGGAGTGCCTCCCGCAGGCGCCCCTGGGTACGAAGGGAAATCGTGAGCCACCACCGTCCATCGTCCTGCACCGTGGGGGTGGCCGACTGGAGCCAGCGCTCGAGTTCGGCATCGGCTGTGGCAAACTCCCCTGCTCGCAGCAGGTCATCCATCACGGGAGTGGGATAACGCCCGGTGAGGGAGTCGGCGATCGCGGCTTCGCGCCCGGCTTCCCTGGTCCGCCCGAGACGCGACAGGATGCCGTCTAACAACCCGTGCGCCGATGCCTGGCGCGGCTGCAGGGAGATGAACTCGCGCGCGGTGCGTTCCGCTCCGGCGAAATCGTCGATCGAGATCTGGGAAAGTGCGAGCTGGAAATAGGCGTCGCAGATCCGACAGGGCAGGAGCTCCCCGCGCTGATTGATCGAGTCCAGCTCGATGGCCCGGCGGGCGCTCGCGATCGCCTGCTGCTGGTCCGCGCTGAACATCGCATACGCCCGGGCGCGCATCAGCTCGGCATCGGGGTCGCCTGGCCAGCGCAGCACCAGGCTGTCGGCCAGCACCGCGGATATGGGATCGACCTCCGCCATGGCACCCGCGGTCTGGAGCAGGAGACGCTCACGGTCCGGAAGGGAGGGTGCGACCCGGCGCATGCGGTCCTGTAACTGGTTCATCACCGCACCTTCGCCTTGACGGCGGGCTGCCTCGGCGCCGTAGTAGGCGGCCATGGCGAAGTTCGAATCGTCGACCAGCGCCTCCTGAAAGAGCCGCAGGGCCGCCGAGCCATCCCCGGCGTAGTACGAGCGCAGTCCCTCCTCATAGAAGCGGTACGCGACCAGGGAGCGGGTGGTCCCGGCCGAGACGGGAGCATCGGGTGGCGGCGCCCGGAAGTACACCGCGAGTTCATTCGCGGCACTGTCGGCGAGGGCGAGAATATCCGGTGCGGAGGCTCGCACGGTATACCGAATACGCCCGGTCGATAACTCGATCAACTGGATGTCGATCCGCCGGGCCCCCTCGGCTCCGCTGAGCTGCCCACGGACCAGCAGTGTCGCCCCACCGGCGGAAGCGGCGCGAAGGGCGCGGACCGAGGGCGGGAGCTGGCTCAGTCGTTCTTCCAGCTCCAGCAGGCGAGGGCCGCTCACGACCTGCACGCCGGGGAGTCGGGCCAAACCGTTGGAAAGGAGATCGGCCATGATGGCACTGGTTCCGCTGTCGGCCATGCCTGACCACTCGAATCCCGCGACCGCGATGAGCGGCGGTGCTTCCGGCCGGCGCCACCACCGGGGCAGCAGCAAGACGGCCGTGGCCAGCGCGAGGGCCAAGCCGGCCGCGATCCGCCAATCGTACGGGAATCGACGCACGGTGGGAGGGCGAGCGGCTGGCGGGACAGCCGGCTCGATCGGGAGTGAGCCGCTGAGGTCTGGAACGGGGTCCGGCTTGGGCGGTGCGGTCGCAAGGAGAAGGGCCGGGTGTTCCAGCAGGGCGCGCGTGTCGGGGGAGGGCTCGCTGTCCAGGTCCCGCTTGAGCCGGAGCGCCAGCGACTGGTAGACCTCCCGCGCGCCGCTGGCCTCTCCGGTGGCCAGGAGCACGCGAATGAGCGTCCGGTACGACGATTCCTTCAACGGATCGGCGTCGATGGCGAACCGGAGCCAGTGGGCGGCGGATTCGAGTTCGCCGTTCTCTTCGGCACCCCGGGCAAGGGTCGTCGCCGCCGTTACCGCCCGGGCGCGAAACAGCGTCCTGGACCCGGTCAACCAGTCCTCGAACGCGTCCGCCGCCCCACTCGCATGGAGGCCGGCCAGGAAATCCCCCTGGTAGAGCCCGAGGGC